>JBAPXA010000219.1:0-9704 GCA_049283975.1 Pyrinomonadaceae bacterium | reverse complement strand
GGCTACCAGGTGGGCAAGCATCGAGCCCAGGGAAAGCCTAAACTCTACATTTTTCAGGTTACCGCCACTGACAAACTAAAGAGCGGCCGCCCTGTAGTCGTGTGGTGGTTCGTGTCAGGCACTCATGCTCGCGACATCATCGACTATTACACGAAACGACTTACGCGGGGCGCGCGCTTCATCACGTTTGGCAAATGGGAATGGGACGAGCGGCGCGGAACTTTTGCCCTGCGCCTCCACAAACCCGCAGACGAACTTGAAATGCTGCCGGTATTGGAGAACGACGACGTTGTCGGCACGGCCAGCGAAAATAAGAGCGATACAGAGGAGCTAGACGATCCCAGCTTTGCGGCAATTCACGTTGGCCGGCGCGTTCCCATCTATCGCAAGCTCGGTGATCTTTCTTCCAAGCGTCTGCGCGAGATCATCCACGATCTGCTCGAATCAATTCCCGGGAAAGAGATTAAGGAAACACTTCCGGCCGAGCTGCGCCAACGACAGAAGTTGATCGGCCGCGCGGCTGCCCTGCGCGAAGTGCACTTCCCAGCAGAGGAGGCCGAGCTCAATGATTACCAGTCGGCTCGCAGTGCGGCGCATCGTCGTCTCATCTTTGAAGATTTTTTTTGGCTCGCTTTAGGAATTGCTTTGAAGCGTGGCCGGCGCGTGAAGGAGCAGAAGGCTGCCACCATCCGAATCGACGCCGCCGTCAAGACTCGCATCGCTTCGGTACTGCCATTCAAACTAACCAACGCCCAGCGACGTGTAGTAAAGCAAATATTTGCCGACGTTCAATCCACAGCTCCTATGAATCGACTGCTTCAGGGTGATGTCGGCAGCGGCAAAACCATCGTCGCAGTTATCACGATGCTCGCGACGATGGAGAGCGGTTATCAAACGGCGCTGATGGTTCCCACAGAGATTCTTGCCGAGCAACATGCGCGAAATATCAAAAAGCTGTTGGCGCCCACGCCTTACCGCATTGAACTCTTGACCGGTTCGCTCAAGACCGCCGAGAAGAGGCTATTGCAGGCCGAGCTCGCCGCCGGAGAGATTCACGCCTGCATTGGAACTCACGCGCTTGTGCAGGAAGCGGTCTCGTTCAAGAAACTTGCGCTTGCCGTAATTGACGAACAGCATCGCTTCGGTGTGATGCAGCGCGCAGAGTTGCGCGCGCGCGGCCTAAATCCCGACGTGCTGGTGATGACGGCCACCCCGATCCCTCGCTCGCTCGCCATGACAGTCTATGGCGACCTCGATGTTTCGGTGATCGATGAATTGCCCCCGGGGCGGACTCCAATCGAAACGAAAGTGCTGGGCGAAGATCAACGGCTCGAGGTTAAGCGTCTGCTGACGCGCGAAATCAGGGCGGGCCGACAGGTGTATGTCGTCTACCCACTCGTTGAGGAGTCAGAGAAGATTGATTTGCGCGATGCCACCAGAAGGTTTGAATACTTAAGGGATGTCGTGTTTCCGAAGTATCGCGTCGGGTTGATTCACGGAAAGATGAAGGCGTCCGACAAAGACGAAGTAATGAAGGGCTTTGTCGCCGGCGAGATTCAAATTCTGGTTTCTACAACGGTGA
This sequence comes from Pyrinomonadaceae bacterium, assembly GCA_049283975.1. Classification (GTDB taxonomy): domain Bacteria; phylum Acidobacteriota; class Blastocatellia; order Pyrinomonadales; family Pyrinomonadaceae; genus PSRF01. Next base: position 8,122 of record JBAPXA010000219.1, on the reverse strand, counting down.
TCGAGGTCGGAGTCGATGTGCCAAATGCTTCCGTGATGGTTGTGGAACACGCCGAACGATTCGGCTTGTCGCAGCTGCATCAACTACGTGGTCGTGTCGGTCGCGGCGCCGAAAAAAGCTATTGCCTGCTGCTGACGGCCGACAAAAAGACCGCGGTGGCTATGGAACGCCTGGGAATCATGGAACAAACGGGGGATGGATTCCTGATCGCCGAAAAGGATTTGGAGATTCGCGGCGCTGGCGAGTTACTGGGCACCAAACAATCGGGCCTGCCTGAGTTTCGTGTCGCTAATCTCGTTCGCGACCAACTAATCCTGGAACAGGCACGCAAGGAGGCTGAATTCTACCTCGCTCGGCGCGAACGCTCGGTAGAAACCAAGAGAATGATCCAACGGGTGCAGAGTGACAAGAGATTCGGATTGGCAGCTGTGGGATAACGTTTAGTTAATGAGGGTGATCGCGGGAAAGTATCGAGGTCGAAATCTGAAGAGCCCACCTTCGCTTCAGGTGCGGCCCACATCGGACCGCTTGCGAGAAACGCTCTTCAACGTGATTGCGCCGCGCATCGCAGGAGCGCGTTTTCTGGATCTTTGTGCGGGCTCAGGAGCCGTTGGCATTGAGGCGCTTTCGCGTGAAGCGACGCATGTAACCTTTGTTGATCGCTCGCGAAAGATGTGCGCGCTGATAGCATCGAATCTGGAGTTGTGCCGGATTGCGGCTGCGGAGTATTCCGTGGTTCCGGCTGAAGCATCTGAGTTTCTCCGCGGCTCGGCAAAGCGAAACGGGGGAAGTTGGGACATCGTGTTCTTCGATCCGCCTTATGCAGACGACTATCTCAACGTGCTGGATCGCTTCGCCTCTGAAATTGAAAGCCCGCTCGTCGAAACGGGGCTGCTGATCGTCGAACACCACCACAAGAAGGCGCTACCCGACGAGCTGGGAGTCATTAAGCGTCAGCGAATCCTCAAACAAGGTGATTCGGCTCTTAGTTTTTATGAACGTTCCGACGCATTGCCGATTGCCAATTGACTCGTAACGAAAGAAGCCAATCTGAAATCCGCAATCGTCAATCGGCAATGCTAGAATCCCTCTATGCTTGTTTTGGGCATCGAAACGTCTTGTGATGAAACCGCGGCTGCAATCGTACGCGATGGCCGTGAGATCATCTCTTCCGTTATTTCTTCGCAGATTGATATTCACAAGCGCTTCGGCGGCGTGGTTCCAGAGCTCGCGTCGCGCGAACACCTCGACAAGATTGTTCCCATCGTCAACGAAGCCTTTTCGCGCGCGGGACTCGAGAAGCAGGCGATCGACGGCATTGCGGTTACGGCCGGTCCGGGCCTGGTCGGTTCACTCGTAGTCGGAGTTTCCTATGCCAAGGCGATGGCCTTCGCTCTTAACAAACCGTTTGTCGGTGTAAACCATATCGAAGGACACATCTATTCTGTCGCCTTCGAAAATCCTCCAGTCGAATATCCGGCCCTGGCCCTTGTCGTTTCCGGCGGCCACACGAATATCTTTCATCTGCCTGAGCCCGGAAAGTATCGCGTGCTGGCGCGCACGCGGGACGATGCTGCTGGAGAGGCGTTCGATAAAGTCGCGCGCTTACTCGGTCTCGGCTATCCCGGCGGTCCTATCATTGAGCGACTCGCACGCGAGGGGAACCCGCGGGCGGTGAAACTTGCGGTGCCACGCATGGGCGATGGGCTGCCGGATTTTAGTTTCAGTGGCCTAAAGACAGCCATCACCAAGCACGTACGAGAAACTGGCTTGCGGCCGGTGAATGGCAACGATGAACCGTCGGGAGCAATGAAGGATCTGGCGGCAAGTTTTCAAAGTGTGGTGGTGCGTTCGCTCGTAGGCACACTCGCGCGAGTGGCTGGTGAAACTCCCGCTAAAACCTGGATCGTGTCGGGCGGGGTGGCTTGCAATCAAGCATTGCGCGCCGCAGCAGAAGCAGCGGCGAGCCACGCTGGCGTTTCCGTTTATTTTCCCTCACGACACCTCTCGACTGATAACGCAGCGATGATCGCGGCAGCGGGTGACGTTAAGCTGCGCGCCGGCCAATGTGACGATCTTGATCTCAATGCAGATGTGAGTCTGCGACTGCAAAACATTGGTCTTGAAGACGAGGCTCGGCGACGCGCGGGCGCCCGGTACCGGCTCTAAAAAGTTTCAGGTTTCAGGTTTCAAGTCTCAGGTCTCAAGTCTCAGGTCTCAAGTCTCAGGTCTCAAGTCACTGGTCTCAAGTCACTGGTCTCAAGTCTCTGGTCCCAGGTCTCAAAGCCTCAACACAATCTGACGCCATTCATCAAGATCTTACTTTTCTTCATCATCAAGTGCGTTTTCAACTTGAGACGTGAGACTTTCGTCCGAGACTTGAGACGGTTTTCGAACCCTGCTGCATCGTTCTAAAAATTCATAGCCTCGCAATGTTTCTGCAATCGTCTCCATATGGGTTGGTTTTTCCCCGCTATCGTGTCCGCATTTACTGATTGTTCTTCACAACTCAACAACTTCCCGCACGGCATACTGCTTGCCAACTTCCTTATGAAAACTACTGTGAATGCGAACGAATCAGGAGATACGATTTATGAAAGACATAAAGGTTTGGCCACACTTAACAATTGTTGCAATTATTTGCGCCGTGCTCGGCGCAGGCGCTGTAGTGCTGTGGAAGAACCACGAGACCCGCGTGCTGGCGGAGGCGCTTCCCAACGCAGCACGAATCGAACGCGTTGAAGGGCAGGTGGCACTGAACAAAAGTTTGTCGGCCTCCGAGACGGATTGGGTGCAGGCAGTGCCCAACACACCGGTTTCGGTTGGGGATCGAATTTATACTCGTGACGGCGCGCGCACGTCCCTCGCCTTCACCGGTAGAAATTTTGCCACGCTCGATCCGAACACATCACTTGACGTCTTAGCTCTGGAAGATCGTCGCACCCAACTCGCTTTACGCGACGGCAACGCGATTTTTGATCTTGGTTACCTGGCACCGGGCGATGTCTTCGAGGTAGGGACGCCTTATGGCGCAGTGGACCTGGAACAGCCCGGTCTTTATCAGGTGGGCCTGGACGATAACGGCGGCGCCATGGTTTCGGTGCTGAGTGGGTTGGCGCAGGTCGTGGGACTCGGCGGCAGTGGTCGCGTCGGCAAGGGAGAGATTCTTACTCTCCTGGGCCAGACCGCCGCTGAAGTTGTTCTCTCGCGCTTGCAGCCGGACGACGCCGGGTACTTTGTTGATGATTACTACCGGCAGCGTTATCCAAATCAATATGACGGCAGGTATAACAGCTACGACGCCTATCTGAGCGATCCTTATTACTACGATCCCTATCGTCAGTATTCTTCCTATCAATATGCGTCAAACTCAATTCCTGGTTTGTATGACCTCGACTATTACGGCGACTGGGTAAGTCTCGACGACTACGGTTACTCATGGCGACCGCGAGTTGAGACCGCATGGGCGCCTTATCAATCAGGTTCTTGGATCAACGATTACCCCTATGGTCCCACTTGGGTATCCAGTGAGCCCTGGGGTTACGCCCCTTATCACTACGGGCGCTGGATAAATGTGGGCGGACAGTGGTACTGGGTACCGGATTCAGTAAACACTAATCCGAACTATTCCCCGGCTCTGGTCGCTTTTGTTCCGACGCAATCCGACATGATTGGCTGGGTGCCTTTGGGCCCAGGCGATCCTTACGCCTTGCACTACTACGACGCAAACTGGCAGCCGCAATACGTATACGGAACGCCGGTCATTACTCAGGAGATAGTTAACTACTATGTGCCGAACGCGGTCACCGTTGTGCCCGTGAACCGGTTTGGCGATGTGATCGACTATCGCTCGGTGCGTAAGCTCGACAAGCAGGCGCTGGCCGGATCTCGTCTCGTTTATGACCCGCTGACAGTGGCACCGTTGCGCAACGCCTTCATTCATTCCGCGTGGGGTCGCGGCAAGATCGACCTGCCGCCGGGGATAGCGAAGCGGTTCATCGATCGCCAGGTAATAACGAGTGGCATCCCGGCTTCAACGGTGGCCCAGAAAGATCTGGCGAAGGTCCTACGAATTCAAACGGTTCCCGATAAGGCTCGTAGCCAGAACCTTAAGGTGCGTGATGACCGCCAGAATTTCCGGAGCATCGATCGTAAAGTGCACATCGCAGAAACCGATCGGCGCATGGAAAGAGGAGCCCAGCAGGAACTGCAACGCGTGGAACGCGAGCAGGCGCAACAGAGCCGCAGGCAGGAAGCCGAGGTTCGTCGTTCCCAGGAAAGCCTGGCCCGTGAACAGTTGCAGCAACAGCGAGACGCGGTGCGCAGACAGCAAGTAGAGAATGCGCGGCGCGAAAATGAGGTTCGGCGTGTCGCCAATCAGCAGGCGGCAACGCAGCGCAGCCAACAAATCAAGCAGCGCCAAGAACAGCGCCAGCCTCCTCGGCAGAACCAAAGCCAGGTGGCACCATTGCAGCGTCAGCGACAGGTACTGATGCCAATGCGACAGCCTGAAAGACCGCAAGCGGTGCAGAAGGTGGAACGCCGCGAGCCTAAGTTGGGACCCCCGCAGCGCCAGCAACCGCAGCCGCAAGCGCAGTCGCAGGGGCAAGGACAGCGGAAGCAGCAGGGACCTCCAGCGCAGCAAGAGCAGTCCGCTGGAAATCCCGGCAGAGGCAAGGGCAAGGGAAAACCGTAACGGAGTAGTCAGGTCACACGGCTGACTAATGCCATCTGCGGTTAAGTTGCAGTGAGCCCTGAAACAAGAATGCGCGAGGCAAGCCTCGCGCATTTTTCTTCAAGCTATCGGTAAGGCAAGCCTTACCGCCCGGAAAGCGGCCGAGCCGCTACTGCCTACTTTCTACTGTCTACTGCCTGCTGTCTTTCGTCTCGTCACGCGAGACCGGGTTGGCCTTATCAACCCTCGACGGCGTCCAAAACGCTGGCCGCCTTTTTCGCGTAGGCTACGAGGCTGGCGAGGTTTTGCCGCTCAATGGCCGTCAGCATGCTGTCATTGAAATCCGGGTTAGGTTTATACCAATCGAAGCTTGCAAAGTATGACTGTAGCCAGGGCTCCTTGAAGACCTTGCCGCGGCGCGCGTAAATCTCTTGCCGCATCTTTTCAACGTCCTCGACAAACAACCCGGCCAGCATGCTGCTCGTCAATGGTTTCTTGCCCAGCTCATCGTGCAGGCGATCCTCGTAGCGCACGATGGTTTCCACGTTCAACTTGTCGGTACCAGAAACTTGTTCGTCTTGAAAATCCTCTTTCTGATCATACCAGGGCTGGCTCCAAAAATACTGCTGCAACCAGGCGGCCCGGAACGGCCGACCGTGGCGCGCATAAATCTCATTACGAAGGAGACGCAGTTCGTGAAGACTGAGTCCCTTAAGCATGTGTTCTGTAATGAGCTTGTTCTCAAACAGCTCCATGTCGCCGGGTGAAATTGCCAGCCGGCGTTGTTTCGATCCTGCCGTAGCAATCGCTTGCAGGTTCTTGCGCTCTGCCTGAGTCAGGAGCTTGGAGTCGTAGCGGTCGCTGGACTTGTACCAGTAGCGCTCATCGAAGTACTGCTGCAACCAGGGCTGATCGTCAAAACGCTTGCCATGAATAGCCTCAACTTCCGCACGCAACACCAACCATTCGGCTGACGTGTGTTGTCCCAGCTTGCGCCGTGGCAAGGCCCGGGAACGCCAGTAACGCATGTCTCCCGGTTGCAGGAACTCGTGCTTCCCCGCCTCGGCATCGCGAATCACATCGAGATTTCGCACCTCGATCTGGTTGAGCATGGAATTCTTGAAGTCGGGGTTAGCCTGATACCAGGGGCGGTCCTTCAGGTAGTTCTTGATCGCCGGATCCTTGAAAACGCGACCGTGTTTTCCAAAAACGATCCCACGCAGCAATTGCAAATCTTCCAGGGGAAGGTTGGCAATTTGCGACGCCACGATCTTGTCTTTTGCAAAATCGAAATCTTCCCAGCGTCTAACTGCTTCGGAAACATCTTGCGCCAGAACGGCGCCGGTGCAGGCAATGACAAGAGCGGCAACGCTCATTAGGCGTCGCAGAGGAGGGGGAATGTTAGTCATAACAACTCCGCGGCTCTAGCCGAAAATATCGCGAACTTTGTCGACCAAACCCTTGTCTTCTAAATCCTTGTTCTCGACTGTTGCTAATTGCTCCAACAGTTTTCGTTGCTCACGCGTTAACGAGGTAGGCGTTACCACCGTCACTGAAACAAACAGATCGCCGCGTCCCCGGCCACCAAGCACGGGCATTCCTTTTTCTTTTAGGCGAAAGACGGTGCCCGTCTGCGTGCCGACCGGGATTTTCACCTTATCTTCAGCGTCGAGAGTTCGTACTGCGATGTCCGCGCCCAGTGCTGCCTGGGCAAAAGTAATAGGAACGGCAGCGTAGAGATTACTTCCCTGGCGCTCGAAGTGTTCGTGCTCCGCTACATGAATCACCACGTAAAGATCACCGGAGGCACCGCCGCTAATACCCGACTCGCCTTCGCCCTGAACTCGCAGACGCGAACCAGTTTCGACGCCAGCCGGAATCTTCACCTCCATCTGCTTATCACGCTCGACGCGTCCGGCACCACGACAGTCTTTGCAGGGCGACTTAATTACCTTGCCCACACCGCGACAAGCGTGGCAGGTGCGAGCCACTGAGAAGAAGCCCTGCTGAAAACGCATCTGACCGCTGCCGTTGCAAGTGGTACAAGCTTCGGGCTGAGTACCGGCGGCTGCACCGGAACCTTTACAAGTCTCACAGGTTTCGAGACGCGGGATGCGCAGGTTTGCCGTCATACCGTTCGCGGCATCCTCTAAGGTGATCTCAAGGTCGTAACGCAAATCGGCGCCACGTTGTGCCGCTGAACGACGGGAACCAGAACGCGATCCGCCAAATACATCTCCGAAACCAAACAGGTCGCCGAGAATGTCTTCGATACCACCGAAGCCGGGTGCGCCCCAACTGGCTCCCGCTGTGCTGGAAACTCCAGCGTGACCGAACCTGTCATAACGCCGCCGCTGTTCACCATCGGACAGTACGGCATAGGCTTCCGCAGCCTCTTTAAACTTTTCTTCAGCGCTGGCGTCTCCCGGGTTCTTATCAGGGTGATAACGCATTGCCAGCTTGCGGTACGCACTTTTTAGTTCCTGATCACTCGCCGCGCGGGCGACTTCCAGTACCTCGTAATAATCACGCTTATCCATTCTGTTTTATTGATCGACCTCTAATTCTTTTCTTAGATTAGGACTAACTGGAAAAACTATTCGGCTTCCTCTACGACTGGTTCATTAAGAGGGTTCATCATTGCTGTTGTGAGCTGTCCGGCAATCCGCTCCAATCCGGTGAGGGTCTTATCCACAGCTTCCGGATCCCCACTCTTCACGGCCTCTTCCGCTTCGGCAAAGATACGTTCGGCAATATCCTGGTCGTTCTCCGAAAGCAATCCGCCAAATTTGGTAAACGACTTCTGTGTGTTGCGTAAAAGTGAATCCAGCTTGTTGTGCAGCACCGCCCGTTCTTTTGTTTGCCGATCGGCTTCGGCATAGTTTTCAGCTTCACCAATCAAGCGGTCAATCTCATCAGGCGCCAATCCGGAGGTTGGAGTGATGCGCATCTGCTGCTCGCGTCCAGTGGCTTTATCCTGCGCCGACACCGACACGATGCCGTTTGCATCAACTTCGAAGGAAACTTCAATCTGAGGCACACCGCGCGGACTTGCTGGAATGCCCACCAGTTCAAACTTTCCGAGCGAGCGATTGCCCGCTGCAATCTCGCGTTCACCCTGCAAAACGTGAATCTCAACAGATGCCTGGTTGTCGATTACGGTTGTAAACGTCAGGCTGTTGCGCAGCGGGATCGTCGAGTTGCGCTCAATGATTTTGGTGAAAAGTCCGCCCCTGGTTTCTAGTCCCAGGCTCAGGGGCAGGACATCAAGCAACACAATGTCCTTAATATCGCCGGTCAGCACCCCGCCCTGGATTGCGGCACCCATCGCCACCACTTCGTCAGGATTGATTTCCGCCGAAGGTTTTTTGCCGAAGATTTTCTCAACCGTGCGCTCCACAATCGGCGAACGCGTTTGACCACCCACGAGGATTACCTTGTCGATGT
>JBAPXA010000218.1:0-12527 GCA_049283975.1 Pyrinomonadaceae bacterium | reverse complement strand
GTATAAATCCAAGCCCCTCGATGCTCATCCGTTGTTTTCATCGTTCGTGCGGGCGGCGTATGAGAATCGTTTGCAAAATGAAACATCGATGGACAAGAACGGCGAGGCCGAACCGATTGTTCACGAGCGCGTCACGGTTACCTCTGCCGACTAAACCAACGACGACGCCAATCGGATCGCAGGCGTCCCGCCCGCAATGGACCGCAGTTGTTCGCGCTCGGCGCTCATAGCCGGGCGAGACGCCCGCGGTTCTACCTGAAAGACTTCATACATTTTGCTTGCCGGACCTGCTGTTTCTGGTGTTGATGCAGTTTGGACTTATTGGCTGACGATCATTGGATGAGTGTCTGGTACTGACCTCATGGGTCCGTTCGTTCGAGGATTGTCAAACTGCATCAGTACCCTGTTTCTCGCCTAGGTGCATCTCACAACGTTTTGCGGGATAATCGTTGAGCTCAACGTTCCCCACGAGATCATATGCTCCATTGCCCAATATGTGGTCGGCAATTCTCAGCGGAGGTGCAGGTGTGTCCAGATGACGGCGCACCGCTCCAGGCTGATGCGACCATTGCGTCTAACGTTCGTGTAGATCCACTCATTGGGCACACGCTCGATGATAAGTACCGGATCGAAGCCCGTCTGGGAATCGGCGGCATGGGTACGGTGTACCGCGCCCGGCATCTGCTAATTGATCGGGCAGTCGCGGTTAAGGTTCTGAGCCAACGGTTTGTCGAGGACGAGGCGGCGCAGATGCGGTTTCGTCGCGAAGCAAAAGCCGCTGGCCGACTGCAACATCAAAACGCCGTCGCCGTCACCGATTTTGGGCAAACAGCAGATGGCTATGTTTATATCGTGATGGAGTTGCTGGAGGGCCGCACGCTTCGTGATGTGCTCGCGAAGGAAGCCCCGCTCGACACAGCCCGCGCCGTCGCGTTAATGCTGCAAACGTCTGCCGCCGTAGCTGCCGCTCATGAAGCCGGAGTAATTCATCGCGATCTCAAACCAGCCAACATTTTCATCGTGCACAATTCGGAAATACCGGCGGTGGTAAAGGTGCTCGACTTTGGAATTGCCAAACTTGCCGCCGAAACTCTCGAGGAAGACGAAGCACACACGCTGACTCAAGTGGGCGCGATGATCGGAACGCCCCGCTACATGTCTCCTGAACAATGCGATGGTGCCGAGCTGACACCAGCATCCGACGTCTACGGTCTTGGTGTGATTCTTTATGAAATGCTGACGGGTATGGTGCCATTTTCCGGATCGACGCCCTTAGCTATCGCGATGAAACACACTTCCGAAGTGCCTCGTTCGCCGCGCGAGTTTGTCGCTTCAATTCCTGAGTCGCTGGAAGCGATTGTGCTTCATGCGCTCGAGAAAGCACCTGAGAATCGTCCTGCGGATGCGGCTGAATTTCGTCGCGAACTACTGGCTACGGCGGAACGATTGGGTTTGGAGCATGGGGCAACTACCAGCGGTCCCGATTTACAATCGCTCCGCGATGTGGGCAAGCAGTCGCCTTCAGGACGACTCTTAATTGATCTCGCACGACTAAGAGAAAATCGCGCGGCAACTTCCAGTGCCAACGAGCTAACGGTCATTCGAGAACCGCGTCCCGCCGCGGTGGGGGGAAGCCCCGCCCCCGCGGACAGTCAAACGGGATATTCTTTCCCGCGAGTTAGTGTGCAGTTGGGACAAACCTTCGACCGGGCCCGTCAAAAACCGACTGCCTTACTGGGCGTGATTCTGGTGCTTGCGGCGGTTGCCGCGGTGGGCTTCTTCACATTGCGGGCCTGGCGAACGGCGCCTGCGGCAGAGCAGGCAATCGTTGCTCCGACGCCGACTCCAACACCCGAAGCGACACCGACGCCAACTCCGGCGCCGAGTCCGAAACCGTCACCAGCTAGAACGCCCGTAAACGCGAACAAGAAGAAGGACAACAAGGTAGAATCAGCGTTGAAGAAAATGGGTCGTATATTGAAGAAGCCCTTCTAACTCAGTTGCCCAAAGAATCCGATTAGGGTTAAATCCAAAACGTGACAACGAAATCGTTTCAGGTTGGCAACGCCACCTTTGGTGATGGACGTTTGACGATCATCGCCGGCCCCTGCGTGATCGAATCAGCCGAGCACGCTCTGATGATGGCCCAGGAGTGTGCGCAGCGCGCGCGCCAGGCTGGACTTGATTTCGTCTACAAGTCGTCTTTCGACAAGGCCAATCGTTCTTCGGTGCAAAGTTTTCGCGGCCTCGGGATGGAAGCCGGCCTCGATGTTCTGCGTCGCGTGAAAGACGAAGTTGGAGTTCCCGTGTTGACGGATGTTCATGACGTGTCACAAATCAAACCGGTCGCTGAGGTGGCGGACGTCCTGCAAATTCCCGCATTCCTGTCGCGACAAACGGATTTGATTGTGGCCGCTGCCCAATCGGGACGCGCTGTAAATGTGAAAAAGGGGCAGTTTCTGGCGCCCGCCGACGCTCGCAACATCGTCGACAAGGCGAGGACGGCCGGCTGCGAAAAGATCATGCTGACCGAACGCGGCGTGAGCTTCGGCTACAACAATCTAGTCGTAGACATGCGTTCCTTTGCGATCATGAGACAGTTTGGCGTGCCGATCGTCTTTGACGTTACGCATTCGCTGCAATTACCTGGCGGCCTTGGTCATGCAACGGGAGGACAGCCCGAGTACATCGAACCGCTCGCGCGTGCTGGCGTTGCTACCGGTGTTGATGCGGTGTTCATGGAAGTACACGATCACCCTGAACAGGCACTCTCCGATGGTCCGAACGCCTTGCCGCTCGAACGCATGCAGTCGCTGTTAAATATTCTGCGCGATATTCACACGTTAGTTCGAACATCCCCAGCAAAGTAAATCAACAATAAGGAATGATTCGCTCAGCTATGAAAAGGTTCGCGGTTTTTGCGCTCGCTATCTTCGTCTTTTTATCTTGCTGGTCAGCAACCAACGCTCAGGAAGAAGTTCGCGCGGCCTGGCAGGTCACGCACTTTGATCTCAACGCTAACGTGCGCCAGGCGGAACGGGAGCTTAGTGTGGTTGCCATTCTGAAAGCACGCAACGCCGGCAATGGACCGGGAAATAGTTTCACTTTCAGACTTAACCCGAAGGCGACGATGCGCACGGTTGAGGTCAATGGAGCAACCGCTAACTTTCGTTCGATGTCGGAAACGCGAGGGACTCTGCTGCGAGTAACTGCGACACTCACTCCGGCTGTTGCCCCAGGCGCGGCGATCACTGTGAACATTGCTTATAGCGTACCGGTAGAAGCAAACTCCGGAATGGCCGCCATTTCGCCAATCGCCTCTCAATTCCTGCCGGGTGCATTTTGGTATCCCATTCCCAACACTCCCTACACGGTGCGTGGCGCCGACACGGCTCCGTTTCGCATCTCGGTGAATGTGGCGAACGTGGTGTCATCCGGAGTTGAAAAGGAAGGCGGCGGCGGGCGCGTTTTCGAACAAGAGCTTCACGGTCAACCATTTTTTGTGCAGGGAGATTGGGACAGGTTAGAGGGGGCAGGCGACAACAAATCCATTACCGCGTTTATTCCCAAAGGCGCGGGTCCGGATGAGAAACGGCAGGCGGAGCAGTTGATTGCATTGGCCGGCAACGCACGTGCTTACTTTTCGGGACTATTTGGACCAGCACCAGCCGCTCCCCTCCGATTAGTCGCAGTGCAACGCGGCGCGGGCTTCACGGATGGCGGCACCGTATTGCTGGACGCTGGCACTTTCCGCCGCAGCAAGATCGATTCGACGGCGGCACGGCAGATTTCCGAAGCAGTTGTCCGCCTTTGGATCGGCGGACAGACGGCATTGCGCGGCGAGGGCAGCGGCGTAGTGCGTGAAGGTCTGGTTCATTATCTGGCGATGCTTTTTGTGGAAAAGCAACTTGGCAGAGAAGCCGCGGCCGCTGAAGTATTGCGTTCTCGCCTCGCTTACCTACCGATCGCGAAACGTGATGGCCCGCTTTCGCAGATAACGCCGCTCGACGACACTTACTACAATACTGTCCCCAACAAAGGCGCGCTTGTCTGGCGTCTCGTTGATCGACGTCTGGGACGTGATGCCTTCATCAGCAGTATCCGCGCAGTCCTGCAAGCAGCGAAGGGCGGCGATATGACGCTGGCGGCTCTACGTAAGGATCTTGCCGGGAAGGGAGGCGACTCGATCAAGACGCTTCTCGACTACCAACTGGACAGCGTTACAGATTTGGACTTAATGGTTGGCTTGCCGCAGCAACGTGGGGCCGAATGGGTTTCAGCCTTGCGCAATGATGGTTCAACAGAGGTAACGGTTACGGCAATTGCGATAACCGATCGCGGCGAGCAACTATCGGCTGAAGCTAATGTGCTGGCCCACAGTTTTGGTGAAGCAAGATTCAAGACCACCAACCGGATTGTGCGAGTTGAAGTAGATCCCGAAAAGTTCTATCCGCAAACCGATTACACAAACGATGTGATGCCCAGGCTCCGTTCCGCTTCTGAAATGCTTGCAGAGGCTTCGCGGTTCCTGGGAGCACAGGATTTCGTCAAGTCAGAAACGGCCGCGCGCGAACTGCTGGCCCGCGAGCCTGGATTGCAAGAGGCGCGCATCATTCTTGCGCGCGCGCTGCTGGCGCAAAACAAGACCGATGAAGCGGAAAAGCTTTTTCGCTCAGCCCTGGAAGACCCGCTACCGACGCCGAGCACCCTCGCGTGGGGCGCAATCGGACTCGGCGAAATTCAACTTAAGCGCGGTCAGGCAGGAGAAGCGGCGAAACGTTTTAGCGAAGGCGTGCGTGCCGATGCCGAGTATGCATCTTCGTTAGCTGCACGGTCCGCCCGAATTAGTGCCGAAACTGCTACGCCACCGGCGATTGATGAATCCGCCCGCGCTTTCGTAAAGCAACTCGATCAGGCAATCGTGAGCGGGAAAAAGGTTGAAATCGAATCCAGGATTGTCCCCGGCGAACTCGTTCGCTTTGTCGGCGGCATCATTGGCAGCCAACCGGAAGTTTGGCAAACGAGAGTGCTTCGCACTGAGCTACTGGATGCAAACCTGATGGCAGTCGACGTCAGCATCAACGCCAAACAGTTGGGCCAGGAGCGTTCGGGAACAGCAGTGCTGATGCTTGCTCGTCTGGGTGACGGGTGGAAACTTGCCGGAATTGAGTTGTTCGAAGTCAGATAGCCTCGCTTAGTATCACTTAGGGATAAATGCCAGACCTTTCTGTGATCGAGAGACGCGCTGTTCACATCAAGCTGCTGCTGATGGATTGTGATGGTGTGCTGACCGACGGCAGGTTTTGGCTACTCGAGAATGGCGACGAGCACAAGGGATTTCATGCTCATGATGGTTTGGGTCTGGAGCTTTGGCATCGCGCCGGGCTGAGATCGGGGATCATTTCCGGGCGCAGCTCGACTGTCGTTGAGCGACGCGCACGCGATTTGAAGATTGAATTTGTCCGGCAAGGTGTTGATAACAAGCTGAGCAGCTTCGAGGAGTTGCTAAAGGAAGCCGCAATTGATGACTCGGAAGTGGCATACATTGGGGACGACTTAAACGATATTCCTTTGCTGTTGCGCGCTGAACTGGCCGTTGCCGTGGCGAATGCAACAGAGGAAACTCGTTCGGTGGCCCACCTGGTCACTCGGGCCGCTGGTGGTTTTGGCGCGGTGCGCGAGGTGGTGGAAATAATTTTAAAGTCCCAGGGCCGCTGGGCGGATGTCACAGAGAAGTATCTGAAGGGATGAAGGCGGTAGGCAGAAGTCAGGAGTCAGTAGGCAGTAGGCAGTAGGCAGTAGGTGGATGATTGACAGCACAGTTGCATCTAATTATTGTTTCGACTGATGACTGACGTATTTAATTCATCATTAATTCCGAATTCATCATTCCCAGTGCGGGCGTAACTCAATGGTAGAGTGTCAGCTTCCCAAGCTGAAAGTTGCGAGTTCGAGCCTCGTCGCCCGCTCCAAACAAAGTAGAAAGTAGGCAGTAGACGGTAGGCAGAAGACAACAGGCAGTAGACAGTAGGCCTTGGCTGTAGTTTCAGTCCCAACGAGCCTCGATAAAACCCAGCCGGGTGCATCAACCGCGTCTAATGGTGTTTTGGTCCTGCATGATTAGCCACTTGCCGCTCCGCTTCACCACAACGAACGTCCTGATTAGCCGCTCATTTTCGTGCTTCACTCCGTCGGGAGTGGTGTAATTGCTGATCTTGCTGGGCACCGTTACCACCGCCACATCTGGGGTGGCGAAGCGTACCGACACTTCTTCGACGGTATCGGTGACGCCCTTCAGGAACGTGGAGTGAACTTCCTCCAGTTCTTTGAGGACGGCCTTCCGTCCGCGCGTCCACCCGCCGAGCGGATTGATGTGCGTCCAATCCTCGGTTGTGAACTCCGCCACGCGCCGGAAGTCATGCGAGTTGAATGCGTCGTAGAATGATTGCACCGCGCGACGCGCTTGCTCCTCCTCGCCGGAAGTCTGAGCGAGCACACCACCGCCGAGATAGAGACCCATAACCACAGCCAACAGAATTTTCATAATGAGCTCCCAACTACTGTCTACCGTCCAATGTCTTCTGACTACTGCTTCGCTTCGAGTTCGGAGTTCCCGCCGGTCCTGGTAAGGCTTCAACGTTCACCAAAAATCGGAAGCTCCCGCCCGCCTGAACACCTAACAAGAATCTCACATCGACCGTTGCACCCGGCTGAAGGAGTCCGGGCAAGGTGGTCACCGCACTCGCATGTAAGCCACCGCCCTGACTGGCGACACTGGGTGGTATATCGATCACTGTACCCCGCACGGTGAGACTGCCCAGACTGGTATTGACTGCAAGATCTCCAGAGGTGAGCAATCTTAAATCAGCTTGAGCGCCACCCGGATTGGGCGTGTTCAGAGTTGTGATATCGACGATGCGGAAACGCAAACGCGTGATTGCTACTCCCGTACTGTTGCGGAAGCGACGCCGGATATCGAGTGTGCCTTGTGCACAAGGTGCTCCGCCACCGCACACATCCCGCGTCACATCCCGCACGCGATTAGGTGGGGCCGCTGAAGGTTGTTGCGGTTCGATTAGTGAAGCCTTGATTTGAGAATTCCGCTGCACCGGACTCGACAGGTTCTGTGGACCAGGGGCGCCCAAAATGGCAGACACGGTTTGATTGCTGCCGTCGCCGCGCAGAAACGGGCCGAGGTTTGAAATAACCACCCAGTCGGCGACGCTGTTTTCAGTATCCTGGGGCACTCCCGCTTGCAGTCGTCGCGCCCAACTATATTGCACGGTCGCATTGTGATAATCGGCGCTGACGCTGATACCGGTGCCCGATTCAAATAGAGGGTTGAGATTGGAGATGCCTTCGACGGCGTCCAGACGATTTGCGGGAGACCAGTTCGCCTGGTTGCTGCTGGTGAATAACGCAAACCCTTCCCAGAAGTCGTTAGCCACTTGCAGGTTCAGTCCTGTGCCCGTGTTTGTGATATCACCGAGCGCCTGATTAGTACCACCGTAGTCATTCAGGCTGTAGCCCACATAAGTCACATCAAGATGAGTGTTGGTGAAAAGGAGGTGTCCCCGTGGCGGGATCACGGTTCCGTTGGGAATGACGAAATAGGTACCAATCAATTCGCCGTTCGGCGGACACGCCTGGCAAAGGATGCAGTAACCGACCGCCCAACCTGAAGACCCATCGGTCGCTTGCACGGTGATGGAAGCGTCGGTGTTGTTGTAAAGCTCGAGGAATTCATCATTGACTCCGTTCGGCCCATCCAGGCGAAATTCACTAATGATGACCGCACCGGGACCTGGGGCACTCGTTACTGTCAGAGTCGCATTGTCAGAGTTGGCACTACCGAACGCATTAGTTGCGACACAACGAAACTGCGCGTTGTTATCGGCTGGGGTTACCGCGCCGATCATGTAGCTCGTGCCTGTCGCACCGGGAATGTCCACGTTATTTCGTTGCCATTGGAAATTCAGGGGTGTCGCTCCGCTGGCATTGCAATTGAACGTTACCGGCTGACCGGCCGCGACTGTTTGGCTTTGTGGATGTTGCGTAATGGTGGGAGGTATCTGGCCCGCTGGAAACTGAATACGACCAGCGCCGGCTGAGCCGCCGCGAAAGAGATACCAAAGACTGCCATCAGACGACACCTGTAGGTCAACCGGAGTCGAGATGCCGGTAGCAAATGCGGTTGACGAAGGAATCGCTGCCCCTGTCCCGGGGTCAACGTAACGAATAAAGCTCGTACACAAGTCAGCAAAAAAGTACTTGCCGACGTATGCAGCAGGGAACTGCTGGGTTTGCGGATTGTAGAAGGCGCCCCCAACGATCGCGCAGCCGGTGGGACTGCCCCCGGAGTGCGCGTAAACATAGAGTGGCGCGCGGTAGTCGGTCGGTGGTGGCGCGCCGCAGACATTTCCCTCACACGTTGGCCAGCCGTAGTTCGAGTGGGCCACACCTTCGTTGATCTCCTCCCAGGTGATTTGACCTACATCGTTTATGAAGAGACGTCCCGTACCCGGCTGAAAATTGAATGTGAAGGGATTGCGTAAACCGAGCGCCCAGATAGCCTTGTTGACTCCACTTACGGCCGGGTCGTTGAAATAGGGATTGTCGGTGGGAATCAAGTCAGCGGGATTGGTGTTGATACGCAGCATCTTGCCCAGCAGGTTGGTGAAGGTTTGTGCGTTGGCGCCGTTCGCGTTCTCACCAACCGCGACGTAAAGCTTGTTGTCCGGCCCAAAGTGAATTGCGCCGCCATTGTGGTTGGTGGCAGAAGACAGATTATTCAGTTCCAGGATGATGAGTTCGCTGCCGGGAACCACCACGTCCCCATTCGCGGTAAAGCGACTGACGCGATTGTGAATTGGAGCAGTTGCGGTTGTGTAATAAAGGTAGATGAAATTGTTAGTGGCGAAGTTGGGATCGAAGGCGACTCCCAAAAGGCCGCGCTCTCCGGAAGCATCTACCGAGAGCGTAATGAATGGAGTGGTCAGCAGGGCGCTGTTCTTGATAACCCGTAAAGCTCCAGTCTGCTGACAAACGAATAACCGGCCATCCGGAGCGAAAGACATCGCTGTCGGACTGTTCAATCCCGTAATGATCGTCTCAGTGAAACCTGCCGGGAGCGTGGCGGCATTCGTGGCTATCGGTGCGCACAAGGAGATCAACGCGGCGACGAGTAGCAGCAGCCCTGCCCGCCAGCGTCGAGTTGCCGCCTGGCGGCGTTGTGGCACACCGAGAGCTGAAGAGAGTTCCATGCTTATCCGCCAAACAGGAAATTTCAAAGTGAAGGATGCCGCACGAGCGGTTTTATTGGGGGCAGGTCAGTGACAGATCGATTATGCGAGGCGGGTTTAGCGAGCGTCAACTGGAATTGTCGATTTCCGATTGTAGATTTTCGATTGGCGCCTTTCGCTGCGGGCCAGTTGACAATCGAGCACGTGCCACCCGCTAGCGCGCGGTGGTACCGTTTTCACTCCAAGACTGTACAGTGCTGTTCTCTGACGTGGTCGTAGTGCGGCGGCTCAACCGATAAGAGGCGCCTCGAACAGCGTCTGCTTGGTTATCTTACTTTCGGTATTCAAAGCGGGCGACGTCTGATTCACCCAGGATGACCGTGTCGCCTTCGCTGAGCGCATTTTCGGTGATGCGTTCTGACTTTGGATCGTTCAGGAAAGTGCCGTTGCGCGACGATTGGTCCTCGATCACTACGCGACCGCCACGCACGCCGACCCACACATGCCGTTTCGAAATTCGCGGATCCGCAATCACTATCTGCGAACTCGAGCTATCGCGACCGATGCATGCGCCTTCAGGAGTAACGTCAAACTTCTGTCCCGCTAAGGCGCCGGACACAAAGGTGATCGTTCCGTAGTTAATAGGCGCAGTATCGCTCTTGGGAAGAATTGCGACGGTTCGGGAAAGGTCTATCGTCTCGGATCTATCGACGCCACTCGGCGCTTGGGGCGGAGCCACAGGAAATCCGCTGGGGCTGACTCCAGGACTCGCGCTGGCCGCCGGTGCTTCCGCGGGCGGAGTTGCAGGCGGTCGGGAACCACCCGGCGCGGGTACGGGCCCACTTGGTGGACCAGGCATACCGGGAGCTGATGGCTTTGCTCCCGGACCACCTTTGGCGGCCTTTCCTTTCTTACGCTTGCGTACGATAAGAAATGCCACCACGGCTATTACGATGATGGCAAGAATCAGGAAGAGCACTACCACGACGATGGCAATGATCGTCCAGGAAGGAAAGCTTGATTTGTCTTTTCCTTCAGCGATGGCTTGCTGACTTCCCTGGATCAGCCGATTGACTTCAGAGTGCTCTGGGAATAGCCGCTTCACTTCTTCAAACTTTGGAATTGCACTCGAGTAGCGCTCGTCCCAATAGAGTTCCAAACCTTCACGGTACGCCTTGTCGGCATGGCCCTGTTCGTTCGCGACACCGGCGGCTTTGATGAATTCCATCACCGTGCTCGAGGGCACGACAAAGTCGAATCCGGAAATCTCCTGGCCATTAACACGATCGCCGCCAAAGGTCAGTAGGCCGATCACTTCCATCTTGTCCGTCATTACCGGTCCGCCCGAATTGCCGTGGGTTGCCGGAGCGCTAATCTGCAGGATGGGTGCACCGCTCGCAGACTTCTTGCGTGCAGAGACCTTGCCATCCGTGATGGACGCTTCGAGGACAGACTTGGAATCGAGGATGCCACTGTTGAAAGTGTCAGCAGCGCCCGGGTAGCCGATCACAATCACGTGATCCTGAAGATTCATCTTCTCGGAGTCGCCAACGATGAGCACCGGGGCATTCTTCACTTCAATCTTCACCACCGCTACGTCTTTTCCTTGTCCCGTCGGGGCGCCATATTGCTTTTCTTCAAACTCATAAGTACTGCCGTCGGGAATGATGACGTGGTGAAAGATCTTCATCCCGGTGAGTCGAGCATAGTTGCGTATGAAGGTGACGTTCTCGCGCGTCAGGTTCTTGGGATCCATGTTGTAGTCCTGCGCCACTTGTTGCAGGAGCTGGTAAAAAAGGATCTCCTGGCCGACATCCTGTCCTTTCGAATTGATCTCATGAAAGGTACTGACGACATGAGCATTCGTTACGATGTAGCCGCTGGAGTTAATAAAGAAGCCCGAACCGAGACCAACGTAAGAGACGTTATATGTTTTGCCACTCTTCCAACTAGGCGGTTGGTAATAAAACTGTCCCGCGACGCCATCGATGATGCGCACTACCGACGGTTTACTGAACATCGCCAGTCGTTCCCCGTCAGTAACTGCGGCGGCAGTTGGCTGCGACGGAATTAAGGCGGTGATTAAAAACAGTGCAGCAATAGCGACGAAGAAGAGTCTACTCATAGTTGACGCTCCGGGGGCTTGTTTTGAGTGTTGGTTCAAAGCGCGAGTTTGGAAAGTTTCACAACGCCAATCAGCGGGCTGAATCTCTGTTGATGATCAGAAAAATGAAAGAACAGACTCGATCTTTAGCGTTACCGCAATCAATCTTGAGTAACGTGCTTCTAATGGAATTTCTAAGCAAAGTCAATAGAAAGGTTCCTTAGCGGTTCTTTCACGTCTGTACTAATAGTGACCGCGTCCTCAAGTTAAGTCGTACCATTTTACCAGCGAGTAGCGCAGGTAGCCGACGGAATTTAGGCCCAGTTCCATAGCTAACCCACCGCACCCGCTGGCACGTTGCTTGCCAATTCCAACATCAAAATCTTGGTGAATTGAAATCTGAAGGAGGGTATTGGGTGTGAGCAAAAAAGTTCTATTAATCGCGGTGCTGGCTCTGGCGGCCCTGGCGATCGCCGGTTGCGCCCGCACGGACGAGATGGCCAACGCCAACACTGCGGCGACCACCACCACACGAACGGCGCCGGACGGGTCCGAGATCATGACGATGATCGACGAGAACGGGACTAAGACGGAGACGCGAGTGTTTCGCAACAACCCGCGGGTTGCTCGTGTAGTTGTCACGACACCTCGTTCCGGACAACGTACGGTGAAGGTTTATTCTCCGAAGGGAGAGGAGAAGGAAGTCAACGACATAGGTGACGCGCTTGAAGTCACCGGCGACAAGCTCGCGGATGCAGCCGGTTGGGTTGCGGACAAGGGCGAAGACGCTATCGGTGAGACGGGGGACAAGCTGGAAGATGTTGGCGATAAGACTGTCGAAGGTGCCAAGACAGTTGGAGAAAAGACGGCATCAGGTGCCAAGACGGTTGGCAAAAAGACTGCCAGCGGAGCCAAGAAGGTGGGTGGCGCCATTAAGGACGCAGTCACTCCTTAATCCATTTCAAAATTTGATTACCCAAGCATTGGGGCGGCCTCCAGGGGGGGCCGCCTTTTTATGTTCCGAGGGAGGGAAGCAGGGAGATCATTTGTCATTTTCCATTTTTCATTTCTCATTCGCAGATTCAACTTCGAAGTGCAACACCGGGCAAGTAAACAGGTGTAAGCGACAGCACTCAACTAACAGCGCCACTCGGTACAGTACCGGGAGCGTTAGCGACCGC
>JBAPXA010000217.1:0-8639 GCA_049283975.1 Pyrinomonadaceae bacterium | reverse complement strand
GCCAGGAAGGGGCTTCGAGGTATTGCGGTGAAAGTGAGTTCAACCGGAAAAAGTAAACGCTTTATTTCCGCCATCGTCTTGGTAGCGATGGCTTCAATCAGCTGCGCTCAGACCTCTGACAAGAAGACGGCAACGCTTCCCGCTGAGAGTGGGCCAGAGCTTCGCTGGAGGTACGAGAGCGGCGGTTGAGTATTCTCAACCCCTACGGTCGTGGGGGATGTAATGTTCATCGGTTCATGTGCGGGCAACTTTTATGCGCTTAGCAAGACCACGGGCGAGGTGCAGTGGAGCTATGACATACGGAAAGACGGCAAGCAGCAAAGCTTTCATGGAGACCCGTTAGTTACAAATGACCTGGTTCTCATTGGCACCGATCGTTCTTGCGATCCTGAGGGTGTAGGACACGTTTACGCTTTCGAGCGAGATAGTGGAAAGGTGCGCTGGAAGTATGGCTCGAGCAGCGTTCCAACGGACATCATTCAAATCGGTGCAAGCGTGTTCTTCGGAAGTTTTCAGGACCAGTGGGCCTCCGTTGATCTTCGTACCGGAAAGTTAAATTGGAAATTTACTACTGGCGCGACGAATCCAGACTGTAACGCGCCCAAGGCACCGGTGACGGACGGAACTCGCCTCTTCATTGCTGGGCTCGACGGAGTCGTCTATTCCCTAGACGCTTTGTCTGGTAGCGCTATTTGGAAGCGCAAACTAAGTGCAGCACCTTCGACTGGTCTTGCCTTCAAGGACAAGACCATCTATGTCGGCACAAGCGATCAACGCATTTATCGCCTGAACGCTGAGACCGGGACAGTCATATCCGAGTTAGCGCTGGAAGCAAAACCAGTGGGAAGGCTGGCCCTAACCAACGATTCGTTGTTCATGTTTTTAGAGAACACTTCGGGACGCGTCGGGTACATCGTCTCAGTAGATTACGGGCTGGCTGGCAAGCGCTGGAAACAAAGATCATCGCCTGACTGGGCCTCTGGGCGCCCCCATCTATGGAATGACCTTGTCGTTGCGGGTAACTGTCGCGGTGCATTAGCCGCCTTCCGAGCTACGGACGGTGCGCAGCAATGGAACCTCACCCTCAAGGGATGCATCAGGAGCATAGGCAGTTCCGGGAATCTATTGTTCGCTGGCGTGCAGGAGGGGACGATCTACGCGTACGAGCTTTCCCGCTAAGGACGTCCCGAAAATCACTCATACGACCACAAGATGTTGTGCTTTCTTACCGTTGCAACAAAGAGACAGTCGTCACGCACCGTAACTTATTGAGGCCCCGGTCGCTTGCTCTATGAGCCAAGGCGATCCGAAAAGCGACAAACTGACTTATCAGGAGCAACTCGACTTACTCAACGAGGAGATCACGTTAGCGGAGCTAGAAATCTATGACAGCAAGCTGGAGGAATTGGATCTTGAAGCCGCGCTCAACTTTGCCACGAGCGCACTTAGCAATGCTGCTGCGTTTTGGATTCAGTGCTCTACCGATCAAAAACAGAGGTTTCAAAGGGTGCTGTTTCCAAGCGGTTTGATATTCGATGGTAAGAGTTATCGAACCGCTGAAACCTGTTTAGCTTTGAGTTACTTGCGGGATATTTCGAGAGGAGAATCAAGTTTGGCGTCCCGTACGGGAGTCGAACCCGTGTCGCCGTCGTGAAAGGGAAGCAACGTATTGTAATTCAATGGGACTTCGCGGCATGGATAGCACTCTACCGCATTTCAAGGACCCCCCTGGAACGCTTATTTTGGACGTTTAATGGACGCATTTGCTAGACACGATCGGCTCGATTGTAATTTCCCGACGACGGGTTGTAGATCCTCCTTCATCAGTTTGTCTCGTCGCCAGGTTATTTAGCTGGTCTGGTTGCTCGAGGTCGGAAGCAATTTCCCCCCGGGATTTCCGCTGATACGCCACGTATCACTTCCGTTGATCCAAGCTTTAAACTAGATTGAGAACGGATACGCACCATCAGAGTCATTGCATTGAGTGTCATTAAGCGCATGATTCGCCCTTATATTAAGTCCTCGTCGCGGGAAACCCGCGAGAAGAAATCTCTCGCCGGGTTCGATGGCCTGGGGCATGGGAAGAAGTGGGGACTGCTCTTCGTTTCGTGGACGCTCTTTGGCCTCTTCTTCGCCAGCCAAGTCTTAATCAACCGTGCTTATCGGGGGCGCTCCCTTAACTTCTGGCATACATTGAGCACTTGGTTGATATGCGCCTATATCTGGGCTGCTCTGACTCCTCTCATTCTTTATCTCTCAAGACGCTTCCGCATCGAGCGTGGGCGTCTTAGGAACTTCGTGATTCACCTTGTAGCCAGCCTGGGCTTTTCGCTTATTCAATTGGGGGTCTATATCGCGGTGATTTCATTTACCGACCCTTTGAGTCAACCCTTCCCAGACGTCCTCCAGGAATTCATAGTGACCGGACTCCACTTCAACCTGCTTACCTACTGGGCGCTCGTCGCTCTCAGCCATGCCGCCGATTACTACCGCAAATACCAGGAGCGGGAGCTGAGCGCCTCCCAGTTAAGGGCGGAACTGGCCCATGCCCAGCTGAGCGCACTCAAAATGCAGCTGCACCCTCACTTCCTATTCAACACCCTCAACACCATCGCCGTGTTAGTACGTAAGAGCAGCAACAAAGAAGCAATCGATATGCTCAGCGGCCTAAGCGATCTATTGCGGCATTCCCTCGAAAACATTGACACTCAGGAGGTCTCGTTAAAGGACGAGCTCGAGTTTCTCAAACTTTACCTTGAGATCGAACAAGTGCGATTTAGCGACCGGCTGCAAGTACGGATGGAAGTCGAGCAGGAGACTCTCGCCGCCATGGTCCCGAATCTGATCCTGCAGCCGTTGGTCGAGAATGCCATTCGTCACGGCATAGCAAGGCGAAGTGCCGCCGGGGTTTTGGAGATAAGCGCTCGGCGCGAAAACGGAAGGCTTTGGTTGCAGGTGCGCGATGACGGGCCGGGAATACCGGTGAATGGCAGTAAACTCCCCGGGGCGCAGATCGGGTTGACTAACACGCGAACGCGCCTTCACCGGCTCTACGGAGACGAGCAGACATTTGAACTAAGCAACGCGGTAGGCGGCGGGGCCGTCGCCACGCTGGCGATCCCCTTCCGAGAGCAGGGCAATGAAGCGTGAGCGTGAGGATCAGTAATGGGACTCCGAACGTTAATAGTCGACGACGAGCCGCTGGCGCGCGAGGGCGTCCGAATGCTGCTCAAACACGATCCGGAAGTCACGGCAATACACGAATGCGCGGATGGACAGGCGGCGGTCAACGCGATAATTGAGACGAAACCAGATTTGGTTTTTCTAGATGTGCAAATGCCGGAGATGGACGGGTTCGAGGTGTTAGAGACAGTCGGTGTCGACAGGATGCCCAACACCATCTTCGTGACCGCTTACGACAAATATGCATTGCAAGCCTTCGAGGTGCATGCGCTCGACTACCTCCTTAAGCCTTACACCAACGAACGGTTTTTCAGAGCCTTGGAACGAGCAAAAGCACAGATCAAGTTCGGGGGTGACAATAACCTCAATCACCAGATGTCGGCCTTGCTTGATTACTTCAAACGCAGCGGCGATCGCCTTGAGCGCCTGGTCGTTAAAGCGGCCGGACGAATCTCCTTCGTTGACGTCGAAGAGATTGATTGGATTGAGGCCGCTGATACGTACGTCCGTCTTCACGTTCGACGCGAGTCGCATCTTGTGCGTGGGACGATGAGTGGGCTGGAAGCCAGGCTGGATCCTCACAAGTTCCTGCGTATTCACCGCTCTGTCATCATTAACCTCAGTCGAGTCAAAGAACTGCAACCGCTCTTCCATGGGGAATATGTGGTTACGCTCCAGAACGGTACTCAACTGACTTCGGGCCGGAGCTACCGCGACAAGTTGCAGCCGCTTCTGGAGAATCCTTTCTAGTCTTCCCACTACCCACCTTCCTGTGCAGTCAGTTCACGATTAGATAAGTGCGCTTCACAACAAATCACTCTGCTCATGTCGAGCGGCCCTGATAGGCTGCGATTCCGTTATCAGTAGTGCCGAGCGCCGATAGCGAGTGGTCGGATGAAGCCAGGGCGAGGTAAATGGTGATGAAAACGCGGGTGAGCACAATTTGTCTCTCGCTGATGTTCAACGCCGTAGGTGCGTCGACCTCGGCGCAACGCGTTAGCGAGAACTCTTATCAGCGGGCGCTTGAATTATGAAGAAAGTTTGCCTGATTTCAACGCGGAGTTCTCTTAGCGGTGCTAATCGCCTGTGTGTCGAGTAGTGCCCAACCAGGTCAAAGCTTCAGCGAGAAATCCTATCAAGAGTCGCGACGAGTGCTCGACGCATCTCTGCAGGCCCTTGGCGGAATCGAGACATTTCGGCGCGTCGATGACATCTCGCTCAAGTATACGTCTAAGGCATTCCAGCAAGGGCACAGCGCTAATCCCGACGCCTCTTATGATGTAGGGGAAGAACAAGGTCTGCGAGTCATAGACTTGCGGGGCGCGAGAAGTTACCGAGAATCGAAAATTGCCTACCGCGGGGGATCTTCTTATTGGGAAAGGCAAGTAGTGAAGAATAAAGAGGCCTTCATACTTGATGTCAGTCAGAATGTTGAAATCCGATTGCTCCCGCTGCAATCGCGGGCAGTGCTCGGGCAGCGCAGCGCCGAATTCCTCATTTGCTACTCCAAATTTAGATTTACAAATCGAAACGATCGCCAACGGTCACGGCTGGATCGGTACTATTGCAGAATTCCGCAAAGCGATGGAAAGACCCTAGCAGAGGAGGGTGATTATAGATTTGAAAATAGACAAGCGATCACAGATAAACCAACCCCATTGGTAATCGAGGTCACGACTCATGAATGTAAGGAATGATAACGGTAGAAATGGCGCGGCTCCGGAGAGGTTTGCCAAGCGAGTTCCGCCAGAATTGATTGCGAAGAGCAGAATGAGAAACCTGCTTATCTTGGCCCTCGGGTTATTTTTGAGCGGCCTTTCCGCACCTTGTTTTGCGGCGCAACAGCAGCTGCTGGAAGGCAATTGGACCGGAGGTTTTTGGCTTGATGAAAAGTGGGAGGCGGTTCTGGTTCGCTTCAATAACCAAAACGATAAGCTGAGCGGTACCGCAAATTTGATTTCGCCATTTTATGGCGGCAGCGAGAATGCGATAAATAAAGCGTTGGAGAACGTAAAGCGAACCGCCGAAGGTTTACATTTTGAGGTTCCTGTTGGGGAGCGAAGGGCGGTTTTCGACGGACTGCAAGACGGTGACACTATTTCCGGCAATTACGTTTACGACAAATCAAAAGGGACCTTCGGATTGACTCGATGGGCCGCCGTTCCGGCTGAGCAGCGAGAGAAATACTATGGCGCTTATCGCGTTTCACCAGACAGGGTGATATCGCTCCTTCGAGGTTGGAGCTATGGGCGAACTCTGAATTACGTCGATTACAAAACCGGACGAGTGGGCACGCTCTGGCCCTCGTCGGAAACCGAGTACTTCGGTGGTGATGGCCTTGCAGTTAGTTTCCCAGTCTCGATCAGAGTGTCGGTTAGTGTGGACCCAGCCGGAAACGTGAAAGGTTTGGTTTGGCAGACAAACAATGAGCCCAAACTCACGGCGGAAAAGATTCGATTCAAAGAGGAGCGGATAACCTTCGCGAACGGGGATATCAAGCTCGGCGGCACTTTGATTCTACCGCCAACACCAGGATCGCACGCGGTCGTCATTGTTACGCCGGGCGACTATGGTACGAACCGAGATCAATTGAGGATGTGGGCTCATAACCTCACCAGTCGGGGAATCGCCGCGTTAATCTTCGATTCGCGCGGCGCTGGGGAATCCACCGGGCCAGTCAACTCCAGTTCGTTTTCCGATTTGGCTGATGACGTCCTGGCGGGAGTTCAAGCGCTAAAAACACGCGCCGACATAAATCACAAAGAAATTGGTTTGTTCGGTTTCAGCAATAGTAGTTTTTCCGTTTCGCTTGCGGCGTCGCGTTCGGATGACGTTTCATTTTTAATTCTCCAATCACTTGTCGGCGTGCCCGGGTGGAAGCAGGAAAGCTTTCGGGCCGAAACTCAGCTTCGGGTTGATAAGTTCCCCGAAAACGATGTGAAGAAGGGCGCCGACTTCATGCGTTTAAAGTATGAAGTGGCACGAACCGGAAATGGATGGGAGCAATTACAGAGGACCATCGAGCAAGCAAGGGACGAGAGATGGCTTGGTTATGCGAGCCCACCTAACTCCCTGGAAAGACTTCGGCAGGTGTACGGATTGATCATGACATACGATCCAGCGCCGGCTTTGGAGAAACTAAGAATTCCAATCTTCGCGGTTTGGGGCGGCAAAGACACATTTCTGCCGGTGCCGGAAACGGTCACGGTCTTCAAACGGGCAATGGCTAAAAGTGGAAACAAGGATTATGTGATTAAGATATACCCAAATGGCAGTCATAGTTTGCTTGAAACCGATACCGGTAGCCCAAGCACAGGCGGAACCGAGAAAAACTTTTCGCCCGGCTTGTGGAAAATGGAAGCCGATTGGCTGTTCAAGCACGTAGCGCTGCCTAAATAAGCGTGTTGCTCCGTTAGTGTTGCTCCGGTACGCGGCGGCAATAACAGCTTGCAGGACAGTGGTCCAGTTCCGTAGTGGCGAAATGCTTATAGACAAGGGATCCAATGTGACTGACAAGCTCAGCAAGAGCGAAATGTTATCGGATAACAGGCACTTCTAAATAAGCGTTCGCTTGCTGTGTGCCGCCCAATTCATCTTGGGGAATGGAGCCCACCCTACGCGTGCTACTGAATTCTCCCTCGTTATCAAAAAGGGTCCATGCAGAAGGTCGGGAAGCTGACTGGGATGGAATCACCGGCTCGGAAATACCGACGTTCAAAGGTATGGTCCAGGGACGTTTGTTCTTTTACGATATGTGAGCAAGGCAAAAACCAATGAAACTAAGGAAATGCCTACTGTCGCTAGTTCTCCCTTTCTGGTTGTTCATCAATTCGGCCGCCCAGATGGTTGCGCCTGTCTCTGTTTCGTCCCGGCAAAATGCTTCGGCTGACGAAATTGTGCTGCCAACGCCAACAGGCTCTTATCGAGTTGGTCGGGCCAGTTTTCACCGAATAGATACATCAAGACCTGAGCCTTTTACCGAAGATCCTTCGGATCACCGGGAGGTGTTATTTCAGATTTGGTATCCGGCCGAACCTGCGGGCGGCACAGTTGCCCCATATGTTGATTCGTTGCCGGATGATGAAGTTTTTCGTTATGCGTTCGTGGGAATTGAGCCATTGATGAAGACACGCTCGCACGCATTTACCCGCGTGAAGGTCTCCGGCGCCAAAAAGCGGTATCCGGTGATTATTTTTTCTCACGGATTGGGAAGGGTGGCAGCGCACTACACTGCCTTTTTGGAGAACCTGGCAAGCCACGGTTATATCGTTGTTTGGCGTCGAATCACCATTCTTTTCTTCCGCACTTAAAATGCCCGACGGTCGCATCATTCAGAACAAATCGCAACGATATCAGAGGCAGGGAGCGCGTGAAGAGGAAGCAGTAATCCAGGCGCAGGACCTTATTTTTGTTTTGAATGAATTGGGGCGAATTAATGGAACGGATGTTGAGATAGGTTTAGCTGGACGCCTTGACCTCCGACACGTAGGAGTATTTGGGCACTCTCGGGGTGGTTTCACTGCTCCGCACGCTTGTTTGTTAGACAGTCGATTCCTGGCCTGTCTGAACCTCGACGGCTACCCATTAACCCCCGCCGTAATGGAGAAAGGTATCCGGCAACCTTACATGCACATTGAAGAAATCGCGCCGTGGCTGCCACCCCCAACGGACGAGGAACTAAAAACAGCTAAGCAGACGCGGGAAGAAGCTAATAAAGAGGCACAGGAGGCGGAGCAGCGAAGGGAGAAGACATTCAGCAAGATGTCTTCCGGTGTGTATCTAGTTACCGTGAAGGGCGCAATGCATAACAGCTTTAGTGATATGGCGTTTATTGCGCCTGAGCGTTACAGCAAGATAGAAATCAACGCCGAACGTGCCCTCACGATTACCAGTGCGTATATTCTGGCGTTCTTCGATCGCTACCTTCAAGGTCGCCGGCAATCGTTGCTCAAAGCTTCGGATCCAAGGTTCCCGGAAGTCACGTTGAAGGTTTATCGCCACAAAAAACACAATCACAATCAGGTAAAGTTTGCCGGCAATGTTAGTGCCCACACGCTTGGTAATTCTACATCGCACCTTCAATGGAAGTGAGGGCGGCAGCGCATGACTACGTCGAGCGCATTGTGAAGCCCGCCAGGGAATTCCATTTCCCAGAGTGGTACATCGAGCGGATTGAAAGCTTCCGTTCATAAGGCAGGTAATGTAATACCGGAGGCAGGTGATGTAATACCGGTGTGAGCAGCTAACAACTCACCATATTCAGAAATGGCAGGCCAATTCCGGGGCGGGGCAGTTCAGGTTTAGTCCTGGCCAGCGATGGACCGTTAGATGAGAGGAGAACTATGAAGAAAGACGTAGCCGGCGCTCAAGGGCCGCAAACAAAATGCGTCCATACGTCACAAGAGTTCAATCGCACAAGCGCAATCAACCCTCCGATCTGGCAGACAACAACCTTT
>JBAPXA010000216.1:0-8570 GCA_049283975.1 Pyrinomonadaceae bacterium | reverse complement strand
TGCCCTGGACGAGGCGGGTGACAGAAAGAAAGACGCAACACGGCAGGCAAGAAGTTGATCTGATGCCATATGTTCGCAAGAACCGCGCGAAGTTTGTGCTGAAACCCAACGACGACTACGGCGGGCGCGGTATCTCGATCGGCGCACATGTAACAGCGTCGGAGTGGGATACAGCCCTCGCTGAAGCCCTTGCCGGCGACTATGTGGTACAGGAGAAAATCGATCTGCAAACGGAGGTGTTTCCGATTTTTGGAGAAAGCGGCTGGAGCTTCCAGCCAATGTACGTGGATACGAATCCGTTTCTCTTTAGTGGCCGCGTGGAGGGCGGAATGGTGCGCCTCTCAGACTCGCCGATCGTGAACGTCACCTCCGGCGGTGGCGAAACCGGTTTCTATGTCATAGAAGGCGAAGTGGATCGGTAGGAGAAAGCCTCTTCAGAATCGCCCAGCGCATGGCCGGATCCTCGTGTTATTTAAATACCCAAATGTGTTCGGCTGAAGGTTAAGACACCTATGAAGTGGATCACACGCGCAAGTATTCGAGTCAACCGCACAGCGACCTGTTGGCTCATTTGTCGCTTTTTGGATCCCGAGGCTGAGTTTGTTTTTGTCCCGGCAGAAGATGTGGCCACCGTGCAGACAGCAGAAGGCGGGATTGGCTTTGACGCTCCTGGCGCTACGTATCCGCACAAGGATGAGCAAGGACGCTGCTCATTTGCTGCGCTCGTACACGAACGACTCTCCCACTATCCGGAGCTTGTCGAGATGGCCAAAATTGTCCAGGCTGCGGATTTTAAGGATCAGTTAGATTCCCATCCGGCGGCCCGCGGCCTTGCATTGATTAGCTGTGGATTTCCGCTCGTTGCGAAAGATGATCATGAAACGGCACAGCGCGCTTCCTTTTTGTACGACTCTCTTTATGCCGGTTTGAAGGAAGTTAAGCGCTAGAGAATTCAAGGAGTGGCTAAAATGAAAGATGTATCGAGAAGAGAGGCGATATCGAGAATAGCAGGCGGCGGTGCGGGATTGGCACTAGGTCTTGGCGGCCATAGGCTTGTGCATGCAGAAGATCTCGAAGGAACGCCGGCTTTGAGTATGCAAGCAATCGCGCGGGCCTTCCGTGGCCAGCACCAACCGCAGCCGTTACGCTTCGATCCGGCAAAGCTGAAAGGCATGTCTGAAAAATTGATCAAATCCCATTGGGAAAACAACTATGGTGGCGCGGTAAGAGCGCTGAATGCCGTTGAGCAAAGACTGGCCGCGATGCTCAAAGAGAAAGATCTTCCAGCTTACTTTTATGGAGATCTCAAACGGGAAGAACTACTGCGCAGTGGCTCCGTCGTGTTGCACGAACTGTACTTTGCAAATCTCGGTGGGGAGCCAGGACCGGGAGGTAAGGTGCTTGACTTAATGAAACAATGGTTCGGTAGTTACGAGCAGTGGGAAGAAGAATTCAAGAAAACGGCGAATGCCCTGGGCGGAGGCTCGGGTTGGGTAGTATTCGCTCACAATGCGCACACAGGGGAGTTTCACAATTATTGGGCCTGGGATCACATGCACAACGTTCCGCAGGGTTATCCTTTGCTGGTGCTCGACATGTATGAGCATGCCTATCAAATGGATTATGGTGCGGCGGCAGCGAAGTACGTTGACGCTTTCATGCAGAACGTGAATTGGGACGAAGTTAATCGCCGGGTAGAAGAGATACGCGTTAGTAAGTGAGAGCGCGTGTTTCACCTTCCATAAAGTCAAACGCGGAGGGCACGATCATGCAGTCTTTGCTCACTGAGCAGATGCGATTGCTGATGATTGTTGTGTTATGTGGTCTTTTGTGGTCGCTTGAGTCAGTTGTTCCACTCTATCGATTTCAGAACAGTCGTGTCCAACATGCACTACCGAATGTAGCCCTCACCCTGATGTTGGTTCTGACGAATCTGGCCCTGTCATTTTCCTCAGCCTCCCTGGCTGAGTTCAGTGTGCGTCATGGCATCGGACTATTTTTTATTACTGACCTCTCGGCATGGTCCCAGGCAGTTCTTGGTGTTTTAGCTTTGGACCTCTTCGCTTACTTCGCCCATGTCCTGCTGCACAAATCCTGGCTGGGCTGGCAGTTCCATCGCGTGCACCATTCGGAAAGCACAGTTGATGTCACAACTGCTTTTCGGCAGCATCCTGGCGAAAGTGTTTGGCGAATACTTTGGCAGCTAGCCGCAATCCTTGTTTTCGGTATCCCACTCTGGGTTGTCATCGTCTACCTGATTCTTTCGGCCTTGAACGCGCAAATGGAACACGCCAATGTCAGAATGAATGGCAATCTCGATAGATTCTTGCGGCTGATCGTCGTCACACCTCACATGCACAAAGTGCATCATTCGCGAGACCAGCGGGAAACCGACTCGAATTATTCAAACATCTTTTCCTTTTGGGACAGGCTCTTCGGCACTTACACTCCGGAAATAGACTTTCGAAAACTGCGCTATGGACTCGACGGGTTTGATGTTAGGGAGAGGCAGACCCTGCGCGGACTTTTGAAGATGCCATTTATCAGCTACACACGAGCCTGATGCTTCTTTGGCGAAGTTGTCCATGAAATCCGTGCCACTAACGATCGCGGCACAGGCGCTGAAGTCGCTCAAGGCGGCG
This sequence comes from Pyrinomonadaceae bacterium, assembly GCA_049283975.1. GTDB lineage: Bacteria > Acidobacteriota > Blastocatellia > Pyrinomonadales > Pyrinomonadaceae > PSRF01. Next base: position 5,928 of record JBAPXA010000216.1, on the reverse strand, counting down.
TTGCCGTAACATTTCGTCTGCCTCAAGAACCAGGGACGCAAGACTCTCGTCAGTGATCTGCGTAAGCGGTCAGAGGCTGCTCACAATCCCCAATTACCTTCCCGCCAGGGGTTGGGATCCATCCTCGCGTTCGGTTGGCCTCAACTCAACTCTCCGGCCAACGACTGTCGGCTATAGCTGTAAATGCGAAAGTCATATTAAGATACAGCCCAAAGTGAGCATCGGAAACACTTCATCACTGAACCGACGACCCGCGAACCGGCGTGCGCTTGGCTATGTCCTGCTCCTCATAATTGGCTTCGGGGCGTCAGTGGAAACGGTGCATAGTCATGGCACCGGTTCGCCGGATCGAAACGGCGTTAGTGTCTTCAGCGGCGCCGACGGATCACACTCTTCGCACACAGGGCGCTCTCCGCTAACCGAGTGCTCGATATGCGCGTTCCAGCAACAACTCTCACACGGTCTAGTCCATGCGCCGCTGTTCGCGATTACACCGTTGGCGCAGACTGCGACTCTTGATACGCCCACTCTTGGATCTCCTTCAACTTCCATCACGCGACAATCTGGTCGTGCCCCGCCTCTTGGTTGAGGCGTGACTCGGTGGGCGCGGCTCATCAGCTTGCTCGCTCAAATCTCACCGAAACCAAATGGTCAGCCTGTGGCGGGCCGTGTTGCCCGTTTTGCTTGGCAATGATCTCCTGACTTGGCGTGGCGGTGTTTTCCACCACGCACTAAGAACAAATTCTACAAGTCGACGATGCGAGGTGATGGGATGTATCAGCGCGTTAATACTTATCTGCGCAATTCTCTGCGCTGTATCGGCGAGCAGTGCAATTCGGTGATTTGCCTGAGTCACTTCCGTCGGCAGATGAACCGTGCCGCGAGTTACGTCGCCAGCTTGCTCTTAATCACCTTTATAGCCCAACCGATCCTCGCGCAAGAGAAGTTGCCGGACCCCTTGCAGGAAATCAATGTAAACATCGCGGCTCGCCCCAAAGCTCCTCAGCAAACGCCAGCAACTCCTGCGAGGCGGTCTATTACAATCTCGGATGCTGTATCGATTTTCTTGCACCAAAATCTCCAGTTGGTGGCAGCCCGCTACGACATCGACACGGTGGACGCGGAAAAACTCACTGCGCGGCTCCGTCCAAATCCGGAGATCAGCGTCGGATTCGAGGACATACCTCTGGATTTAAGAGACAGTTTTGTCAAACCGCAAACATTCTCCTATGGCATCTCTCAGACCTTTGAGCTGGGCGGCAAGCGAGGCAAACGAATCAATGAAGCCAACGCAAATTCCGATCTGGCCCGTGCTGAGTTTCAAACAGTCCTGTGGCAACTAACCAACGATCTGAAGAAGAAGTTTTACGCCGTACTCCTCGCCGAGTCGTTGCTCAAGTTATCCCAAGAGAACCAGAAGACATTTGCGGAGATCATCAAGCACACGACTGAGGTTTTCCAACTTGGTGAGATTTCGGGACTGGATTTGCAGCGGCTCGAAATTGAAAAGTTTAAGTTTGATACCGACGTGGCCAACTCGGAAAGAGATTACGAGGTCGCCCTGCGAGATTTGCGAGTGACGCTGGGAGGCGATTATCGAACTATGGAAGTAGATGTCGCCGGGTCGATCGAGTATTACCAGCCCTACGAGTTCTCGCTTGCCGACCTTCGGGAAAAAGCGCTGGCTGCTCGACCTGACCTGAAGGCCGCTCAACTCAGTGAGCGCGCCGCCGACGCTTCCATCCGCTTGCAAGACGCTCAGCGCATTCCTGATCTCACCGTAGGAGCGGGCGTCGAACAGATTCCGCAAGGTGGCAGCACGTACAACTTTGGCGTGGGCATTCCGCTGCCAGTGCACAATCGCAATCAAGGGGAACGAGCGAAGGCCCTCATTCAAAAAAAGAAGGCGCAAAGCCAACAACAGTTTCTTGCCAATCAAGTGCTGAGTGATGTCGACAAAGCACTGGTGGCATTTGAGATTCAAAAGCGGCGAGTTGAGCTTTACCGCAGCGGCGTGCTTGCAAAGGTCGACGACATTCAGCAGCAGACCGAGTTTTCCTTGAAAGCAGGTGAAAGTTCTACGCTTGAATTACTGGATGCGATTCGCACGCGACGCGAAACGCTGGCCGGTTTTTACCAGACGCTTTTTGATTACCAGGTGTCGCTGCTCGATCTTGAGCTGGCCACCGCAACGCCGCTGCAGAAGTAAGCGCCCTGGTAAGAGGATTCCCGGAAGGATGCACCGTATGTTCAATCCCAATATTTTCAATCCCAATTCATTCAACGAAAAAGCAATTTATGCTCTTTTGATTGCGCCGCTCCTTACGGTAGTGGCGTTTCAGGGTTGCAAGCGAGCTGCGCCACCGAATTCTGCTGGCCCACCGTCGAGCGCGGCAACATCCGCGTCCGCGCAAAGCCATGCAATAGAACTCGAAATAGTGACACCTCAGTCCATTGCTGGAACGATAGTGGCCACCGGGAAAATCCTCGTTCCCGAGGACCGCATGGCAAACATCGGCCCCGTCCATGAAGGGAGGCTCGTGCGTCTTTACGTAGGCCAGGGCAGCAATGTGAGGAAAGGGCAAAAGCTGGCCGACCTTGAATCGGCGGACATCGATCAAGCCGAGGCCGACTATCTCAAAGCACTCGCGGATTCTGAAAATGCTCGTCGCACGTCGCAGGCCGAGGTCAAGTTCGCCCAAGCCACTTACGACCGCACCAAGATGCTTTATGAGAAGAACATCACCGCGGGAAAAAACGTCGAAGCTGCCGAGCATGACCTTGAGCTGGCGAAGGCTTCGGCGGCAAGTGTTGTGGCGCAAACGAAAGCGGCGCTCACGTCGGCCCGCCGCCATCTGCTAATACTCGGTCTTAAGGCGTCAGATATTGATGCGCTGGCAAGCAAGTCGAACCTGTCCGCTGTCTTTTCTCTCACCTCTCCCATCTCCGGAATTGTAATCGAGCGTAATGGCACGATTGGCGCCACTGTAGGTTCGGACGCGAACGTATTCAAGATAATCGATATTTCGCGCGTCTGGATCGATGCGAATGTGTTTGAAAAGGATCTCGAGCGAGTAAGGCGCGGTCAGGAGGTCAAGGTTTTGGTACCGGCTTTTCCGGAAGCGAGCTTCTCAGGAAGGGTCATTCTGGTTTCCAGCGTTGTGGATCCCGAGACGCGAAGCGTAAAGGTCCGCACTGAAGTACCAAACCCCGACGGCAGACTCAAACCGGACATGTTTGCCAATGTGCAGATAATCACCGATCTCCATCGCAGCACCATTTCGATTCCCCAATCGGCCGTGCTCGACGATGGCGGGAAATCAATTGTCTTCGTGGCAGAGGGCGGCGGGTATGCCAAGCGAGAGGTGAACCTAGGGATACAGGGTAACGGTCGAGTTGAAATTATCGAAGGACTTCAAGCGGGCGACAAGGTGGTGGTTAAAGGCAACTATCTGTTGCTGCAGCAAAGCAAACCTCAGTAATTGAGCCGACAACGCCACCAAGAGACAAAGTCCAATTATGACCGACAATTTCATTGCCTTCTTTTATCGCGAGCGATTGCTTGTTGCCGTCGTCTCGGTGCTCATTACGGCGGGCGGAATTTTGGCGCTGTCCCGGTTGAACGTGGACGCCTTTCCGGACGTCACGCCGGTGCAGGTAGAAATCGACACCGAAGGTCAGGGACTGGCGCCACAGGAAGTCGAGCAGCTCATCACCTTTCCCATCGAGAACGTGATGAACGGCATTCCGGGTGTGGTGCGGGTGCAGTCGATTTCAAAATTTGGTCTGTCGGTGGTGACGGTTTATTTTCGCGATGACGTCGATGTCTACTTCGCACGCCAGCAGGTCTTCGAGCGGCTCTCACTCGCAAAGGATCGTATCCCGGAGGGGTTTGAGCCGGGGATGGGACCCATTACGACCGGAACCGGACAGGTCTATCTTTACCAAATTGTCGGTCGAGGCAAGAGTACTCAGGAACTGCGCACCATTCAGGACTGGATAGTCAAACTACAGCTGCGTACGGTGCCAGGTGTCGCCGACGTGCTTAGCTTCGGCGGAGAAGTTAAACAGTATCACGTCATAGTAGATCAGCAGGCCCTGGTCAACTACAACATCCCCATCAAATCTCTCTTCGAAGCAATTCAGAACAACAATCAAAACACCGGGGCAAACTTTATCGAGCACGGCGACGAACAGTACGTCGTTCGCGGACTGGGCTTGGTAAAGGACGTCGAGGACATCAAGAACATCGTGCTCGACTCGCGCGGTGGATCGCCTATTCGCGTCAGCGACGTGGCGCAGGTTGAAGTCGGTAACGAACTACGGCAGGGCGCGGTCACCAAAGACGGGCAGGGCGAAGTCGTAACCGGCATAGTCCTGAAACGAATCAACGAAAACACCAAGGAGGTAATCGAGCGGATCAAGGAAAAAGTAATAGATATCAACAAAGCGCTCCCGGAAGGTGTGAGCATCGTTGATTACTACGATCAGTCTGAGCTGGTTGATAACAGCATACACACGGTGGTCGAGTCGTTGATCGAAGGTGAAGTCTTGGTGCTGTTGATTCTTTTGCTGCTGCTCGGGGATTTTCGGGGCTCGCTTATCACGGCCGCCGCAATACCGTTTTGTATGCTGGTTGCTTTCATACTCATGTGGTATTCGGGGCTTTCGGCCAATCTCACTTCGCTGGGTGGGCTCGCGATAAGCATAGGAATGATGGTTGATGCGACCGTCGTGATGGTCGAAAACATTTATCGCCATCTTGAAGAACACCGGGAACATTCCATGCGCGAAGCCATATTGGTTGCTGCTCAGGAAATCGGGCGTCCGATGTTCTTCGCTATCCTTATAGTGATCGCCGTCTTTCTGCCTGTCTTCACTCTGCAGGGCGTCGAAGGAAAGTTGTTCAAGCCACTCGCATACGCGGTCACCTTCTCGATGATTGGCTCCATGTTAATGGCGCTGTGCATAGCCCCGATGCTATGCGCCTTATGGTTGAAGCTGAAGAAAGGTGAAGTTCGCACTAATCCGATAATCGGGTTTTTCAAGGGCATTTACGTTCCGGTACTCAAGTGGAGCATCCGTCACCGTTATCTCACATTGATCTTTGCTGCTTTGTTGCTGGTGTGGAGTGTTGCCGACGTATTCATACTTGGCAGTGAGTTTCTACCTACGATCGATGAAGGCAACATGCTGGTGCGGGCCACGATGCCTGCCAGCATCTCGCTTCCGCGCGCCATCGAAGTTTCCACGCAGATTGAGAAGTCGCTGCGCGAGTTTCCCGAAGTCGAGACCGTCGTGGCCAAGATTGGCCGCGCCGAGCTGGGTGGCGATCCTGAAAGTGTCAGTAACGATGAAATGTATGTGCGCTTGAAACCGAAAGGTCAGTGGACGACAGCAAAGAGCAAAGACGAATTAGTTGATGCCATGCGGCGGCGTGTGGAAGGGTTCCCTGGCGTTGAGTTCAACTTTTCACAGGTTATTCAAACCCGCAACGACGAACTCCTATCGGGCATCAATGCGCAGATTGCCGTCAAGGTTTTTGGCGAAGACCGGGACACGCTCGCGAAAGTAGCCGAAGGGATTCGTGATGCCATGTCTCACGTTCGCGGCGCAAAAGATCTCGCGGTGGAGCAAGTCGCGGGTGAAGAGCATCTGGAGATCTCGCTCGATCGCGATAAGCTGGCTCGCTACGGACTCAACATTGCGGACGTGCTGGAAGTCGCGAAGATTGCCATCGGCGGAGATGAGGCGACTGATGTGCTCGAAGGCCAGCGCCCCTTTGCGATTTTTGTGCGGCTGAAAGAGGATTATCGCAACCAGGTAGAAAAGCTCAACGATATTTTGATCGCCGCGCCGGTCGGCGGCAGTGTGCCGCTGGGTCAGTTGGCAACGTTTCGACTTTCGAGCGGCGATGCAGTGGTAAGC
>JBAPXA010000215.1:0-23228 GCA_049283975.1 Pyrinomonadaceae bacterium | reverse complement strand
GTGTTACTGGTGCGATTACCTGGCGAATCGGTAAAGAATACTTTAGCGCAAACTCAAAGTCGCGCTCATCGTGGGCCGGGACGCTCATGACCGCGCCAGTGCCGTAATCCATCAGCACGTAGTTGGCGACCCAGACGGCCATTGTTTCTCCACTAAAGGGATTGACTGCCAGCACTCCCGTGTTGAGCCCTTCCTTGATCTCTTCCGTACTGGCATCGGCGGCACGTTTACGAGCGGCCGCAACCTTCTGCGAAAACTTCTCAATATCTCCCCTCAAGGCCGAACCTTTCAGCAATTCCTCAATCAGTGGATGGTCTGGAGCCAACACCAGCGCGGTGGCGCCGAAAACGGTATCGATACGCGTGGTGAAAACTCGGATCTTCTTGTCGCTGTCCTTCACCTTGAAGTCTATGTAGGCGCCCTCGCTGCGACCCACCCAGTCGCGTTGTCGCTTGATAACTTTCTCGGGCCAGGTTGTTTCGATCTCGGCGGTGTCGGCGACCAGTTGTTCGGCATAGTCCGTAATCCGCAAGAACCACTGTTGCAAATCTCGTTTCTCGACGGCAGCGCCGCAACGCCAGCAGACTCCCCCAGAAGATTGTTCATTTGAAAGTACGGTTCCCTCTCTCGGGCACCAGTTCACCGGGGACAGTTTTTTATATGCGAGGCCGCGCTCGTACATTTTCAAAAAGAACCACTGGTCCCATTTGTAATACTCAGGACGGTGAGCAGCGATTTCACGCGACCAGTCGTAGCTCACACCAAGACGCTGCAATTGGCCCCGCATGTGCACGATGTTCTCTTCAGTCCACGCGCGTGGGTTTACGCCGCGCTTAATCGCCGCTTGTTCCGCGGGCTGGCCAAAACTGTCCCAACCGATGGGATGAAGAACGTTGAACCCCTGGAGTCGCTTATACCAGGCGAGTGCATCGCCAATGGAGTAGTTGCGCACGTGGCCCATGTGCAGGAAGCCTGAGGGGTAAGGCAGCATCTCGAGGCAATAAAACTTCGGACGTTGATCATCATCCTTAACTTCAAAAGCATGGGTGTCGTGCCAATGTTGTTGCCACTTCGCTTCTATGACTTCCGGAAAGTACTTTTCGTTCATCGCAAAGTTCCTGATGTAAATTAACGCTGATTATCGTTCCGCCTGAACGGACAAAACCTCACCCGATTCAGGTAAGTTTCGCAATAAGATGTAGAGATTCGCCGCTCCCGACGCGCTAGGATGCGCGGCGCAAAAGCGGCACCGTAAGGAGGAGTTTGGTAAGTGGTTTCAAACCAGCCATGGCGAATTGCTCAATGAAATCTCGAAAACGATTCGCATAGTAACCCAGCTTTGCGAGGCTTGTCGAACCCCCTTCGGTCTATCGGTCTGTAGCAACACGGTGCGTGCAGGTGAAGGTCTAGCGGCGCTCAACGCCGATCGGCTCGTTCTCTTTTTCAGTTGGATCTTCAGCTGGATCCCCAACCGGCTCATCGTCTTCGAAGGGAGAGTCAAAGTCCTCCGGTAAATCTACTTCGATTCCCGTCTCACATTCTTTCGGCCAGATCAGGGAGGCGGCAACGGAGCTTAATAAGACAACTCCAACGAACGTCAGTGAGGCCCAAATCGGAATGTGAATACCGAGTGCGACCACCAGCATCTTTGTCCCGATGAATGTGAGCACGATGGCAAGTCCCATCTTCAGATACTGAAACTTTTCCACTACTCCGGCCAGCAGGAAGTACATTGAACGCAGACCCAGAATGGCAAATACGTTAGAAGTGTAGACGATGAAGGTGTTGGTCGTAATCGCAAAGATCGCCGGAATCGAGTCAACTGCGAAAACCAGGTCCGTAATTTCCACAATCACAAGCACCAGCAACAAGAGCGTCCCAGTCAGTCTGCCGTTCTTGCGCGTGAAAAATTTTTGCTCTACATAGTGTCGTTCGATAGGGATGTATTTGGTTACGAACCGGACTGCGGGGTTATCTTCCGGCTGAATGTCCAGCTCCTCCTGCTTGAACATCTTGATACCGGTGTAAACCAGAAACGCGCCAAAGATGTAGATGACCCAGGAAAAGTTTTTGATGAGCGTGGCGCCCACGAAGATCATGGTCAGGCGCATCACGAGGGCGCCCAGAACGCCCCAGAACAAAACGCGATGCTGGTATCGCGCCGGGACCTTGAAATAAGAAAAAATCAACAGAAAGACGAAGAGGTTGTCGACGGAGAGTGACAGCTCGATTAGATAACCGGTGAGAAACTCCAGACCGCGCTGCGAACCCTGGTACCAAAAGACAAGCCCCGCAAAGATCATCGCGAGGGTCACCCAGACTGCGCTCCAGGTAGCAGCTTCACGATACTTAATTGCGTGGGCTTTGCGGTTAAGGAGTCCGAGATCCAGACTCAGCATTAACAGGATAAAGACAGAAAAGCCGATCCATAACCAAGTGGTGCTGTTCATCGAGGAAACTAAAATAACATTGACGGGCGTCTTATGTCAGGTCGCGATGGTTGAAGCCAAGAGCGAAAATATCTCGGTTCTGGTTTTTGATCTTCGGTCTTTGGTCTTTGTGTTCGCCCGGTTCTAACGTCCAATTATTGCGCCAGGTCCTGACCTCATGACCGTACAAGCGAGTAAATCTCAAAGGCCAAAGGCCAAATACCGAAGTCCAATCCTCCGGTTGCAGTGCCGCGCCCCGCTCCTTTACAATCCGCCCTTCGCTGGAAAGGTAAATAATAAATGCTTAAACAACTTGGACGTCTGGAACGAACCCGCAGCATTATCATTGTGGGATTTGCCGTATTGATGGCTGTCAGCTTGATTGTTTTCTACGCGCCAGGGCGCAACACGAACTATCTCGAACCAACAAAAAGTACGGAAGTAGTCGCTAAAGTTAACGGGGCCGAAGTTACCGTTGCCGACGTGGCCCTGCAAAAAGAAGCAGTGCAGTCGCGCTACGGTGGCCAGATCAGCCTGGCCCAACTTGGTCTCACTAACGAGAAAATTCTTGATGGCGTGATCCAAAGGAAGATCATCGAGCAGGAAGCCTTACGTTTGGGTCTCGCTCCCTCACAAGCCGACGTGGCTGCCGAAATTCGTAAACAATTCAGAGATCCGGCCACAGGTCAGTACACAAATCTGGACCCTGACAAAGATCCTGAGCGCTACCGGCAAATTGCCGTGTCACAGTCGGGAGACGTCGAGCGCTTTGAGCAGCAGTTTCACGATCAGTTGGCTTATCGAAATCTTCGGGCCTTCATCACCTCCAGCGTGACCGTGTCTGACGAGGAAGTGGAAGATAACTATCGGCGCGAGACCACGACCCTTAATCTCACCTACGTTTTCGTGTCGCCGGACAAACTCGCAGAAAAGATAACCCCGTCAGACGATGAGCTGCGCGCCTATTACGAACAACACAAAACTGATTACCGCATTGACGAGCCACAGAAGAAAGTCCGCTACCTCTACATCAGTCAGGACAAGGCCGGAGCAAAGCTGCAAATTTCTGATAAGGATTTGCGCGAGCGCTACGATCAAATGAGTCCCGAGAATAAGCAGGCGGGGGTAAAAGTTCAGCAGATTTTTCTGAGAGTAGCCCGTCAGGATCTCGATGCGCAGGTAGAACAGAAGGCCAAGGATCTCATTGCCAAGCTAAGAGGAACAGGTTCACAAGCGACCAGGGAAGCATTCGCCGAAGCGGCACGCGGTAATTCGGAAGACCCGGCAACAGCGAAGGGCGGTGGCTTTCTGAATCGCCTGGTAAAAAAGAATCCGAACAAACCGGATGCTCTCTACGAGCGCGCCGTCGATATGCAGCCCGGCGAGGTTTCCGATATCCCGATCAAGTATGGCGGTAACTGGTACATTCTCCGCCGCGACGACGCGGTACCGAAAACGTTTGAGGAAGCCAAACCAGAATTGCTTGCTTCATTGCGCAACAGTCGCGCTTACGGTGTGGCGGCTAAACTCGCTGAACGGGCGCAAGCACGGCTGAAGGAAACCAAGGATCCGCAAATAGTTGCCAAGGAGCTGGCCGCGGAAGCCAACATGAAGCCCTCCGAGATGGTGAAAGAGACCGCCTATATTGTCCCTGGGGATGACGTACCGGACATCGGCAGTAACCAGCAATTCGAACAGGCGATCGCCGTCCTCAACAATCCTAATGACGTCGGCGAACGTACCGGGGTGAAGGGTGGCTTCGCGATTCCCATCTTCGTCGACAAGAAAGATCCGCGCATTCCCGAGTTCGATGAAATAAAAGATAAAGTCGCGCAATCGCTTAAGCAGGAACGTGCGAAGTCGCAAGTCGAGCAGAAGGCGCGTGAACTCGCCGCCGCCATCAACAATCCGGGTGAGATCAAAGCCGCGGGTGAGAAGGCTGGATTTGAAGTTGCCACTGAGCAGGATTTCAAGCTGGGAGCGACCCTCGGCAAGGCCGGCACCAGTCCGGCTCTTGATGAAGCTATTTTTGCGCTAAAACAGGGCAGCGTTACGAAGACTCCAATTAAGGTTGGTGATAGTTGGGTCATCCTTGGGGCGACGCAACGTGTTGACCCTGACATGGCGACGTTTGGTCCGCAACGAGCGGGTCGCACTTCTCAACTTCTGACTAATCGTCAGAATCAGGTGTTTGACGACTATATTGCCAAAGTGCAGGAGCGCATGAAGCAGGACGGAAAGATCACAATCTACAAGGAAGTGCTGGCGAGTTTGCAGGATGACGAGCCGGTGGCGGCGCCTCCGACTCAACAGTTCCCGTTTCCTACAAAATAGCGCGCATGCGTGAACTCCAAATTAGAAGAGCCCTGCACGAGAGTGCTGGGCTCTTTTTCTACATCTCGGTACATTCGCGAGCGGTAGCGAAGGTCTTAATCTAGAGTCTGGCGTCACTGAATGCGGTCGTTACCGCTCCCGTACTGTACCGGCGGTCGCGCCTGCCCCCGCACCGTACGGGTGGGCCAGTGTCTTACCTCCATTTACAAACCGCGTATCACCGGACCAACTTCGGACTGAGCGACCGCAGTGCGTAATTGCAAATCGTTTCCCTGCACGGTCACTTTCAAATTCCCCAGGGCGCTTTTCGCAAGCGCGGCTCGTGCGGCCGGTAGCCGATTCGCAAACAGTCCCGCGAATGCCGTCAAACCTTCGACCGTAGCCCCGAGACTGCGAGCTGCACCGGGATCCGCTGTCCGCGCCGCCGCTAAGACCTCAACATCCTTCTCCGTCATTCCCACAAAGCCATAAACCTGCCGCACTGACGCCAGGTCTTTCGCAACCGCATCGTTCCCGATTCGTAAGCGCTCAATCATCGTTGGCGAAACATTGCCCCCGAAGCCGACAATTGCGTTTGGATTCTGACTCGCCAGTGAAATCAGTTCCGCGTTGGCTCGTTTGGCCCCCTTGCTCGCATCGATAGCAGTATGCACGCGCTGCACATCTCCCAGCGCAAGCGTGTTGGCACTAAGTGGAGCGACCGCGAGCTCTCTGATTCTCAGATCCAGCAGGCCGAAGACTCGCAGTTGCTCATCCAGCGTGAAAACATAGATCGTCTTTCCCTGGTACTTTTCTACGCGATACTTGCCCGGAGCGGCCGCCCGGCCGGCGGCAACCAGAGCGGTGGGGCTGAAAGTTCCCTTCGCCAGGGCCACGGTTGTGATTTTCATAGCTCCCGATGCCGGATATTCGTAACCGAGTCCCAAAGCCAATTCCTCAAAGGCGCGCGGATCGATGCCGGTGCGCGTTTTGAAGTTCTCAATTCGAGCGTTCACTTCGGTGAGCCTTGCCGGATTATTCGCCAACATCGCCGGCATCGCCTCGTCCAGCAAGCGCTTCACTTTAACGAGGGCCACCGTATCTGAAGCCGGCAACGATGCCGCCAAACTTGGACCGGGTCGCGCGGCAGTAGTCCGTCGAACCGTTTGGGCAGCGACTGGCAGGTAAGCGGCCGCTAGCAATAAAAATAGGATCAAAGCTTTATTAAGAATTCGCATTTTTCAATTCAACCTTCCTTGTGCTGACTTTGCTTCTAAAATTCTTGTACTAGTACCTCTTGCCGCCGGGTGTGAGGCGTGGCTTTGCCGCGCCGTTTCATGCCGCTCGATTGCGGGGCTATGCCCTTTGTCTTCTTTCGCGTAAAAGATCAAATCGAGGGCGCAGCCCGGATGAGTTAGAAGACCGCTCCCGGCGCGGCAAGCTACGCCTCACATCCGGCGGCAAGCCGAATCGCCGCAGGCCCGAACCTTTCAGGCAAGCCCTTTAGGATCCTGTTGTCAAAACAACGTCGCGTTCTGTGCGATGCGTTCACGAGGTCTCCCGTTGCTATTTTTGTGTTGTCTGCACATCTGGAGCAGCTCTTCCCGATCGAATAATCGCCAGGATCTCCGCCGCGGCAACTTTACGATAACCAACCGGCAACGCAAAAATCCTCGCATCCACTTCGGTGCGAATGTTCTGCAACTCCATCGACACACGGATGGAGTCATTCTCGCTGGTGCTGGTGTATTGAGTGGCGATGGGCATTCCCAGCGTTTCATCGATCCAGATCAAGCCTTCGTGGCTAGCGGCCGAACCTGAACCTGAAGTCATAACACGGTACTTAGTTGCCAGGCGACCGGCAACCGTTTCCGGACCCAGCTTCTGATACTGAGTCGTCGTTTTCGACTCATGCAAGAGAAAGTCGGGCGACATCAATTCCGCCTCGACCTGAAGTTCGCCTTGTTCACTAGCGTTTGACTCGTTCGCATCAGCGTAGAGTTTTGGCTGGGGCAAGATGATGAACCGCCCGTTAACATTTTCAAGAAACACAATCGACCGTGATTCTCCAACCTCAAACTCTTCGCGCCGTTGAACCCCGTCACGTGCCAGGAAGACTTTGCCGCTGCGCACTTGAGTTTGGGATTCAATATTGTTCGGCCCTGATTGACTGAACGTAACAATGCGCATTGCCTGGTAAGTTTCAGGTTCGCGCGTGGGAAAGGGTGGGACTCCGGAGTTATCTGGATCTGACGTGAAATCGTTATCGTTTGGCCGGTTAAGGAGGGGTCTCGATTTGAGGTAGATTGTGATTCCGGCAATTAATAAGACAAGTACGAGGCAGGCAATAATAATCAAACGTCGTCGCATCGTCTGATTCGTCAATCCCCTGCCACGAAAAAGTACATTAACCACTTGCCCCTAACCTTCTTGAAGCCGGCACTGAAATCGGTGGGAGTCCGCGCCTCAGAACCGCGAACATATCCCTGGATACCTTTCAAGGTTTTTATTTTGACCCAGCGATTAGTTGATTCCTCTGCGTTTTCTTCTACAGAACCCTCGTAATCAATTTCAACGACGTCATAGGAAAGGACAATCACGACTGGCGCTTGGGCGTCGGGGCGACTGTGAACCCGCACGTTCTGCTTTACGATGGCTGCGTAAAATACGTCGCCGTATTGACCCGGTAGTTTCTTTTCAATCCTCTCCCACGAACTTGAGACGTAGGGAGCTTCGAAAATTTTCCGGCCTCGATCATTTCCGAAAGAGCCGCCCATTGAAAGCACTGTCAGCAGCTCCGCCCACACTTTGCTGTCGGGCGAGTTCAGCTTCCACATCGTCACAAATTCCGGTATCCGGCCGTCCCCTCCGAAACTATTGATTATCTCTGGATGCAAAATGTTTAGCAGAAACTTTCGATCACGTTTCTTGACTGCCACTATTAATTTGTCGCGGAAACGTTTAAAGGAGGGGTCGTGGGTCGCTTCATCAACCGGATACAGCTTGACCTCCTGGGCGCGAGTTCCAGGGAAGAGCGCTGGTGTAAGGAGTGTGATTAGAACCGTCGCGAATATGAGCTTGCTGATCATCGATGTCTTATTTACACGCGATCCACTAAGAGTGCCAATCCCATCCCGCCACTGACGCAAAGAGTCGCCAGTCCGCGTTTAGCATTCCGCTTCTGCATTTCGTGAAGGAGCGTTGTGGTTATTCGGACCCCGGTGCAGCCGATTGGATGACCCAAGGCGATGGCTCCGCCGTTTACGTTGAGTCGCTCCGGATCGAAGCCCAGATCCCGATCGCAGGCGATTACCTGGGCAGCAAAAGCTTCATTCAGCTCTATCAAATCAACCTCCTCGAGACTCATTTGTTGACGAGCCAACAATGAGCGCACGGCCGGAACCGGACCAATCCCCATGATCTCGGGCGCCACACCGGTGATCTCGTAATCAACGATTCGTGCGTGCGGCGTGACGCCGGATTTGTTAACTGCCGCTTCACTCATTATCAACATCGCGGCCGCGCCGTCGGTGATGCCAGAAGAGTTACCAGCTGTGACCGTGCCTGTTTTAGAGAAGACAGGTGCTAGTTTGCCCAGGTCATGGATTGTCGTTCCGGCACGATAGTGCTCATCGCGCGCAAACGAAACGGTTTCGCCTTTGCGACTTTTGATCTCCAGCGCCACTATCTCATCTGCAAAACGACCTGACTCAATTGCTGACTGCGCTCGTTGTTGCGAGCGCAATGCGAACTCGTCCTGCTCGTCGCGCGCTATTTCATATTTGTGCGCGAGGTTCTCTGCTGTTTCGCCCATCACTAAACCGGAAAGGGGATCGTTGAAACCGTCGCGATACATGCCGTCGACGAGCTGCTGATCGCCCATGCGCATGCCCCAACGCGCGCCTTCGGCGAAGTAGGGCACACGAGACATGCTCTCCGTACCTCCCGTAAGGACGACACTCGCTCGGTCGAGCAGAATCTCCTGGGCGGCAAGAATAATTGCCTTCAGGCCTGATCCGCATGCCTGGTTGACAGTAAAGGCCGGCACGGTTTCCGGTACGCCGGCGCGATAAGTAATTTGACGGGCGACGTTCGGTCCGCCACCGGCCTGTCGCGCACAGCCCCAGATCGATTCCTGAATTTCGTCCGCTTGCAGACCCGCGCGTCGCAAACTTTCTTGCGCAACAGCAACACCCAAATCGGCGGCGGTCCAAGAAGCGAGGGTGCCCCCGAAACGTCCGATCGGAGTGCGCACGGAGGCGGCGAGATAAATATTTTTCATTACTTTTGAATAGAGAAGTTTGGGAATTAGTTGACCCGAAATGGTAGCACACGGTAGAAGTAACGACGAAAACAACGACAGTGCGATGGCACGAACAACACCAGGATAAAACCGCCAAGACGCCAGGAAACGCCGAGAGCGCCAAGGTGATACTGGCTATCAGTTCTTCGCTATTCCGAACAACGGTAAGTCCAAGCTATAAATCCTTGGCGACCGTGGCGTAACTTGGCGCCTTGGCGGTGTTAAGCGACCCTTGAGCCGCTTCACGCAGGAACCTCACGATCATGTTCGAAGTCCTCACCGATGCGGCCCGCGTCGCGGCTGCATGCGAACAAATCAACAAATATTTCTGTGAGCACAGCGAGTGGTTCTGCACGCTCAGTGAGGGAAACGTTCAGGCACTCAGACGGGTTGAGTTGGCAGTCGACGTGCTGAATGGGCGTTTGATGTTTTCGTGTTGGACCGAACAAGGAATGCGCTCCTGGCGCGTTGGCGCCTGGAAATGGTCCGGAGAAAAACTGGTTCTCGAAGCATCTCGCCGCCTGGGCGCAGAGCGACCAGTAATTGAAATCATTCCGCGCGCTTCGGCGAGTTCAATCGCCGCGACTGTTAAAGCAGCACGTTTGTTGCGCTGCGAACAACTTGCTCGGCTCGCGGCTGCTAGCCGCCCGGGCTTGAGGATCGAACGGACCTCGCTCAGTCCGGGCGCCAGGCGCGGCCAGCCGGGGAAGTACGCCCGCATCATCCTGCGGCAAAAACATCAGCGCATCGCTGTCACGGGATCTGTTGCTTCGTCGAAGGCCAGCGAGACCGACGCTTTTCTGGCTTCAGCCCTGCTCTGGTTCACACGCGCCAGCGAGCGTTCACGTCCGCCGTACATCCAGCAACTCTGGCTCATCGTTGATCAGGACATCAAAAAGTCTTTAACAACACGTCTGGCTTTACTGCGCGACAGCCTCCGCGAAGTGATTGTTGTCAACGAGCTCAACGACGGCGGAACAGCATTGCTGGAGGTTTATTGTCCGGAGCGCAAAGACCTGTGGAAGAAGGGGCTTTCGAGATTTCCTCCAGGTCTGCTCGCAGAAGTTAGCGAATTAGCGGCCTCGATAACAGCGGAAGCGCCGCATGCGATCGACGTTGTTCACGCGCGTCATGGGCAAACGCTGCGCTATCTCGGAATGCCATTCGCGCGCGTACGCCAGGTGTTCTCAAGCGAACGCGTCTGGTTCGGCATCGAGGGTTCGCATCGGCGTCTGCTGGAAGAAAGGACTTTTCATTTCTATGCGGAGTTAATGAATGACTTGCGCGAGCATAGATCGGCGACAGCGGCCGATCATCGCCACGCGCTGTACCGCAACGCGGCCGAGGCCTGGTTGGAATCGATTTTGCGCCGCGATATCACCCAATTAGATCCAGGTCTGATAATCGCGCCACTCTATGCGCAGTTTCGTTTAGCACGCGGCGGCCGGCTCGGCGTGCGACCGATCGACTTACTGGCTCTGCGCCAGGATGGTCGTCTGGTTGTAATCGAACTAAAAGTCTCTGAGGATCGCGAGCACGTGTTGCAGGGCGCTGATTATTGGCAACGTGTGGAGGCACATCGACGTCGGGGGAATATCGCGCGAGCAAAACTGTTTGGCGAGCGGAAAATCAGCAACGAGTCGCCGCTGGTTTACCTCGTCGCTCCGACACTCCGGGTGCACCCGGCTTTTCAGACACTCGCGCGAACCATCTCGAGCGATATCGAGATCTACCGTTTTGATATTAATGAAGACTGGCGTTCAGGTGTGCGCGTGATGCGACGGATAAGGGTGAATTGATGAATCGAGCTTGGTTTTCGGTGAAGGTTCTTGGTTAGTGCGCTTTCGTGTTCCTTCGTGGATCGCATTTAGCAGCGTGAGGATAGTCACGATCCACGAAGAGACACGAAACAGAACGAACATGCAAACCTAATTACCTTGAACATGACAGATCCAGAAACTGTTACGGCTTCTGCTCAAATGATGAAAGGGGTGCGAGCTGGAGCTCGAAGGCTAGCGGGTTTTCTCCAATTATCGCAGCTGCGAAAAACCTCGGCACATAATGAACGCTTTCATCACTGAAGGTCTTATCGAGTTGATGTTTTGCTGCAGTTAAGGCGCAAATGCTGCATTGTCTGTTCGAGTCGTTCAGCACAAGCTCCAAATCCCTTCTAGTGCTCGGGACGCCGCGGTTGTAGGAGAGTAAAGCCAGCGCCTCCTTCATCGGATCGCCGGAGAAGGCTTCAATACTGCCGCCAATGTAGCGAGCAGCTGCTTCTGCAGACTTATCGACGTTCAACAAATCGTCACTGGTAAGACCATATGTCTTTCCTGTTGCCGGCAGAAACTGAAACATCCCTGTCGCTCCCGCCGGGTTAGCGGGCGGGAGATTCATGTATTCCGATTCAATCATAGGCAGATACAGACCAATTAGCGGAGAGACGTTTTGGGCTTTGAAGGTAGCGATCAGCGAGGGAGCAAGCTTGCTTCCGCGGCCAAACACAAGACGCGCATCGGTTTTGCGCGAACGATCGCTGAGATTATTTCCGATGCGTCGCATATAACTATCAATGTACTTCTGGATTTCCATTTCAAATGCGGGCGTGAATTCGTACTCATGGCCCGAGATTTGACGACCAATTTGCGCCGCCTGTTCCTGCACGAACAAAGCTTGCTCGCTGGGGCTCATCTTCTGATAGAGCTTTCCCGTGTTTTGCGCTGAGACTGAACCGTAAGGTGTTAAGGCAAGGATAATCACGCCCATTGATAGAAATATTTGTTTCATCATAAGTTTTCTCCCGTTCGTAAATTCAGGGTTAGCCCCAGCACCTTTCGGATATTTTGCTGTGCAGACCCTCCTAATGAATAAGCGAAATTGGCAGGCAAAAGTGTTCATCTAATCGGCATTTTTTTCGCAGGCCTTCAGTATCTTGGTTTGCAGATTCCGCCTCCGTTAAAGATGCTAGAATCCTAACTAGAGCTTGAACTGATTTCGCCAAACAAATGATTTCCTTCTCGCAACAGAACGTGACCGAGTTGCTTACTGAATGGCAACAAGGGGATCCGGCGGCGTTGGATAAATTGACGCCGCTGATCTATGACGAGTTGCGGCGCATGGCACATCGGTATGTCAGGCATGAGCGAACCGGAAACACTCTGCAAACAACCGAGCTCGTAAATGAGGCTTACGCGCGCCTGCTGGGAAAGAAAAACTACGATTGGCAAAGCCGTTCGCACTTCTTCGGTGTGATTGCCCAGGTGATGCGCCACATTTTGATCGATCACGCACGCCGCCGTCACTTCGCCAAACATGGTGGAGGCGTTCGGCAAGTGTCGTTGGAGCACGCTGCTTTGATGACGCAACGACGTGCGGCCGAACTGGTTGCCCTTGATGAGGCTTTAGCCGAGCTCTCGCAATTCGATTCGCGCAAGAGCCGAGTTGTAGAGCTGCGTTACTTTGGAGGCCTGAGTCTCGAAGAGGCGGCGCAGGTGTTGGAAATTTCTCTGATGACGGTGCGGCGGGACTGGCGCGCGGCGAAAGCCTGGCTGTATCGCAAACTGAAGGAAAGCAAGCATTCGGATGAATGAAGTAACGAATGACTCCTGATCGTTGGCAAAAAGTTGAGGCGATTTTTCAGGACGCGCTTGATCATCCGCCGCAGGAGCGTGCTTCATTTCTCGACCAGGCGTTTTCTGATGATGACGATTTACGAAGCGAGACCGCCCGATTGATTGCTGCCCACGATGAAGCCGGCAACTTCATCGAGCAACCCGCGCTCGTCGAGGACGCGCGCATCATCCTGGGTCATAAACTTGGCAACAACATTGGACGCGAAATCGGCCTCTATCGAATCGTTGATTGTCTCGGCGCCGGCGGGATGGGTGAAGTTTACCTCGCGGAGGACAGCCGCCTCGATCGCCTCGTAGCGTTAAAGCTCCTGCCCGCATACTTTGCTTCTGACGACGAACGTCTGGCTCGTTTCCAGCGGGAAGCACGAGCGGCCTCGGCTTTGAATCATCCAAACATACTGACAATCCACGAAGTGGGCGACGCGGATGGTGTTCGCTTTATCGCAACCGAATTTATTGACGGCCAAACTATTCAGGAGCTAATCGCGCGGCAGGAGCTGACGCTGGCGGAGATTCTCGATATCGCCATGCAGATCATCTCCGGTTTGGCCACCGCTCATGCCGCCGGCATCGTGCATCGCGACATAAAGCCGGACAACATCATGAGACGCGGCGATGGTTTGGTGAAAATATTAGATTTCGGCATTGCCAAGTTGCTGGAAGTGCCTGCTCACGGCGCACCGTCCGCCGGAACAGCAATGTTCACCGAGACAGGCGCGGTCGTGGGAACTGTGGGTTACATGTCACCGGAACAGGCACGCGGACTCGCGATTGACGAACGGACAGATATCTGGAGTTTTGGTGTGGTGCTCTACCAGCTGCTTACCCATCGTCTGCCATTCACGGGGGCAACACGGATGGACACTTTGGTAGACATTCTCGAGCGCGAGCCCTTACCTCTGCTGCCGGTTGGCAGAGACGTTTCGCCGGAGCTGCGATCCCTCGTTCAACTCGTTGAGAAGACGCTGCGAAAGAATCGAGAAGATCGCCCCCAGACTGCGCTTGAACTCCAGAAAGACTTGAAACAAGTGCGACAGGAGTTCGCCAGTGCAGGAATCGGGAACGAAGAAACGTTTGCAGAGTTGCTCTCCAAAAGGGATGTCGCCGGCTTTTCCGCAGCTTCTGCAAAAACAAGAAAAGCACCGAGCCCCTTCGGATTCCTCGCATTGGGTGCGGCTGTACTGCTGGCCGTGGCTATCGCAGCCGCAATCACTTATCAAAACCTGCTGACGCCGCGGCAAGCGGAGCGCAGTGGAGCGGCTCCCGTTACAAGTTCCGAGAAGGTCTACGTTGAAATGACGGATACGGAGCGACTCGCTTTCATCGCAGCTCAGGAACAACGCATCTCGACCATGATGGGAGATCGTCCGGCAAAACTCGATGAGGAGGCCTTGCGTGCAATAAAAAGACAAATCGATCACTACGTGGCCCGCAGCGGTAGCGCGTCAGACACTGCCGACAACGAAAGTCTTGATTTGATATACGCGCGCGCGCGTCCTTACCTGCCGACTATCGCACGCTCGTTCGCGGCACGAAAGGTTCCGGTGATCATTGGTATCTACTTGCCAATGATTGAGTCGGCGTATCGACCGTGCTTCGAGAGCAGCATTGGCGCAAAGGGCCTCTTTCAATTTCTGCCGCAGACCGCGCGGCAGTACGACGTGGCGAGCGGAGAACTGTGCGACGTCGAAAAAGTTGCTCCTGCTGCCGCCCACTACATCGCCGACCACATGGCTGAACTCGGCGACGACGCTGAGAGCATGACCTTAGTGTTGCTTAGCTATAACACGGGTGCTACCTGGGTTCGCGGCAGCTTGCGTCAACTGCGAGATTCAGAGGATTACGAGCGGACTTTTTGGATGCTGTTTAGGAATCGTGATCGCCTGAACGAATCGTTTCGCAATGAGGGCGCTGGTTATGTACCAATGTTCTTTGCAGCGGCAATTATTGGCGAGAATCCGCGAAACTTTGGCCTTGAGATGGAACCACTCTCAACTCTGACCGGAATGAATGATGTCACCACGCTGCCGCCCCACACCAACTAAGCCGCGCGCATAGGCACTTCAGTGTTTCACAAACAACGATCCCGTATTTCGATCTGACGAAGGGGAAACTGTTTCCACACGCGAACTCATACTGCTCATAGCCTGTTCGGCAGAAAGGATGCCGGAGACTCGCATCTTGAACTCATCAGCATTACTCGCGTTATGTATTGCTTCTTCCAGCGAGATCAGGCCGGACTGAAAGAGATTGAAGAGCGACTGATCGAAAGTCTGCATGCCATATTGCGAGGTACCGGCTGCAATCGCTTCGCGAATCAGGTACGTCTTCTCTTCATTGACGATGTAGTCGCGAATCAAACCCGTCGAAACCATCACTTCCACTGCAGGCACTCGGCCCGCACCTTTTGCAGCGCGCACCAGGCGCATGGAAATTACGCCCTTCAGAATCCCTGCCAACTGAATGCGCACCGACTTCTGCTGGTGCGAAGGGAAACAGGAAACGATGCGCGTAATGGTTTCCGTCGCATCGAGTGTGTGCAAGGTGGAGAGAACGAGGTGACCTGTCTCGGCTGCCATTAAGGCCGTCTCGATGGTTTCGTAGTCGCGCATTTCGCCGACCAGGATCACATCCGGATCCTGCCGCAGAGCACCGCGCAAAGCTTCCGAGAACGAACGCGTATCAACGTCGACTTCTCGCTGCGTCACAAACGACAGCTTGTCCTTGTGCAAAAACTCGATCGGATCTTCGATCGTGACTATGTGGCCGCTGCGCATCGCGTTAATGCGATCGATCATAGCGGCAAGCGTTGTGGACTTTCCTGAACCTGTGGAGCCGGTTACTAGAATTAGTCCCCGTCTTTCTCCGGCGATCTTATCGATCACTGGAGGCAGTCCAAGTTCGGTGGTGTTTCTCGTCTGTTCGGGAATCACGCGTAGCACGATGCTCACGCTGCCGCGTTGCTGAAAAATGTTGGCGCGAAAGCGACCCAGGCCGGAGACGCCATAGCCGATGTCCACTTCCGAGGCTTCTTTGAAGCGCTGCTTTTGCCGGTTCGACATCATTGCAAAGGCCATGTCCAGCGCATCTTCCTGTTTCACACGGGGCGCGTCGCTGATGGGATGTAGTTCGCCACCGATGCGCATAACCGGAAAGGATCCCACCTTAAGGTGGAGGTCCGAGGCGCCGTGGCTAGTGGCTACCCGAAGCAGATCATCAATTTTTACAGGCATGAGCTGACTTAATTACCTCGCAAGACAGGATTGGAGCTTGCTGTTACGGCGAAGAGTTCTGAACTTTGTGGTGAGACAGGAACGCGGAATGGTTCCCTTAGGGGTTTGGAACTCAGGCTGAAGTGCCTGGTTAAAGGCAAAAAGATAATAGCCAATCGGTGCGAGGTAGGTCAACGATTACGTTTTTAGGATGATTTTCCTTGATGCTTGCACCATTACAGCAAGGTCAACTGGTGAGCTCGGGGTCAGGGAAAGGCCGGCTTGTAGCCCGGCTGGCCCGTGCGAAACAGGCCCTGGGGATCGATAACCCTAAAAACAATTGAGGAGCAAACGAAAGCTCCGTTTACTCCTCAAAAGCCTGAATCGAACAACCGTGAAGATCTTATTCCGACGCCGCAGCGTGGTAATTCAGAGCAGGCTCAACGCCTGGCCCACTGATGGCAGCCGCTCCGCTTCCTTCTTGTACCTTGTGGCCATTGTTCGCCACGGTAGCGGGGTGAGAGGCGTTCACGTACGTCAACCAATCGCCCGGCGCTTTACGCTCGCCCTTGGTAATCTGAAAGAAAGCTTCCTGAATCTTGGTGGTGAGCTCGCCGCGTCCACCATTGCCAACCGTAATACGATCGACGGAACGAATCGGAGTGATCTCCGCTGCCGTACCTGAGAAGAACAGCTCGTCCGCAACGTACAGCGCCGCTCGCTGAATGCTGCGCTCTTTGATTGGGATTCCCAGTTCATGACAAATCTGGATCACACTGTCGCGCGTAATGCCCGCGAGAATCGAAGACGAAAGCGGAGGCGTCAGCACAGTGTCATTTGAGACGATGAAAATGTTCTCGCCTGAACCTTCCGAAACGTAACCACGATCATCAAGAGCTATGCCTTCGGCGAAACCGTTGAGCAAAGCTTCCATCTTGATCAGCTGCGAGTTCATGTAGTTTGCGCCGCTCTTGGCCATGGCCGGCATCGAGTTTGGCGTCAAACGGTTCCAGGTGGAAACGCAGACGTCGACACCTTTTTCAATTGCTTCGTCACCGAGATATTTGCCCCAGTCCCAGGCGCCTATGTAACAAGCGAGGGGATTGGGAAACGGGTTCACCCCAAACGCCGGTCTTTCCTCATCCAGGCTGCGAAACAGAATCGGGCGGATGTAACACTGTTCGAGGCCGCTTTTTGCAACCAACTCAACTGATGCCGCGCAGAGCTGATCCAGAGTCCAGGTGTGATCCATGCGATAAATCTTGGCGGAATTCAAGAACCGCTGCATGTGTTCTTTTAAGCGAAAGATCGCCGGGCCGCTCTTGGTGTTGTAGCACCTAATGCCTTCAAAGATGCTCGAACCGTAGTGCAGGACATGAGACATCACGTGCACGCGCGCGTCGTTCCAATTAATGAACTCGCCGTCATGCCATACGAAGTCGCAAATGCGTGGTGTGCTCACGTCTTTTGCCTTGCCATCTTTATGAAACATTTCTTTCTTACTCCTTAAGGATATCAGCTTCAGAACTAAGGTGAGGCGAATCGCTTCTCAACCGCGGGCGGAAAAGTCTTGCGAAAACCTATTCTGGAAGATAGCTTCGGTCGTCATCTTGTGCACGCTAAGCAGGGTTATCTGATGGGGCACAATACCGTAGTTTTAAGCTGCTTGGCAAGCATGCTTGCTTCGCACAAAGTTGCCGACGTAACATCGAAATGCTCGTCCATTTAGCAGAGATTGTTAATCGTTCGCTGATTCCTGTTAGGCAGGGCCTGAGTTGCAAATCTTTCCCTGTGGCCGCGATCGCGCTGCTAATTCCAATCACTTTCATTAACTGTCGCATGACCCAACAAACTGGAACTCAATCGCCCTCCCAAACACCAACTGCAAACCCCAATGACCCTTTGGCAATTCATAAGAGGGCCATCGCCATCGACATGCACGCTGACACCACGCAGCGTTTGCTCGATGAAAACGTCGATCTCTCGCAACGCCTGGCAGACGGACATTTCGACTCCGTGCGCGCCCAGGAGGGCGGTCTTGATGCCCAGTTTTTCTCCATTTGGGTTGAGCCGCAGCTCTTCGGTGGTGGTGGTCCAGCGGCCGTAAAGCGCGCGGACGACCAGATCAATGCGGTGCGCCAGCTCACCGAACGGCATCCCGAGCTTTGGCAACTCGCAACCTCGGCTACAGATGCGCGCCGCATTGCAGGCGAGGGAAAGATGGCCGCTTTCATGGGACTGGAGGGTGGCTATGCCATTGATGAAAAAGTTGAGAACGTAGCTCGTTACTATGAAATGGGCGTGCGTTATATGTCGCCGGCGTGGAGCATCAGTACCAGCTGGGCCGGATCTTCGGGCGATGAGGTTGGCGCCGGTCGTGGCTTAAATGAATTTGGCAAGCAAGTGATTCGTGAGATGAACCGGCTGGGAATGATGGTGGATGTATCGCACGTCTCGGATGCGACTTTTTGGGACATCGTCAACACTTCCTCCAAACCGGTGATTGCTACTCACTCCGGCTGCCGCGCGCTTGCGAATGTCCCCCGAAATCTCAGCGACGACATGATTCGGGCGCTAGCGAAAAGCGGCGGTGTGGTGAATGTGATCTTTTATCCGGAGCATTTAGAGCCGGGCTGGTCGGAAAAGAAGAAGCAGGTCGACGCGGAAATCGCCTCGTTGGTGCAACAGGCGTCCGCAGCCGAGCCCGGTGATGCAGTGCACAAGAAGATGGCGCGCGATCGCGTGCGGCGCGAGGAGTTTGCCAAACGCTTACCGCCAGTTTCGGTTTCGCGTTTAGTGGATCACATCGATCACATCGTGAAACTTGTCGGCGTGGATCATGTAGGAATCGGATCAGACTTTGATGGTGTGCAATCGACGCTCAGTGATCTTCCGGATGTTGCGTCTTTACCCAATCTGACGCGCGAACTTTTGAGGCGGGGCTATGCGGAAGCCGACGTTCGCAAGATTCTCGGCGGCAACATGCTGCGGGTGATGCAGCCATGAAGTAGCTGAAGGGTAAAACATTTTCCATTTCTCATTTTCCATTATTTTCCATTTCTCATTTTTCATTGGCAAAGGAACCGCCAAGCCACCAAGGACCGCAAAGGACGCCGAGGGGCAAAGAACGAGATTAGTACTTTGTTCTTTAGGACTCGCTGTGAAGTAATTCAGCGCTTTCCCTATACCTGTCAGTTTCAAAGTTCAAAGAACCAAGTTCAAAGTTCGATTTATCTTCTTGGCGTCCTTTGCGGTCCTTGGCGGCTTGGCGGTTTCAGTTGCCAATGAAAAATGAGAAATGGAAAATGATATATGGAAAATTTTTGCGACTGTTTTCCTAACGAAATAACGACTCAATGATTAAATCCAAGACTCCTCGCATTGGGTTTCATGCGCCGATCAAGGGTGGATTACATGAAGCCCTCATTGTCTCTCATGAACTCAACTGCCAGACCGTCCAGATCTTCTCGCGTAACCCGCGCGGCTGGAAAGCCAAGCTGCTCACTGACGAGGAAATCAAACTTTTCAAGAAAGTTCGCCGGCAAACCAAAATTTCACCAGTCGTAATCCACGCGAACTACCTGATCAATCTCGCGGCTGCGGATCCGATCATGCTCCAGAAGTCGCGCGATTCGTTTCGGGAAGAGCTGGAGCGAGCACTAGTGCTCGGCGCCGACTATCTGGTTATTCATCCTGGCAGCGCGAGGGGAGCATGTGAGGCGGATGGCATTCGCACTTGCAGCGAGAGTTTGAAAATCGCCAGTCGCGGCTTGAACAACGGGAAGCTGAGAATACTGTTGGAGAATACTGCCGGACAGGGCGAGTGCATCGGTCATCGCTTTGAGCACTTGCGCCAGATCATGGATCTCTGCCCGGAACTGTCACTTGGTGTTTGCTTCGATACTGCTCATGCCTTCACCGCCGGGTACGACCTGCGCGAGCATGACGGGCTTGAAGCCTTGATCAAAAAGATCCAGAAAACCGTGAAAACCAGGAACGTTCGAGCCATTCATTTCAACGACTCGCGGGCTGAATACAATTCGCGAGTCGACCGCCACTGGCACATCGGCGAGGGACACATCGGAAGCGTTGCCCTGCGCCGGGTTGCCCAGCATCCCTCACTAGCTCACGCCGCTTTTATTCTTGAGACTCCCTATGTCGACCCGCGAGTCGACGTCCAGAACCTTACTATGCTGCGGTCTTTTGTCTCTCCCAGGGCTAAATAACCAATAGAAAGAACGCTCGGACCGTATTTGGCGACACCTGATTCACCTCCGAAAGCGATGGTGTCCTAATTTCTGCAGGGGCGGCCCTCCGGTTTTGAAAGGGGGTCCTGCCAGTGTGGGAGCCCCTCCAAACTAACAAGGTGCTTGTAACCCGTCTCAAGCGTGTGTTAAATTTTTGTTCAGCAGTGGGTTGGCGGGTCAACCGCTAATCAGACCCGCTGCTTCCGCTGCTTCACACCTACGATCCAGGAAGCCTGATAGCTTCAACCCGACCTTTCCGGATCACTCACGGCTCAATTGCCCTCGGTTTTACTCTCAGTTAGAAATCATGGCCACCAGAACGAGGCGTTTCATGTTTGATTGGTGGGTCGTGCAAAAACGCACGATTTACCTGGGCATCACTCTGTTCATAGTGCTGATGCTTAGCGGCGCGGCCGCACTCTACGTTTGGAAGTTTGGCAACCCGTTCAAGAACGTCGGCACTCACGTCAATAACGCCTCCGGCGCCAGATTCATCTCCTTCGAAGGCGATGTGCGCGTGATTCGCGCTGCCACGCGACAAACAATTACGGCGAGCAGCGATACTGAACTTTATCCCGGCGACACCGTGCAGACTCAGGCGAACGGGCGCGCGAAGATTGGGATGGCAGACGGATCAACTCTCCTCGTTCGACCCAACAGCATCATCATCGTGCGCGACAACGCCAGTGCTCAGGATGGCAAGAAGACTAACGTGCACGTTGTTGTAGATAGCGGTCAGATGTTTGTACGCACCGAACAACTGCCTGAAGGAACCAACAACGTAGTCGAGACGCCCAAGACGAAAAACAAACTAGGGGAACAGACCGGAGCAAGTTTCGGAGTCAACCCTGAAGGCACGGAAGAAATTCGGGTTAACGCCGGCGCGGTGGAAACGACAAACCAGTCTGGCGAGAAAACCAATTTGAAGGGCGGCGAATACGTTTCAGTCAATCCTTCTGGCACTGTTTCCCGGCCCCAAAAACTCCTGGATGTTCCGCTTCCTTCAGAACCTCGCGATCTGGATAAGGTATTCGTCGGCGGTAACGGGTCCGCCAACATCGCGCTGCGCTGGTTGAGACCGCAGTCAGGGTCCCCTGCTTTCTATCGCGTTGAAGTTGCGACGTCGCCTTTTTTCGTCGCCGACGGCAAAGTGATCGAACGCGATCAATTGGCGGCCACCGAGTTCAATGCCAGCGACCTCCGCCCCGGAACTTACTTCTGGCGGGTGAGAGCCACGGCGCAATCGGGACAGACTAGCGATTGGAGTGACCCTAAGAAATTTGTCGTCGTTGCCAAAGGTGCGGCGTCACAGGTTCCTGTCTCGAATCTGGCTGCCGAACTTCTCGGCGGCAACATCTATCTAATTCGCGGGCGAGCTGAACCGGGCACAACCATTCGCGCCGCGGGCCGCGAGAGTCTGGTTTCCACGGATCGGCGTTTTCAGATCCAGATCACTGCAGCACCGGGCACCTCCGAGGTGACCGTCGAAGCCCAGGACGTCCAAGGCAACAGCAGTAGTTATAGCGTTACCCTTTCCAACCGCAGCGGCCGCGATTAACTCCCGAAATCGATCCATGTCCACGCACGTAATTCTTCTCACTGACGCGCACGAAGCGCCGGCGTATGAGCTTATTGAAGCGCTGCGCGCTGCGGGTGTGAAGACTCTGATCGAAGGCCTGCGTGAGGTTGAGGCAGAACTTGAGTTGGCGCGCCGCCAGGAACGGGAGGGAGTGGTCGAGCAGTTGGGCCCGCCGCCGCTTGCTGTTCTGTACGAGGTGGTACCAGGTGCCGATCCAGTAGAACTGCAAACGGCGATAGACCACGCGAAGGCTTTTTGGCCCGGAGCCCCATTAATTGCCTGCCGCCGGCAACTGAATGGTTATCACCGGATGGAACTGCGTAATCTGGATGGCGCAACTCTGAAACGGCTGGGCTTTCGTGCTATCGCTGACAAAGCTGCTCAACTCCCTGGCTTGCTACGCGAGATCGAGGGTCACGGTGCCACCGGTGAACTAAAACTTCCTGAGATTATTCAACGGCCTCTCGACGCCACCTCGCTTTCTTTGCCTGCAAATCTGAAAGCAAAGAGTTTGCGCGCCGCATTCGACCTTGTCTCGTCTTTACATTTCATCGGCGACCAAATTGGCGCCGCGCAAATTGCTCTTGCTGGATTGGAACCGCTCGTGGACGCCGATCGCTGGAGCATCTATCTGCTAACCGACGGCAAAGGCTTTGAATCATTCGGCCTGGAAGTGATTGCGGTGCGGGTGCGCGGACCAGAAGACGCTCCAGTGGGTCGTATCTGGCGCGATGCCTTGCTGCATGAAGACAAAGAACAGCCGCCGTCAAAGGCAGCGCAACTCGCCGCTGCGGGCATGGGCCTAATCAGAAAAAAGGAAAAAGGAAAATACCTCGCAGCAATTCCGTTGATCTGTGGTGACAGAATTCTGGGCGTGCTTGAAGGAACTCGCGCCCACCGTTCGTTCAAGCGATCTGAAATCGAACTGCTTGATGCACTTTCGTTACCTCTCGCCTCGGCGCTCGCCAACGCCGTCCGTATTGCTGAAGCTGAGCGACTCTCGCAAACAGACGATCTCACCAAACTGCATAATGCACGCTACATGCGCCAGTTTCTGTTGAACGAAATCAGGCGCGCACGGCGATATGGCTCCAGCGTCGCTGCTCTCTTTCTCGACCTCGACGACTTCAAGAAGGTCAACGATCGGCATGGTCACCTCGTCGGCTCGCATGTGCTGATGGAGGTGGCAGCGGTGATTCTGCTGTCCGTGCGCGACACTGATGCCGTGGCTCGTTATGGCGGTGACGAGTTCGTTGTTGTCTTGCCGGACACTGGCACTGAATTGGCGGGTGTGGTCGCCGAGCGCATTCGCGGAAAAATTAATAAGTACGAGTTTACCGGCGGCAAGCGGCTGCAGTTGTCGCTTACAGCTAGTTTCGGCGTGGCAACTTTCCCTCTCCACGCGTCTTCCCCGCAACAACTAATAGCCTGCGCCGATACCGCGATGTATGAAGCGAAGGCTGCCAACAAAAACTGCGTCCGTTTCGCGGCCGTAGTCAATCCCACTCCCACACTC
>JBAPXA010000214.1:0-8392 GCA_049283975.1 Pyrinomonadaceae bacterium | reverse complement strand
CACCAGGACAACCAGCACGCGATTGTCTGACAGCTTAAGAAACTCAATGTGACTCAAACGGTTCTCAGCAAGAGAAGGCGAAAGCACAATTCCGACGTTGTGAGAAAGTTCCGAAAGCGCGTGTGAGGCTCTTTCCATAAGCCGTTCCGGAGAAGCGCTGCCGGCACTATTGGGAGCAAAGACAGCATCGATCGCACGCAGGTCCGACCGCGAGAGACGAGTTTCTGCCAGCATATTGTCCACGTAGTAACGGTAGCCCTTGTCAGTAGGCACTCTGCCGGCAGAGGTATGTGGTTGCTCAAGAAGCCCAGCGTCCTCGAGCTCGCCCATGACATTACGGATGGTAGCGGAGCTCCAACCATGACCGGATGAGAATTTGTTAGCCAGAACGAGGGAGCCGACGGCTTCACCCGTGACCAGGTGCTCCTTGATGACAGCCGCCAAAACAGCTTGGCCGCGGGCGTCAGGGACATATTTTTCTGGCGTTGGAGGTACCGTACTGCGACGGGGCATTGAGACTGTTTCCTAAAGCTGCGAATTGCTGCGGCTGGCGTTGGCTGGGCTCCCTAAGATCCAAGTGATCGGGTAAAAAACGCCGCCGTTCGCAGTATAGTGGAATCGTTAACTTGGCCGCAAATATGGGCTTACATATCCTTTCCGACCATGAGGAGACCTATCCGGCCTCAGTTCTCGTTTTCGCTCTGCTGGCGCGGAGCTAACGACTGTAATTCACCTGCCGATCCTCTTAACTTACTGAAATCAAGTTAGTTAACTCTGGGAGTTCAGTTCCGACCTGGAGCTTGTAAGCCTTCCCTGGGCGCGGCCTGCGACTTTCGTGAGGATTTATTGAAGTCTTCCGGATTGGTTTGACTGCGGCGCGGCCCGCTATTTAAGATGGCGTCACTAACTGGAGCCAGCCCCCGACCCCCAAGGCCTCTCCGGTCGAGAGATCAATATCGAGATCTCTCATCGCTTACTAACAAACCGGGTGTTCTCAAAGTTTTGCAGGAGTATGGGCGATGAATGAAGTAAAGCAATATTTCGTCGATGCCTTTCATCACCTCGCGGGCAGTCGGCCAGTGCCCGCCGTCGAAGTGCGGTTCTATCCGTACGCCGGCCTGCATCACACTATTAGACTCCGTTCGGGACGCGTCTATGTGCGACTTTCGGATATTTGCAAAGACAGTCCTCAGCCTGTCCTGCGTGCACTCGCTTTTGTCCTCGTGGCCAGACTTCTCGGCAAGCGCATCCCTGATGTTCATAATCGCGTCTACCAGGACTATTCGGTCACCCCTGAGGTGATGCGAGCGTCGGATTTGGCGCGCCGCCGGCGCGGTCGCAAGTATATTTCTTCGGCTCAAGGCGAGGCTTATGACCTGGAGAAGATGTTCGCCAAACTAAATCGCCGCCACTTCGATGGTGAGCTGAAGAAGCCAGCGTTGACCTGGTCGCAGCGTCGCACACGCAACATCCTGGGTCATCACGATCGCGTCTACGACACCGTAACCATCAGCAAAACTCTTGATTCGCATGACGTTCCCGAATGGTTTGTTGAATACATTCTCTACCACGAACTCCTGCATATGAAGCACCCGGCACGGCTCATTAACGGCCGCCGCTATTACCACACGAGCGCCTTTCGCAATGACGAGCGCCGCTTTCCACATTACGAGGATGCCCAGAAGTGGTTGGAGCGGGTTGCGCGGCAGCGACGGGGACAGCGGGCCAGGGCCGCTTAAAAAGTTTGGAACGTTAATCAAGTTTCGACGTTTAGGTAAGTGAGGTAGGTGGGCTCCTCAAAAAAAGGGCGGACCAAGCAGACATCAAGTCACTTGGTTCGCCCTTTTCTCTGCGTGACCGAACGAGGTCGTGCCCCACTGGTGTTCCTGGTAAGTTGAGACCGCAGCCAGCTGGACTCGGCGGTACAGTACGGGAGCGGTAGCGACCGCATTTAGATGAGTGAATGTTCTAGGGTGATATTCAAAGTGCCTCAGGTCTCAAGCGCCTTTGCATTAGCTTACAGCCTGTTTGATCGAGTCCTTCTGGGCGGTTCCCTCATCGTCTGCGGCCTCCTCATAATTATCTTCCACAAAAAGCTGACCGTGTATCGAGTTAATGCTAATGATAGGCTGCCTTGGTACATTCACGGAGGCGCAATTGGTACTTTGATCTTCATGGTTGGAATCATTCTGTTTGGGATCATCCTAATCCTTTTAGGAATAGGCGTGCTTTGCAGCATCTTCTGAATCTCAGAGCAAGCTGACCCACTACCGAGGGTCGGCTGGACAAAGCATTGAAGCTCTCGCTAGACTACGCGATTCGTTAAGGAGCCTAAACCCTCACCGTGTAGGCTCGTCCACAATGTTAGATGGAGCTAAGAGATAGTTTATGGCAATTCCGGCAACCCACATTCGACGCGGTATGGTCATCGTTTTCGAGGGACAACCGTGCAAAGTAGTAGAGTTCAGACACCATACCCCTGGCAACCTGCGGGCGATGGTGCAGACCAAACTGCGAAACATAAAAACAGGCTCCTCATTCGAGCACCGTTTTCGCTCTGCCGATACCGTCGAGCGCGCCACCCTTGAGCAACACGAGATGGAATATCTCTATTCCGATGGCTCGCACCACCACTTTATGAACACGGAGAACTTTGAGCAGATTGCTTTGAGCGAAGACGAACTTGGCGACGCTGCTCAGTGGCTGACCCCCGGGTTGCGCCTACAGACAGAATTCTATGACGGCGCTCCGGTCGCCATTGACCTGCCACCTTCGATGGAGCTCACTGTTACGCGCACCGAGCCGACCATGAAAGGTGCGACCGTTTCCAACGTAAACAAACCGGCCACCCTCGAGAATGGCGTCACGATTACCGTTCCTCCTTTTGTTAATGAAGGCGATCGGATCCGCGTGGATCCTAATGAAGGACGCTATATTGAACGGGCAAAGTAATTATCAGGTGATCTTGCTTGCCGAGGGTTTGCCCTAACCCTCGCCCACCTATGTACGTCGTCTACAGCCTGCTTCTTACTCTCGGCTTTTTGGTTCTCCTTCCCCGTTTTCTTTTCGACGCGTTGCGCCACGGCAAGTACATGGCCGGCTTTGGTGAACGACTGGGTAAGGTCGCCCCCTTGAAGCCAACCGGTCGTCCGGTGGTCTGGGTTCACTGTGTCTCAGTCGGAGAGTCGCAGGCAGCGCGACCCTTAGTCGCCGGCATTCGCCAACGCTTTCCCGGCCACACTATTGTTGTTTCAACTACTACGCTCACTGGGCAAAAACTGGCGCGCGACGTCTTCAAGAAGGAAGCAGAGCGAGTCTTCTACTTTCCCTTCGACTGGGGCTGGACGGTCCGCCGCTCTTTGAACGCGATCCGGCCGAGTTCGGTTTTGATCATGGAAACGGAGATTTGGCCGCGTTTTTTTCGCGAATGCCACTCGCGGGGAGTAGCCCTGGCGATAGTTAACGGCCGCCTTTCCTCGCAATCGACTCGCCGCTACAAATGGATCAGATTCTTTCTCAAGCGCGTATTACAGGGTCTGACTCTCGCGGCGATGCAGACTGAATCGGATGCCGCCAGAATTATTGAACTGGGATTGGATCCGGCGCGCGTCGCTGTTTCGGGAAATATGAAATTCGATGTCGGTACCTCAGGTGACTCGAGTTCGCTCGTCGACGAATTTCGCGATCGCTTTGGTATCTCCGCAACTAAGCCACTAATGATTGCCGCCAGCACGCACGCGCCGGAAGAGGAGGTAATCCTCGATGCGTTGCGGCAAGCGAAACATCAAAACCTGCGGCTGCTGCTAGCTCCCCGTCACCCGGAACGCTTCGACGAGGTGGCTTCTCTTTTAGATCGCTCAGGCTTGAAATGGAGCCGGCGCAGTTCCCTGCCGCACGCGAACGACAAACTCTGTGACGCAATTCTGCTGGATACGATTGGCGAGCTTCCCTCGGTTTACGCTTTGGGAAAGATTGTTTTTGTCGGCGGTAGTATTTCAGCAACCGGCGGGCACAACATTCTCGAGCCTGCGGCCGTCGGCGCCGCCATAATTACCGGACCGCACACGCACAACTTCGCTGCGATCACACGAGCGTTCCTCAAGGCTGGGGCAATTGTGAACCTGACTTCAGGCAACAACCGGGAATCTGCCAGGGCGCTCGCGGCAGCAATAGACTACCTGCTAAGCAATGAGGCACGACGACTCGAACTGCAAACCAAAGCCAAAGAGTTGGTAGCGCAGAACCGGGGAGCGACGGATCGCACAATTCATTACCTCGAGCCCCTACTTACGGCCCAGCGCGCGGACTAGTCACTGAGATGAAGTCAAACCTGGTCTTATCCCCGCTCTCAGTTGCCTACGCCGCAGCAACGCGGCTGCGAACCGCTGCCTACAACAAAGGGTTACTAAAAACAACTAAGCTGCCGGTTCCGGTTATCAGCATCGGCAATATCACCGTTGGTGGGACTGGGAAGACACCTCTGGTCGCACGCATTTGTCGCCTTCTTGCCTCCGAAGGACGGAAGGTCTGTGTTCTTACGCGCGGTTACGGACGGAAAAACGTTGCGGAACGCGTTCTTGTCTCGGATGGCTTGGAAGTGCAGGCGCGAGTGGAAGATTCGGGGGATGAGCCGCTGTGGCTGGCCGAAAACCTGAAAGGTGTGGCGGCAGTGATATGCGATCCTGATCGCATCGCGGCTGGTCTCTGGGCGATTGAACACCTGGGTTCCAATGTTTTTGTTTTGGACGACGGCTTCCAGCACCTGCAACTCGCGCGCGATCTTAATCTCCTCACGATCGACGCCAGCAATCCCTGGGGCGGCGGTCAACTGCTGCCTTCTGGTAGGTTGCGCGAAACGCCGCGCGGCGCAGCACGGGCGGATTGCGTCATCATCACGCGTGCCGATGCGGACTCTGATACGCACGCAGTTAAGACTAAACTCCAAAACTTCATCGGCTCACGCCCAGTCTTTACGTCGCGCATGCGCACGACTGGCTTTAGAGAATTGAGTGGCCAGAGATTAGAGTCCGGAGTCGCAATCGCTCAACCCCTTGCTGCATTTTGTGCTGTCGGTAATCCAGACTCATTCTTTGAACACCTGCGTAAAGAGGGTTTGCCGCTCGCATACACCCACGCTTTCCCAGATCATCTTCAATATCAACAAACAGACGTCACTCGCCTTTCGGACGAAGCTAAGCGGGCCGGTGCAGCGAGCTTGATAACTACAGCAAAGGACGCCGTAAAATTACGCGAACTTGAATTTAGCCTGCCTTGTTATGTTCTGGAGATCGAGATCTCGATCGACGAAGAAGAAAAACTGCGCGACCTGCTACGAACTAAACTAAGTTTGAGTTAGCGTCTTTGGAGTGGCGGAGCTTCTGAGGTTGTCGCTGGGGTTGGGGCTGGTGAGGGCGACTTTTTCTCCGCTGGCGGGGGCGCCGTCGGATTTTCATTCGCGTTCACTTGGCGCGAAGGACTAGGAAGCGGCGGATTCGTAGCGGGCCGGTTGCTGTTGGCATTGGCATTCTCGTTAGCGCTATTCGCATTGATCTCCGCATTCACATTTTCTTCTGGCGTGGGTGAGGCGGAGGTATTCGCATTTGCATTGGCGTTGGCATTGGCGTCGACAACCTGATTGTTCGTAACACCGCCTGCTGGTATTCCCTGCTCAGCAGATCCGGTGGGCGGTGGCGATGGCTCAACTGCCTGACTGTTGGGATCGGCAACGAGTGTGGGCTCAGTTTGATTTGCATTAGCCGCCGGTTGAGAGCCACGCGTGAACACGTAGACAACAGCGAACACAACCAGCAAACCCGCGAGCGCCGGGATCAAAATCTTCCAGGGATTGACACCAGCCGCTGGCGGCAATGCCGGAACCGCATACGCCCCTGTTCCTGGCGTTGTATCCAGGCGCCGACGAACAACAGTGACTTCGTCTTCAACTAACTCATTTTCAGCAGTTCTCGTCGGCACCACGATGCGATTGGCAGCCGCCGTCATTGGAACCGGTGTAGACGCTGGCACCTCAACGCCACCAGCGATCGTCAGATCCTCAACCAGTTCAGCGACGGTTTGATAACGATCGGCGGGCTGCTTCGCCATTGCGCGCGAAATGACTCGCCCAACAGCCGCCGGCAGATCGTTTCGCTCGACGAGAACCGAAGGCACCGGCTCCTGAAGCTGCTTCATCATGATTGCCGTCGGTGAGGGCCCGGTAAAAGGCACATGCCCGACGAGCATCTCGTAAATGATTATGCCAAGCGAATAGATGTCGGAACGCGCGTCAATGTCCGGCGCCTGCGAGCATTGTTCCGGCGACATGTATTGCGGGGTCCCAATAACCAAATCGGGGGCGGTCAGTCCGGGATCGTAGTCGCCGTCGTGTTCTTTGATTTTGGCGATGCCAAAATCGAGGACTTTCGCATAGTCCGGTCCATTGGCGGCGAGCAACATGATGTTCTCGCTTTTTAGATCGCGGTGTACCACTCCCTGTTCGTGCGCGGCGTCGAGCGCAGCCCCGACTTGCCGGATGATCTCCACAACGCGCGCCAAAGGCATCGGTCCATCCTGACGGATCACGTTCTTCAACGTTTGTCCGTTCAGAAACTCCATAACCAGAAACACGACCCCGTTTTCAGCCTCGCCAAAGTCTGTGACGCTGAGAGCGTGCGGATGGGAAATGCGAGAAGCCGCGCGGGCTTCGCGAGAGAAACGCGCCACTATCTTTTCGTCGGCAGCGAGGGAGGGGCGCAGCACCTTGATGGCCACCGTCTTGTCCATCAGCACATGTGTGCCGCGGTAGACGGTGCCCATGCCGCCTTCGTTCAAGCGTTCATCGATTCGATATTTGTCAGCGAGAGTTTGTCCGAGCAATGAATCGCCGGTTGTTTCCAAGCCAACGCCGTCGGCGGGACACAACGTGGTTGTGTCCGGATATTCATTTCCACACTTCGGACATTTTTTCATCGGGCGATTTGTGCCTCGTTACTGTCTTGTTTGGGGAGGTGTCAGCCTACCACACCGCTTCAAGACTGCCAAAAGCATGGCTTTGAAACAAAAACGCGAGCGAAGCATAAGCTAAGCTCGCATTCTTGGTATCGCTGCCGTCGTGGTTAGGTTTTTACGAACACAATTACGAGTGCGAACAGCACCAGCGATTCGATCAGGGCGAGGCCCAAAATCATCATCGTCTGAATTTTTGCCGAAGCTCCGGGATTGCGCGCCGCACCTTCGCAGGCTGCCGCGCCAATTCGTGATTGACCGAGAGCACCGCCAAACACTGCAATCGCGAAACCGATGCCAGCCGCGATTGCCTTCAAGCCGGCGCCACCGTCGTTAGCTTCAGCTGCCTGCGCCGGCGCTTGTGCCAGAACCGGCATCGCAGCCATCAGGACAGCCACGATCACAAAGAAAATCTTGTTGAGTTTCTTCATTCTTCAATCTCCTTCTGAACTAAATCAGAATCAAAAGTGTGTTGGACAAGAAACGTGGCGGAGGTTGTATTATTTCGCCTGCATCCGGTATCCACCGCCCCTCTTACAACGGCGCTCCAGCGAGACAGACACGATTGCTTCATAAAGCGAAGCGATGATCCGCGGCCACTCTGTTTACTCTTGTTTCGTACACCAGGTGAATCTTAACGCTCCAACGTGTTCCGGCTCGCTTGCCGGCGCCGCTCGAAGCGCGCTTTTGATACTGCAAATCAATAGGGAACTACGGCCAGGCCCAACGCCCCGGCCTCCTCAGCGGCATCGTCTTCATGAGCGCCGTGCTCTTCATGCTCATGTGGCGCATGCGAAACTTCGCTAAGGTAGAGCTGCGACAGCAGAATGAAAACAAAGGTTTGAATGAACGAAACGAAAACGCCCAGAATCATCAGGACGGCGGGCAGCACCCAGTGAGTCACCGAGGGATACAGACCTGCGACTGTGCTTGTGACCTGTTCATCCGCAAACATGTTTCCAAATAGACGAATGCCGAGCGAGAACGGACGGATGAAGTTGCTGATGCCTTCAATGACGAAGATGAGAGGCGCAATCCACCAGATCGGGCCGGCCCAGTGTTTCAGGTGACCAAACAGACCATTCTCTTTAATGCCGATATAGTTGTAATAGACAAAGGAAGTGATCCCCAGCGCGAAGGTAACGCTGACCGCCGCCGTCGGCGACATGAACAACGGGAACAACCCCATCAGATTGGAAACCAGAATCAGCACGGCAAACGTCATCACAACCGGAAAGTACTTCAAGCCGTGCGGCCCGATAATGTCGGAAATCTGGGAGCGAACAGCGAGGACCGCAAGCTCTAATGTCTGTTGCCCATGCCCTGGCTCTTCCGCCGAAAGTCTCCCTTTAAGAATCCAGATGATCACGACGCTGAGGATGCAGGCGAT
>JBAPXA010000213.1:0-3656 GCA_049283975.1 Pyrinomonadaceae bacterium | reverse complement strand
GCTCTATCTTGCTGAAGACATTTTGACCAAGGTCGATCGCGCGAGCATGGCGGTGTCGTTGGAGGTGCGAGCGCCGTTCCTCGATCCAAGTGTCGCTGAGTTTGCCGCCTCTTTGCCGGCGAATTACAAATTACGCGGCGGAAAGAGCAAGTACATTCTCAAACGCGCGGTCGCAGATTTGTTGCCGCCGTTCGTGACGCGTCGCAGTAAGAAGGGCTTCGGTGTGCCCGTAGCAGAATGGCTCAAGGGTAAACTAAAGCCGCTCGCGCGCGATCTGCTTTCGCCCGAACGAGTGCGACGGGCTGGAGTCTTCAATCCGGAATATGTGACGCGTTTGCAGGACGAGCATGAGCGCGGCGTCGCCAATCATCGCAAGTTGCTCTGGACCCTATTGATGTTTGAGCTCTGGCACGAAAGCTTTGTCGAAACACCGCGACGCATTGAAACTGTGGAAAGCAGGTAAAGTTTCGAGTTTCGCGTTCAGAGTTTCGAAATCCCGACTTAGGAATCCTTTACCGAACTCGAAACCTGAAACTCGAAACAGTTCTATGGAGGAACCTAATTTCGCACAGGCCTATGCCGAGCTCTTCGAGTGGTGTCGTCAACATGACTTCGCTGGCTACGACCCTTTCGACGCTCTGAATAGCAAGCTCTTTCAACTAACCCCTTTCAGGAATTCCAGCACGGCGCGTCTGCTCTGGACGCAAACAGCTAAACGATCCGCACTCAACCTGCGCGGTCTCACTCGGGTGCCCAGAGAAAAAAACTCCAAGGGCATTGCGTTGTTTGCGTTGGGTGCCCTGGCAACCTATCGCCGCACCCGAATGCCGGAAGCTGAGACTGAAACGCGCGAACTGTTGCGGCAGCTAATTTCTTTGCAGCTCAAGACTGCGCATGGCATAGCCTGGGGCTACAACTTCGACTGGCAGTCGCGCGTCTTCTTTGCGCCTCGTGGCACGCCTACGATTGTGCCGACGGCGTTCGCAGCGCGTGCTCTCGTCGAGGCGGCGGATGCTCTCGGCGACGCCGCCTATCTCGAGCGCGCCCGCGAGGCGTGTGCTTTTATTGTGCAGGACCTTCCGCGCAGCGTTGAGAACGAAAGCGAAGTTTGTTTCAGTTATGCACCGGAGACGAGTACCCGCATCTTCAATGCCAGCCTATTGGCCGCCGAAACTCTAGCTTTGATTGGTCTCCGTGACGGGAACAAGGACTACTGCACTCTTGCCGTGAAGGCCGTCCGCTACGTTGCGAGGCAGCAGCGCGGCGACGGTTCCTGGTCGTATGGAGCAGACCCTAATCAAACCTGGGTTGACAACTTTCACACCGCGTACCTGCTTAGCTCGCTTAAGCGCATCGGCGATTCGTGCAAGTCTGGTGAAACTGGTGAAATCAGAACTGCGTTGCAGCGGGGATATGAGTTCTGGCGAAAGAGCTTCTTTCTTGCGGATGGGTGGGCGAAATACTACCATGACGCGCTCTATCCGGTTGACACGCATGCGGCAGCCGCTGCCATTGTTTCTCTGCTGGACTTGATCGAATTGGATCGAGACGCGCTCCCATTAGCCCAAAGGATCGCAACCTGGTCAATTCGCAATTTGCGCGACCGGCGGGGATTTTTTTATTACCAGCGCCGGCGCTTCTACACAGTTCACACGCCTTTCATGCGTTGGACCCAGGCCTGGATGACATACGCCTTAGCGCGTTTGTTGGAAGTCGAACAGCAATCTTCGTAAATCAATGGTTGAGAGAAATGCCGGTTGCCGCTGACGTAAAACTCGGTCCAGACGTAAAGATCTTTCAGCCTGATCTCGTCAATCTTTATGGTTGCACGATCGGTCAGGAAACTAAGATCGGTGCGTTTGTTGAGATTCAAAAGAACGCTACAGTCGGGGCGCGTTGCAAGATTTCTTCGCACAGCTTCATCTGTGAGGGCGTGACCATTGATGAAGAGGTGTTTGTTGGTCACGGCGTGATGTTCACCAACGATCGCTATCCGCGCGCGGTCAATGAAGACGGTTCGCTGCAAACAGAGACTGATTGGAAAGTCTTAACAACGCGAGTCAAGCGCGGCGCGGCGATTGGCAGCAACGCCACCGTGGTTGCCGGCGTAGTAATCGGCGAAAAGGCGCTTGTCGGGGCCGGTGCGGTTGTTACTCGAGATGTGCCTGACTATGCGATTGTGGCAGGTGTGCCGGCGCGAGTGATTGGTGTGATTAAGAGAGAAAATAGCAATCGCGGGTAGGTGGTGCGAGAGCCGAGCCATTTTCGATTTATCATTTCTCATTTGTAATGGGAACAGAAACCGCCAAGGCGCCAAGGACCGCAAAGAAGAAAAACGAACTTTGAGCTTGGTGCTTTGAACTTTGTTCGCTGATGAAACTTGAGAAGCTGGGTTCGGCTACGCTATTAGAACAAATGACTAAGAACAAAGTACCAAGAACAGACCAAGAACAAAGTACAAAGAACAAAGTGCCAAGTTCAAAGCTCATTTTTCTTGGCGAACTCTGCGGTCCTTGGCGACCTGGCGGTTTCTGTTCCAATGAAAAGTGACAAATGGAAAATGGTTTTCTACCTCCCGACTAACTCGTATCAATGATCAAGCTAGGCGTAATCGGCTATGGCTACTGGGGCCCGAACTTGGTGCGCAATTTTATGGAGGCGCCTGGCTCGACAGTCGGGGCTGTTTGCGATCTGCGACCCGAACGACTTGACCAACTGACAAACCGCCATCCTTCGATCAAGAGCTGCACTGATACTCATGCCTTACTTAACGATTCGCAGATTGACGCGATTGCGATTGCCACTCCCGTATCGACTCATTTCGAACTCGCGCTGGCGGCGTTGCGCGCCGGCAAACATGTCCTGGTAGAAAAACCCCTGGCCGCCAACTCCGAGCAAGCGATTCAGTTGATCGAAGAAGCTGCTGCGCGCCAGCTAGTGCTGATGGTTGACCATACATTTGTGTACACCGGCGCCGTCCGCAAGATTCGCGAGTTGATCACTGAGAACCACCTCGGCGAAATCTACTACTACGATGCAGTGCGCGTTAACCTGGGACTTTTCCAACACGACGTCAATGTGATCTGGGACCTGGCGATCCACGATCTTTCAATCATGGATTACGTCCTGCCCTCGCGCGC
Source organism: Pyrinomonadaceae bacterium (assembly GCA_049283975.1). Lineage (GTDB taxonomy): Bacteria > Acidobacteriota > Blastocatellia > Pyrinomonadales > Pyrinomonadaceae > PSRF01. The sequence goes on along the minus strand of JBAPXA010000213.1, from coordinate 516 downwards.
GGTCGCAGTTTCTGCCACCGGCATTAGCAACATTCCCGGCCAACCGGAAAATGTCGCTTACATCACGCTATTTTTTGGTACCCCACAGATCGCGCATGTGCACGTTAATTGGCTCACGCCGGTAAAAGTCCGCCATACGCTAATCGGTGGGAGCGACAAGATGATTCTTTACGACGATCTCGAGCCCAGCGAAAAGGTGAAAGTCTACGATAAGGGCGTTCGGGTATCCCAAAGTCCCGAAGACGTATATGAAATGCTGGTGAGCTATCGCTCGGGCGACATGTGGGCACCGCGTCTGGACGCCACCGAAGCGTTGCACACCGAGGCGCTGCACTTCATTGACTGCATTAGGAACAACAAGCAGCCGGAAACTGATGGCTCCGCGGGACTGCGGCTGGTGCGTATCGTTGAAGCTGCTGAACGATCTTTGCGCGCGCGTGGTGAGCTGGTCGAGATTCTTTAGACGACAATCATGATTCCCTTTGTAGATCTTAAGGCTCAGTATCAGACGATCAG
>JBAPXA010000212.1:0-7064 GCA_049283975.1 Pyrinomonadaceae bacterium | reverse complement strand
GCGTCGAATTAAACCACATGCTCCACCGCTTGTGCGGGTCCCCGTCAATTCCTTTGAGTTTCAGTCTTGCGACCGTACTCCCCAGGCGGAATGCTTAAAGCGTTAGCGACGGCACCCGGGGACTATATAACCCCAGACACCAAGCATTCATCGTTTAAGGCTAGGACTACCGGGGTATCTAATCCCGTTCGCTCCCCTAGCTTTCGCGCCTCAGCGTCAGTGTCGGCCCAGCAACCCGCCTTCGCCGCAGGTGTTCCTCTTGATATCTACGCATTTCACCGCTACACCAAGAATTCCAGTTGCCCCTTCCGCACTCTAGCCCCGCAGTATCAGTTGACCTTTCCGAGTTAAGCTCGGAGATTTCACAACTGACTTGCGGAGGCCGCCTACGCGCCCTTTACGCCCAGTAAATCCGAACAACGCTTGCTCCCCCCGTATTACCGCGGCTGCTGGCACGGAGTTAGCCGGAGCTTACAAACAGTACCGTCATCGCTTGTGGTATTAGCACAAACTTATTCTTCCCGTTCTTGCGAAGTTTACATCCCGAGGGATTTCATCCTTCACGCGGCGTTGCTGGGTCAGGCTTTCGCCCATTGCCCAAAATTCCCGACTGCTGCCTCCCGTAGGAGTCTGACCCGTATGTCAGTGTCAGTGTGGCCGACCGCCCTCTCAGGCCGGCTACAGATCATCGCCTTGGTAAGCCGTTACCTTACCAACTAGCTAATCTGCCGCAGGCTCCTCTTCAGACGCGAGGTCTTACGATCCCCCGCTTTAACAACTGTCACCATTAGGTGCCGCTGCATTATGCGGTATTAGCAACCGTTTCCGGTTGTTATTCCCCACCCGAAGGTAGATTACCTACGTGTTACTCACCCGTGCGCCACTCTACTCGCTCCCCGAAGGGAACTTTCGCGTTCGACTTGCATGTCTGAGGCACGCCGCCAGCGTTGATTCTGAGCCAGGATCAAACTCTCGTTAGAATTTGTTCTCTGGAACATTATCTTTTACTGGTTAAGTATCCGATAATGACTCTTCTTCAGAGTTTTGAGACGCGAGCTTTATCGCTCGCGTTTTGACTCTCAAAGGTCATTGATATGGACACGCTCTATCTAGTTTTCAAACATCAATTCCAAATTGTGATTTGGATTGCCTTACAGACGGCTTAAACTCGTCCCAAGCAAACGGAGACTGTAACCTATGAACTCTACTCTGTCAAGCACCGTAAAATTGTTCGCGTAACCTTCTTTTTAGCGAACAAAAGCGCCGCCCTTCTCTGACTTTTTTAGAGAGAAGAACGGCACCTCGCAAGTGCCTTCCGTCGCACCTAGAATGTCAATCCCTGTCTCCGAGGGAATGGGCATTATAGGGAGATATGGTTAGTTGTCAACCCCTCTAACAAATCCTGTCCAATCCTGTGCTCACAATAGAGCGAGTATTACGTTCAGGGGCGGGTTAGATGCTTAATACGAGTCCAGGTTGCCCAAGTCTAGCAACGTATAATAGCCGCCCTCTGCGCAATAACGACAGAGCCTTTCTGCTTCGTTTCGTCTCGCCACTTCGCGTTGATCATTCACCCCTTCGCCGCATTGATTGCACGTCACTCGTGACCGGGGACTTCCCGGAAGATCGTGCTCGCCCACAGCGACAGCGACGCGTTGAACCTGAAAAAGTTCCGCGTCACTTGCTTTGCGGTAAGTCAGAAACTGTCGCTCCTTCTTGTGTTCGATCTCCGGATAGAGTCGATCAGCCAGCAAGCGAGAACTCTCGAGGGCGACGATTCGAACCGCATCATTTGTCTCGATATTCAGAAATGTGGCGGCGACTTTCCCGTAGTCAACATACTTCAAACTTCGTTTTCCCAAGCGAGCCCCTGTTGAGGCACTTACTGCGTCTGCCATGCAGCGATCGATCTCGACCCAAACAATCAGCTTCTTCCGGTCACGACCCTTCGGTTCGCTGATGCCGATCGTGGAGCAACCAAGAAGTGCCATGCGGGCACCCAGCACCTGGCCCGGACACATGTGACCATGCAGAACCTCACACTCTTCGAGCAGCTCGTCTAAAGATTGCATAATGAACGCAGCTACATTGACTGCCACTGCGGGGACGGAAGATCGCTTATACGAAACGCAATCAGACGACGCTTAGGCAGCGGCCGAATGCTTTAACTTTCGCAGGCTATGAACGAGATCGGAAAGTGTCGCTGCTGTGTAACAGGGGATTTTTGAAACGTGCGCTAGCAATTCGTCATTCCCACGTAGCATAGTCGCAACTACCTCATGCGGGTGCGAATCTGGGTTTAGATCCCGCCAGACATACAATGCGGTTGCCTTACTTAAGGCGCGTTTTGCCGAACGTTTGACGTTGTTCTGACTCTCGCGGATCGAGATGATCAGAGCATCCACCGACACATACTCACTGAAACTGTTACCTTCAATAAACACCCCTTCCGACTTTACGCGCTGCAAGGCTTCCATAATACCTCGTTCGACTTGCGTGTCCGTGGCAATTAACCAGTGAACGCTCGTCGCGCCGGCATCCCAATATCGACCTGTGTCTTTCCCCGGCGCATACGTTTGATCACGTCCTGAGCGAATCACTGGCTCATCGCTCAAGAGATGACTAACGCAACACGCATGTGGGTCTTTGCCGCAGGATCGATAGTGTCCGCGCGTGGTTTTGATTGCCTCCCAACCGGGAAAGGCGCGCAGCAGGTCGCACATCAAAGTCGTCTTGCCGGTATCGGAAGAGAATCCACCAATCGCAATGATCTTTGGACCACCAGTCGTCATTGAAACTTCAACTCACGAATGATCACTTGGGTGCCGCTACCTTCAACACCCCGCGATCATCTTTATAGATGCCGTAGGCAACCTCACTCACGTGGCCACTTCCGTCCTGAGCTCTAATCTTGAAGGTCTTACTTTCGCCGCGGCCTTCGATCTTTAACGGCAAATAACCCTTCACATCGCCACTTCGATAAGCGGTGTAGTGTTCCTGGTTCCGTTTGTCGTATCCCACGACATAAATGCGATCGAAGTCCGGCTCGTCGACGGTGTGTGCCTGACTCGAGCTGCTCTTCTCGAGAATTACCCAACTCCCTGGCCGCGATTCCTTACCCGCATTCTTATCGTTTGCAGAATCGGTTTCGTTGGAACCGCCATCGAGTCGCTGCCAGGCTACGAATTCTCTGCCCGTCCGGTAAAAGATGATGTCACTGGGTACTGTCAGTTCTACCTGCTTACCGTAGATCCAACCGCCGGGCGCGGGCGAAATTGAAGCGGGCAACCTCACTTTGTACCAAAGCTCATTAGTTTCTTCCGGTTGATTCTCGGAGCGATCTTCCCGGCTTCGGCTTCCTACGTTCTGTTGGGCGCTTCCGGCTTTCGGAGCAATATCACTTTCAATCGCCTCGGATGTTTTCGGCTTCGGAACTCGCTTCCAGCCGACGATTTCAAAACTCGAGCCGGAATCGAGCCGCATCATGATGTTCTCGTTATCGGCTCGATCAGGGGTGAGGCGCAGATTCGAACTTGCCCGCAACTGGCCCGTGGCCTGAGGGGGAATGTCTTTGTCTTCTTCGGCGACCTTCCGCGACGCTTCAAGCACATCTTGCGGCATGACATTACGTGATTCGATCCAGCCCTCGGTGCTTTCCTCGTCATGAGCTCGCACCCGAAGCCAACGTTCCTTTTTAGTATTGTCGGTGGGATCAGGAACATCGACTGATTCAAGCACATCGACCAGGTCGCCGCGATTGACCTCGAGTAGATCGGCGGCAACAACTGCGGTGGAACTTCTAATCTGAGCTCGGCTCGCTACCACAACGCCCGAATCACTGCGTTGCGCGAGGGTGCTGCACCCCAGCGCGAGCATTAACCATCCAACAATGACCAAAACTCTGCTTAATTGCATTTCAATAAAGAAACCAGAATAAGGGTATCAGCTCTTGTAACCCAATGTTTTCAACAACCGTTTCTGCTCTTTATCGACGTTCTTGCTGACCTGAATTCGCGAACTCGATCCCGTTGCGACCTCTAACCCAAATGGCGCCAGGATACTGGCTAAATCAATCTCCGTCTTCCCTTCCACAAATTTTTCGCCAAACCGCTCCATCGGCGCCCGCTTGTTGAGAAGCCCGATTAAAAGTTCATTCGCGTCTTGCCGACTTCCCTGCCCCGCTTGCAACAGTTCAGGATAAACGTCTGTCAGCGTTTCGCGCCCGGCGCTGTTTCGTCGCAGCATCAGGTCGTAAATAAGAGCGACGAGCGCTCCTTTGTCATAAACGAGTGACGCTGCTGCGGTCCAGCGACGCTCTGACGCATCGAGCAAAGATAATTTATCACGCTCTATAGACGAGCGGTATGAGTCGTAGACACGGGAAAGTGTTTCCAGATATTCGTCGAACGTAATGTAGTGAAGCCGTAAACCTGTAAGCAGTGCTTGATAAAGCGTGAATCCCTCAAAAAACCAGTCGTAGTCTCCTTTAAGCTTGAGACTGTTTGGTATCCAAAGGTGAAACAGCTCGTGGGCAAGAACAACTTTCAAGCGCGCCAGCACGGCTCCGCTCTTCGCCTGTTTCCCCATTAGCAGTACTACGTTCTGGCCTCTGGTTTCGGCGCTCCATCTTTCCGGTCCCACGGCACCGCTAAAGGGTAAAAGCAGCAAACCAACCTTGGCGGGTGGCGGATGCCGCAAGACCCTTGCGTACTCATCAACAATTTTCGCCACAATCTTGCTTAATGTGTTGTCACCGAAAGGCCAATCTCCGACCGTGACAATCTTTATCTCAGCGGTTCCGACACGTGTGGTCTTGCTATGCAGCGATGTTCCCACCAGAAAGACTGCTTGTTCCGGATGCGAGACTGTGTATCGCTCGCCAACAGCGTCACGGCTTGAAGCAGTTGTCCAACCCGTTGGGAGTTCAAAATCGAGATTCAGGGTTGGCGTTTCACCCACCGCTGAGTCGGGTAAGAGATCGCCAAGCATTAGCAGGCCGTGTTCTTTATTGAGCCATGAAGCGTGCGACAGGTTCCCCAAATTTGTAGGTGGCGTAAGGAGGACTTCATAGCTCACTCTCATTACCTTCTCGGCGAATCGAAATTGACCAGGCGCTAGTTTCCTCACCAGGACATTCCGCCCTTGGGATTCTTGCCCCTGAAAATTCTCGATGCGGTCAGCAAGTCCCACGACGGAGGTGTAAGTATTACGAAACGACCAATCTGAGTAGCCTGGGCCTTCCAATTCAACCGCTACTTTTGCGGGACTTAACGATAGTACGGAAATTCGCACAGAGGAGACTTGTGCTTGGGTCGTAGCCGCAGGAACAGCAAGAAATGCCGCCACTAACAGAAATTTGAGTTGTTTGAGAAGAGAAATCCTGATGGTAAGAAATTGCATCCAAGCCTACTCTAAACCGCGTAAGGGCGAGCCAGAGAGTCGAGAGAACTCCCAAGTCTCGCGTTGACACATGCGCTTTGAGCCATCTAACATCGCGACTCGGAATGTAGCACACGGTTCGGAATGGTAGCCAGAAAGCCACATCAGAATAGTCTCAGCCAGCACTCCGCAGTTTCGCGGATAGTAGCGGGCCTCTTGCTCGTGTTCGTGATCTATGGCACGACCATCGAGGCCGCGCATCGTCACGGCAGAATTTTCGGATCCGAACCATCCAAGTCTGCTTCTATTTCCACCGACGATGGGACAAACGGCGTTGCCGGAGGTTCCCTCTCCTGCGCTGAATGTCTTATTTGTCAGTTGCATCAGCATTTCTCCGCATCGCTAATTACTACCCGTCTAAAAGATGCCCCGCCTCAATTCCTTGCAGAAATTTTTCAACCTACGTCAGAGGATTTTCAGACTCGATCAGGAACCACTCAAACCGGCCGCGGCCCTCCTTTAGCCATCTAGAACCGCTCGCTTCGTCGGGCCGTTACAACCCGGCGATCCTATTGATTGCGGACTCTGCTTCACTTTGTTTCCTTTGCGAAATCGGAGTGTAAAAGCGATCCGTATCATTTGCAGTGAAGACTCTAGAGGCAAAAGGTCATGACAATTAGAAAGCTTTCTCTGTTCGCAGTTCTTATCGCTACGGTGCTCTTTACAGCACAGTCGAGTCTTGCCCAAGCGAGGATTGGTACAGTCCAGGGCACCGTCAAAGACCCCACCGGCGCCCTTGTACCCGACGCTGAAGTAACGATTACTCAACCCGTAACGAGGTATAAACAAACTACGCAAACTGATCGGACTGGCACCTTCAAACTCGTTAACATTCCCTTCAACACCTATAACGTCACTGTGAAGGCGACGGGATTTCAAACGACCGAGGAAGCCATCGATCTCGAGAGCACTGTCCCGTTAAACCTCGAGCTCACGCTCGCGATCACGGGCACCGAAGCCGAGGTGACGATAACTGAAAACAGCACCGCGCTGCTTGAGCCAGATCGGTCTTCTTCTGACACGGACATCAGTCAATCACTCCTGGAACGGCCCATGGGTGCAGCGCCTTCACGGGCGATTGAAAGTATTGTCGCGTCTGCTCCAGGGTTCGTCACTGACGACAACGGTCGCATGCATCCCCGCGGATCCGAATCGCAAGTGCAGTATGTGGTTGACGGAATTCCAGTTACTGACAACATGTCGGCGATCTTTTCCACAAGTCTTGATGCTCGCACATTGCGCACGGTTGAAGTGCTTACAGGGGGAATACCGGCGGAGTTTGGAGATAAATTGGCCGGGGTGATCAATGTTAATACCCGGTCCGGTCTTGAGGGCCCAACTCAAGGCGCGGTTTCCTTTTCCGGAGGGAGTTTCTCAACGGGTGAAGTCGCCGCTGATTTTTCAACTCACACCAAGAAGTTCGGTTTTCTCGCTAATCTTTCGGCATCGACATCTCAGCGCTACCTCGATCCGCCTACCATCGATAACTTTCACAACTTTGGCAGGACGGGAAAAGGATTTTTCCGTTTAGACTACCAGCTGGATCAAAACAATAGTCTCCGGGGTGTATTCACGTTTGGCGGTTCCAACTTTCAGGTGGCAAATCGTCTCGAACAGGAGCTAGC
>JBAPXA010000211.1:0-8601 GCA_049283975.1 Pyrinomonadaceae bacterium | reverse complement strand
TACCGGTGCTCTGTGGGTGGGAACGGATGGCGGTGCGGCTCGAATTGTTGGTAGTAATGTCGAGAGCATTGGAGACACTCTCGGAAACGCGATTAGCGCAATTATCAGTCCTGAACCTGGGCGACTGCTCCTGGCGACCGAGCAAGGAAAGATCTTCGAATTTCGACCGACTCCTTCCGGAGCGATCCAGGTTCAGTCTCTTTTATCCGCGCCGCTTGAAAGCAGCGATCCCGATAATCCCGGTCCATTAGTTATTAGTAGTCTCGCTGCATTCGCGGAAGGGATCGTTGTCGGCTCGCTCAGTCGCGGCTTGCTCGGGATTCTAAACGGCAATGTCAGCGAATTTCAGCCGAAATCGACTGGCTTTTTCGTCCGCGCCTTGGCAGTTGATCAGAAAGGCACGCTCTGGATTGGATCACGCACCAAGAAAGATGAACCCGGGATTTTTACGATCGGTTACCGGACTTTCAGTGAAATTGGCAAACCCCCAGTACGAAACGAGGCGCGCACCGGTCCGGTACTGACTTTCCAGCCGATCGGAGAAGCGATGTTTGCTGGCACTGATGGCCGCGGTGTCTTTCGCTTCCAGGGTGATGAGGTCGAACGCTTCACTTTTGAGGGAACGGCCGGCGGGCTTCGTTCTGATCGCATTTATGCGATCTTCCCGGATCGTGAAGGCGTGATTTGGTTCGGAACCGATCGCGGCGTGTCGCGCTTCGATCCCAATGCCCCGCGTGTCGAAACTGTGGGCACGGCGCCGGACAACAATTTCGTGCGCACGCTGTTTCAGTCTGCAGACGGTCACCTTTTTGCCGGCACCAATCGCGGTCTCTTTGTTTATGAGGAGGAGCTTCGAAGTTGGAATCCGGTTCAAGCTCTCGATCGCAACATCATTTACGCTCTAGCTGACGATAGTTCAGGAAATCTGTTGGTTGGTTCTGCCAGCGGCTTCTATGTAAGCCAGCAGCGTATCAGCGGCGGTGCGGCCGAATCGCTAACCTTTAATCGCGTCACAACCAGCTCAGGAGCCGTGGACGCTCCGGGAGCTGTGCGGGCGATTGCTCAATTTCGCGGGCAAACACACATCGCGAGTTTCGGTCGAGGTCTGGAACAGTATCAGAATGGGCGTGCGAAGAATGTCTGGCCCCGGGAAGCTCCGGCAGAAGTCTTAAGTCTGTATGCCGATGGAGATTCACAATTGATCGTGGGCACGGCAGCCAACGGAGTGCTCTTTTATGATGGCAAAGAGAGCGTTGCTGATCCCGCTTTGCCTGACTTCAAAGGCGTCGCTATTCGTGCAATCACTCGCACGCACGATGGGACGTTGTGGCTCGGGACCAGTCGCGGCGTGTACTTCTGCTCGGGAAGGAACCCTTGCGCCACTGCCGCCGCTGGTATCGACGCCCGCGCGCTTGCCGTTATTCCGGATGAAAGCCTGAATCAAGTCTGGTGTGCGACCACCGGAGCCGGACTGCTAAAAATCTCACTCGACAAAGACGTTGGCCCCGTTGTCTCACAACTGGACTCCGAGCAGGGGCTGCCATCGCAAAACGCTTTTGCTGTGCTCCCGCAAGGTAATGAGGGTTTGGTACTGGTAGGCACGAATCGCGGCGTAGTGCGCTACAGCCCGGGCAATACAATCCCCACGCTTTTCGCTACACGTATAATCGGTAAGCGCGTGCATCAACCTGCTGAACTGGCTGCTGGTTTGAATCTTGAGTACCCGCAAAACAGTTTGTTGCTGGACGTGGCGGCGATCAGTAGTCGCACGTTCCCGGAACAATTTCAGTATGCCTTCGTGCTCAGGGATGCGGCGGGAAAGACGATCAAGCAGCGGCTTTCACGCGAGTCGCAATTCGTTCTTGAGGGATTGCAGCCGGGTAGATATCGAGTGATGGCGCGCGCCTTCACCAAGGATCTGATTCAATCCGAGCCTTTAATATTCGAATTCAGCGTCGCCAGTGCTCCTTTCCCCTGGACCTCAACCGCCCTCGCTATCCTACTAGCTTTGACCCTCCTGGCATTGCTCTGGGCATTGCTTGAAAGAAAACGAATCGTGCGCACAAGCGCTGCCCTCGTGACGGCCAATCAGGAATTGGCAGACGCGCGATTGAATCTGGCTAACGAAGCTGAGCGCGAACGGCATCGCATCGCTCGTGATCTGCACGACCAGACGCTAGCCGACCTGCGGCATTTACTCGTGCTCACGGATCAACTTCCACTCAAGGGTAACGAGAACAACCAGCCCGTTGACGCTAGCGCTTTGCGCGGTGAGATAGAAGACATTTCACAGGAAGTGCGCCGAATTTGTGAAGACTTAAGCCCTTCGGTTTTGCAGAACGTCGGTTTTTCTGCAGCGCTTGAGTTTGCTATGGAGCAAGCGGTCCAACACGCACCCCTCGAGAGGAAGTTTACGTATGAGTTTGTGTGCGACGACGAGTTGGAAGAGCAGACAAACCTGCCACCCAATGTGCAGATGCAGATCTACCGCATCACACAAGAGGCAGTTAATAATCTTTGCCGGCACGCTGCTCCGCGGCACGTGTGGATGAAAGTATCTTCACCGGAGACGGGTGGATTCAATTTGCGACTCGAAGATGATGGTTGTGAATTTGATCCCAGTGCAGCGCAAAACTCTGATGGCCGGGGGCTGGCAAATATGCAGGCGCGGGCGAAGTTGATCGACGCGGACATTTCCTGGGCCCGGAGAGAAGGCGGCGGTACTGTGTTCACGTTGAGGCGCGCCGCCCGAACGGTCTAGTCGAGAACCACATCAAGGAAGGGGCAGTAAACCTGCGAGGCACTATGCCTCCGTACGCTTGCGCGGAATCAAATGCAGCAATCTTGGAAGCAGAACGGGCCACCATTGCCGGTAAAGCTGAAGGACAATTACCGGAACCAGCACCAGCAAAGGCGTCACCAGTACGAAAAGCGCGTGTTCTCGAAAATCAGATCCCGGGCGATAAGCTCCGTTCGCCAGTGGTATCGCCAAGGTTGTGGCGTAATAGATCAGTAACGGAAAGAGGGAGTACCGCAAAAGACTTCCGGTGGCTGAGCGGATGTCGGTTGCCTTCGCGCTAACGCGCTGACCCACTACCTCGCTCAACAGAAACAACAGCAGCAAAAACCCGAAATAGATGAAGATGCCTTCGAAGCGGTGCATTTGATTCGCACTTAAGCCAATCTCCCATGACGTTCGCCGCATAAGCAACGAAGAGGAAATGCGAATGGAGTTGGCAAAGATCGTGACCAGATAAGCGACGGCGGCCATCCCGGCAAAAAAGCTCCAGGGAATTTTGCTTGCTCGATCTCTCCAAAGTCTCCTCAGTGACAGCATTAGAAACGAAGTGATCAGAAAATTAACCCCTGCACATGAAGCAGCAATCACGAATGTGTGATCGCTGCTCATGTACCCGGTGTAGGACTCGAAGGCAAAATCGGTCCCGCTAATGAACTCAACCAGCCAGGTGGTCGGCGCCAGGATCCAACGCAACTGATTCACGCTGGAGGTTGAGTAGTACTGCTTAACCGCAGCTGCGCAGAGCAAAACCACAAGCAACTGCGCAACCAACTGATAGAAACCGACCGGGAACCAATGATCAATCCTCTTACGTTGCGGCATGACGCGGCCAATTCCTTCGTCCCGTTGGGACGCGATGTTTATAGAACCCAAATTCCCTAAGAGATCTTTAGCTCCCGAGGAGCGTAATAAAGCGGATTTGCAATACGGTTTGCCTCCATCATTGCGCTCCGCTGGAGCGCGATCTGTATTCGCGTTCGTGTCTATATACATTCGGCTCCTCCGGAGCTAGAACTATGCGGCCGACGATTTTCGCTTTCATGGCAGCGACACACGACGCCGGCTGCGAATCAACATGATCAGCGCCAGTAGGAGAAAACCACACAGCAGCCAAACCAGCTCTGGTTCACTTCCGACTGCCATGTCACTTACTCCGATCGGCAGCGGAAGCGGTTGTTCCACATTCTCAGCTTCACCTTGCGCGTTTACTACATGTTCGCGGACGGCGATGAAAGATGTGTACTGCGTCAACAAGTTGTACTTCAGGCCGAGGGAAACAATTTCCTGAACGCGCTCGGCAGCAACGTCTCTGGATCCATAGTCGGACAACTCCGCAATTCGCGAGCGCGCCCACAAATAGCGCAAAGCTCGATTGCCTTCGTCCGGATGCGCGCTGGCAACATCGAAACTCGCAACGTAGTCACCGCGTCCGGTCTTTCCTCTGAGCTCGAAAGTTCCGCCTATTGGCCCTCGCCACTTGCCAAAGAGAATCACGGGACGTTGCGCCAAGAGATCAGGAAGATGCGCCGGATAAACGTCGTAAGTATCAAAACCGTTGGTCCGCACTTCGATGTCGGTCAAGAGCGGTGACTGAATGTATTCGCGGAACTTAGCCGCGATCGCAGCAGCCTCTGACTCCTGAGTAACGATGAAAGGTTCGCCCATCCCGGCTCGCGCCACACCTTCGACGAGGTAGCGATTCACCGAGGAGCCGATTCCGAAAGAGAACACGTTGCATTGATTGAGATTCTCGCGAATGTATTCGAACACTCCCTGCTCTCCGGAAATGTAACCATCAGTCACCAGCACGATGCTCCTGGAGATGTTTGCATTGCGGGGAACGCTCATCGCTTGTTTGATCGCCGGTAATAGCTCCGTTCCGCCACTACCGCGCTGTTGCTCGAGCAAGCGAATCGCCTGAGCAATGTTCTGTTGATTCGCCTGAAGTGACGTTTCCGAAAGTATCGAAGAGTCGCCGGCGAACAAAACGACGTTGAAGAGGTCGGTCGCTCTTAGCTGACCAATCAGATCTTTCAACAGTTGCTTTGAAGTGTTCAGGGGAAATCCTTCCATGGACCCAGACACATCAACTACGAAAATGTACTCGCGCGCGGGAATGTCCTCTACCGCTACTCTTTCCGGCGGTTGCGCCATATAGAGAAAGAAGTTTTCGCCTTCAGACTGGTAAAGCAACAGGCCCGAGGCGATTTGATTCCCTGCCAGGCGATAGCGCAGAACGAAGTCGCGATTTCCCTGAAAGGCGTCTGCTTCGTCTAACGAGACCTGGGCTACGGTCGCACTAATCCATTCAGGAGAGATCTTGTGCGACGCACAGATTAAGTCTTTGATCGGAACTCCGGCAGAGACTCTGGTCGAAATGTGAAGCGTGCTGGTCGGGTTCTTACCTTCACGCAAATAGGGACTCTTAAGCCAACGACTGTCTTTTCGTGTGCCGGATTCGTTCTCTGAAGAGTAGCGCGGACCGACAACCGTCGGGAAAACGACTTCATAGATCCCGTCTGTAGGCACCAGCAGCTCTGTGTAACGAAGCTCAATCTCAACCTGATCTCCAGGCATGATATTGGCCAGGCTCATTGAAAAGACGTTGGGGCGGTTTTGTTCCAGGAGCGAAGCGCTCTTTCCTTTCTCTTTCGCATCGTCGAACTCTTGTTTCGCGGCTTGTCGTTCCTTAATCTTGGCCACAATGATTTGATCCCCTATGCGCATACGCATCCCGTAAACGGCGGCGCGTGTGGAAGCGGGAAAGACATAAGAGGCATTTATTGGGCGCGAACCCTCGTTGCGATATGTTTGCACTACCTTCACATCGGCGATGACTCCGGATACAGCGATGTCAACCCGCGTGTCTTTGAGAGGCAGGCTATCTACACTCGGATCTCCTTGCACAAAAAAATAAGGAGCGAGGGTTTTGTCTTCGGGTGTTTCCTCGTTGCTAGCTTCCTGCGCCCGGGCCGCGCCAGCGAAGCAGAGGATTGCTATGGCAATCAGGATTAGGCGGATAGCGCGCGTATCAAACGCGCGAATGCTCCGCAGATTGAATTGGCTCACGTTCGTGGTCATGTAATCAGCTCCAGTAGGTTTGTAGAGGGCAGGCCCTCGTATTCATACAGGCTGATGCTAGGGGGTTGCGATGACGGGCGTAATGTCAGCCGCCACAGACCTGAGGCGTGTTAACCACAGTTCCGGCTGGCGGCAGTACGCGGCTGGTAATTCGGGATTTCTGGAATGAATTGGGCAATCGGACTATTAGCAAGAATAGAATTTGAGGTCTCTGAAAGCACGATGTGATCTAGTGAATTCTGGGCCGTTCCCGTGAGAAATGTTGACACTTTGCGGATTGTTAACCGGCTTTGGCGTAGTCAAATTGGTATCGCGAGGTAGATCTAGCTGCGGTGCTGGACGTTCGTTCGTCTATATGTTACACCGTACTGAACTTGCTTTCCCCGTTAGTTTTTAAGGTGGTTAAGACTTTAGCAAATCTCCTCATGGTAGGGTCTCCCAGCCTCTTAGCCCCCAATGCAGGACAACTCTCCTCAAAAGAAACCATCAAGGGAGTTATTAGAAGTGTCTTTAAAAATCAGATTCTTACTGGGCATCCTGATCAGCATTGTTGCGATTGGGGCGCAGTGCTATGAGGCAAAGGCGCAGGGCACCTTTACTATCGGCGTCCAAATCAACGAAGGAATGGTGCCGAACCAAGGCCCACCTATAAGTGGCGTGAATGTAGTGTTGGTAATGAATGAAACCACACAATTCATCGCCCAGACGGATAGCAACGGCATGTGCTCGTTTCCCGGAATATCCGGTGCCTACGAGGTTACGCCTTCTAAACCGAATTACATTTTTCAGCCCCCTTCACAGGGCGGCAGCAACACCGGCAATCGAACGCTCTTTTTTACCGGCGCTGTTTCTGGCGGCCCAACCGTGCAACTTAATGCTCCCAGTTATTCGGTGGGAGAGGGCAATGGCAGTGTTGCCGTAACGGTGGTACGCGGCGGTAGCACCTCAGCGGCTGCAAGTGTTAGCTATGCTACCAGCGACCCTGCTGGCTTAACGAACTGCAGTGTTGTCAATAACGTCGCGTCCTCGCGTTGTGACTATGCTGTTTCGGTGGCCACGATTAACTTTGCTGCTGCCGAGGCCTTCAAAACGATCTCCATTCCGATAGTCGATGACTCGTATGCCGAAGGCAGCGAGACTTTTTCGATCACCCTGAGTAATGCTGTCGGTGCAACTCTGGCGTTGGCGAGCGCGACGGTAACTATCAGTGATAACGAAACAACTAACGGCCCGAACCCGATTGCTGGTACCGCTTTCTTTGTGCGCCAGCACTACATCGACTTCCTCGGTCGCGAACCAGATCCAGGTGGCTTCCAAGCTTGGCAGGACACCATCAACACTTGTCCGCAAGGTAATACGAGCTGTGACCGTGTACACGTCTCAGGAAACTTCTTCCAGTCGCCCGAATTCCAGGCGCGCGGTTACTTCGTCTATCGCTTTTATCCTGTGGCGTTTGGTCGCAAGCCAGATTACGCCGAGTTCATTCCTGATCTCGCGCGCGTCAGCGGTTTCCTTAGCGATGCGCAATTGGAGGCGGCAAAAGTCGCTTTCATTAACGACTTTATGACCCGGCCGGCATTTGTGGCGGCTTACGGTGGGCTCACCGATACTCAATATGTGGACACGCTGCTAACCACAGCCGGCGTTGCGCCCCACCAGTTTCGCGACTTCTGGATCGCGGCTTTAGGAAACGGCACGAGGACGAGGGCGACGGTGCTGCGAGATATTTCGGAGAGTCAAGAGGTCTACACCAAGTATTACAACCAGGCTTTCGTGGTGATGCAGTACTTCGGTTATTTGCGGCGCGACCCGGATGCTTCTTATCTCAACTGGATTCAGGAGCTAAACACGACGGGCGATTCGCGGAACATGATCAATGGTTTCGTGAACTCTGCGGAGTATTTCCTCCGCTTCGGCCCAATTTAGTCTAGAGTTTCGATAAAAGGGGTGGCCTTTGCCACCTCTTTTTACGTACCGATTGAAGTCAACGAGCTAGCGCATCAGCTTCCGAATGCATACATCGCACTTCTGGTGCGAATATAGATCCGGCCATCGGCAATAGCGGGCGTGGCAAAGCACTCATCATCCAGCTCATTCAGCTTCATCACTTCCCAATCACCGGCGGCCTTTAAGACCGATACCTGACCTCCCTGCCCAATCAAATACACTTTGTCATCCGCCGCTACTGGGGAGGAAAAATATTTATCAATGGCGCCGTGCAGCCTTCCCTGCTTGATCACGTTGCCCGTGGCCGGATCAAACGAGATCAGGATTCCGCTGTCGTTGATCATATAGAGCACGCCCTTGTATAGCAGCGTTGAAGGAACCTGAGGCACAGGCTTGGTATAGCGCCAACGAATCGCGCTCGCTGTTTGATCGCCGCGCCCGCCCATCTTGATCGCAATCAAACCATTCTCTGAGGCCATCATCGCGCGAAACACTTCCCAATCCTTGGGATTTAACTTCTCATCGCGATTCATGTCGAACGCTTCGAACGCAGCGCCTAACATCTTGTCCATCTTTTCAGTTCCCGAGACTTCAGACTTCGCCACCAGCTTGTCCCCGTTCTTGTCATAGCGGGGTAACGCCTCCTCCCAGGAGATTGTCGGAATCTGCTGTCCCGGCTGATTCTGCGGAAAACCCCAGCCGTTGATGTACAGGTATTCGCCGTCGTTACTGGCAATAGATTTCATCTCACAAGCCAGGCCGCGCACCCACCA
>JBAPXA010000210.1:0-5957 GCA_049283975.1 Pyrinomonadaceae bacterium | reverse complement strand
GGGTTATAGTGATCACGAGTCTGCTCAGTAAAAAACAAAAGGCTGATCGGGATTGAACACGATCAGCCTAAAATCTATCCGGCGCGCAGGGGCGCGCACAAAATTTTCTGTCGTAGCTCTCCACCTTAATGGTGACAGTCGCGCGGATTTAGCCGCGACAACCAGCCGCAGTTGCGAAGTTGCAACAGTGGCTTCGGCGGCCTTCCCCTTTCACACAGTGCGCGGATGGCTTCCCGCTGACGAACATGCAGTTCGAATGCACTGGTTACTCCTGGAGGTCGCTCCTCTACCTGTTTTAAAAGATCTGCAGAAATGTGTGGCCCAACTTAGCGACATGCTTAACTCTTGTCAAGCAGATGATCATTGAAAGTATTGCCGATTGGCGATTGGCGATTGCCGATTGGTCATTAGCCAAACGATCAGTCGGCAATAAAGAGCGAGCTGAAGATTGCTCTCCAGCTCGCTCGTTTGCATGGGTTAGTAATGAGGCTAGAACTGATAGCGCAATGCGAACTGCATTACCCGGCCAGCCTTAGTCTCGTTGAGAGGTACCTGGGTTGCTGTGTAGCGCCCGAAATCATCGGTCGGCAGCAGGTTACGCAGGTAAGGATCACGCGGCAAGCCAAGGTCGGCGATTGAATCGTTGTCGAACCTTTGCGTGTTGGTGACGTTGAAGACTTCCCAGCGAATTTGTAGTTCATGTCCTTCCCAGGGCATCTTGAAGCTCTTAGTCAAACCGGCATCAAGTGAAATATAACCCTCGCCGCGGAATACGTTGCGATCGCCAACTTCTCCTGGACGGGCGTTGCGGAAGGCCGCTTGTACCGAACGCGGGTCGCCGAAAACATTCGGTTGATTGATGGCAGCACCACGCGATGGATTGCTGGCGATGGGACGAACGCGAACGCCGTTTGATTGAACGTTCCAGTTCGTCGCCCAGCGACTAGCGTCGAACGGCGTCTGAATCGGCAGACCGCTGTTCCAACGGAAGATGCCCGTCATTGTCCAGCCCCCGAGAATTCCCTCGGCAACCTTGTTCCCCCCTGACATGAACCGTTTGCCGCGGCCAAACGGCAAGCCGACGACCCAGTTCGCATTAATGATGTGCGTGGCATCGAAGTCAGAGGTAGCATAATTCGAATCCGGAGCCAGGGCATTCACGATGAAGGCACTGGCGTATGCCGTGGATGCCTGCAAGCCGGAGGCGTTGTCCAGCGAATGGCTGTAGGTGTAGTTGAAGTCAAAGGACAGGTCATTGCCGAACCGTTGTCGCAGGCTAATCTGCGCGGCGTTGTAATTCGAACGCGCAATCGTCCCAAAACTTGAAAGTGCGGCAAACTGCGGCTGGTAGAACATATTGTTGAACTTGGCCGGACCGCCACCAAACGGGCAGGTGGTGCAGTTCATGCTGTCGTCCCACAACAATTGCACGAAAGTGTAGTCAGTGATGCCCGCGCCGCCCAGTGCGGGAAATGCTATGTGCGCGTAAGCAGCTTGCGTCGGCGTAAGCGAGAGATCTCCCCACCATGCCGGCATGTTCGGAAAGAGATTGTTGAAGTAGTCGAGCGTCGGAACCTGGTTGATAGGTGTGTTTGCATAGCGATGATCTACCAAAATGTTCATCGCCTCGTAGAAGGTCATGCCCGAAGCTGGATCGCGAATGTTGTTCAACTGCATGATATCGCGCGACGCGAGCAGCTTGTGACCCATGCGACCCACGTAGCTCGCTTCAAAAGTCAGCCCGCGGCCTAACTCACGGCCATAGGACAGATTGAAGCCGTAGTTGTCAGGCGTCGTGAGTGTGTCATCCAGCGATTGCTCGATGCGTTGATCTTCATTGGCCGCGATCGTCAGAGGAAAGACCAGGTTGTTGGGAATGTTGTCTACGAATCCGCGCACGCTGGGGTTAAAACCTGCGAATGGCTCTCCCAAACGATCGCTGACGTTGAAGGCGTTTGCGGCGTTGCTTAGGCTGCCGGTAAAGCCGAGCACGGAGTTCAAATCGAAGTTCACCGCCAACTGACTGCCGATGCGGTCATAGGTGATGCGGAAACCGCCTCGGATCACGCTCTTGCCATTACGACCGAAAGCCCGACTCAGGAAGCTGTCGCCGAAGTCTGGCGACCAGGCAAAGGCCACGGAGGGTGCGAAGTTGTTCCAGTCCTGCTCGTAATAACCAGGACGGCCATTCTTCTTGCCGGCGAGGTCAAAGCTAATCAGATCGTTGAACGGCACACCATTGGCTGCACTCTCTTTGCGGCGTTCAAAATATTCGCCCAGGCTTACAGTTGGCTTAACCTGAATGCCGTGGGTTTCATAAACCGGGGTAGATGTCCCCCACCGTAATCCATAAGTGAGCGTAAAGTTTGGCTTCATCCGCCAGGAGTCTTGCCAATAGACCTCATACTCTTCAGTGGCAAAAGTGCGGTCCGTTGGGGTTCCAGTTGGTTGTAGGGTGCCATCTGCTCCATAAACGAGGTTCGCTGAGAATTGCGAGTAGTTCCCAATAACCGAAGAGAGCGCGTCGCGCAAGTCGGTTTCCCCACCAGAGATCAGATCGGGGAATATGGGTTCGAAATCGCCGTAGACATCGAAGATGACCGAGTCGCCGGAGAAGTCGTAGTAGGAGGGGTTAATCACCGCTTCGTCAAACGAACCGGCAAACGAAACGCGATTGTTCTTGATCAGTCGCACGTTGCCGCCAAAGCCAAAGGTATGGTTGCCCTTGATCCACGAGACGTCATCAACGAAGTTGTGAACCGGAGTGGTTCGGCTGAGTGTTCTGGAGAACGCCAGCGGCTGGAAAATGAAGCGGAAGTTCACCAGGTTCTCGCCTGAGTCACCCCCATCCGAGAAAGACGCCCGCGTCAAACCATAAGTAGCTCGGTTGACGAGGCTGTTGGAAATGGTCCAGGTATGACCAACGGCGATGGCCTTCGGGTGGTTCCAGAATTTCGGTGATAGCGTATCCGGAAACTGACCTACTTGAGTGATCACATCCTGCTGGTAGGCGCCACGGGCGAAAAGCGTTTGCCGGTCAGTGAGATTGAAGTCGAATCGCGCATGGTAAACGTTAAGCTCGGTCGGTGTTCTCGCATTGAATCTAAAGGCTGCCGTATTCAGACCGTCGCCGAGAGAGCTGGAGTTCGCCGGGTACTGGGCTGCGGCCGCTGCCAATACTCCCAGCGCCAGCGGATTGAGACCGGGAGTGACGCCATTCACAGCAATGTAACCATTGTTGATTTCGGTCGGCGTAAGACAGGCAACACCCGCGGGCGTGCCGGCCGGACAGCCTGGATCACTGTCGCCACTTTCGGTGAAGTAGCGAACGATGCCCTGGCCTAGAGTAGGCAGCGGCACTTCGCGCACGGCTGAAGTAGCAGTTGCTTCGCGGAATCCCTCGTACGTGAAGAAAAAGAAGGCTCTGTCGCGTTTGATCGGACCCCCAATTGAGCCACCAAAAATATTCCGGAGTAATTGCGGCCGGGGCACGCCATCCTTGTTGTTGAAGAAGTCATTGGCCGAGGTCAGTGTGTTGCGGTGAGTTTCAAACAAGGCGCCGTGAAAGGCATTAGATCCGGAGCGCGTCACGAGCGACACTTGAGCACCCGAGGAACGGCCCTGGTCCGCATTGGCATTCGTCGTCGTTACGCGAAATTCCTGCAACGACTCGCGCGTAACGCGAACCACGCTGGCGAAAGCTTCGTCGGTAACGACGTCCAGACCTCGTTGCTGCTCGTTTACGTCAATACCATCGAGCGTAACGTTTGCCTGGTCAGCCCGACCGCCATTAACGTAGCCCGTGCGGGTGACGCCCGGTTGCAGTGAAAGCAAGGCGACAACGTTGCCGGCATTGAGTGGTAACTCTGAAATACGTTGTCGATCGAAACTCGTACCGATGGTCGCGTCGTTTGTGTTAAGCGGAGCCTCGGTGCCGGAGGCAACGTTGACTGTTTCCGTTACCTGGCCAACTTCCATCGTGGCATCCACATCAAGGGTGGTATCAACCGCAGCCTGGACATCGGTGATAACAGTCTTCTTGAAGCCCGCCGCTTCTACCTCAACCTTGTAGGTGCCGGGAGGTATTGCACTAAAGACATAGGCGCCGTCCTGATTGGACGTTTGCGTGCGCATGAAGTTCTTATTTTGGTCCGAAAGCGTCACTGTCGCGCCAGCTACTACATTGCCCTGCTGGTCTCTTACCAATCCTTTGACTGTGGCTCTTCCCGATTGAGCTTGTGCGACGCCCACAAGAACTAGCGACAGCGCAAGGGAAAAAAGAAAAGATCCTGCGAAGCCTTTAAACAGCGAAAGCTTTTTCATGGCACCTCCGTGGGTTAGTGGAACATTTTGGAGAGACGAAGAATCTCATAGAGGATGGGATCCCGAACCGACTACTGGCGATGCAAAACTGAAAAGTTCAAAAAAAGAACAGGCCGAATGCTGTCAAAGCGAGAAATCTTTCAGCCAAACTATGCAGATAGCGTTCCATCTATTCGCTGCTTCTGCCAGCAACCATTGTTTGCCGTTAAACTTAGGACTTGTTGCGATCAGCTTCTGAACCTCGTCGCTGACCTCTGAAAGGATGACAATAATATATCCAAAATTCTCGGAATGAATACAAAAATTCGGATGAAAACTTGGTTTTGTGTGGGCCGACCAGCCCGCCATGGGGGAAATCCGGCGAGGGAGACGCTGTGACACAAAAAGAGCGCGAGTCGAATCGGGAGAATTGGCGGGTCTTCTGTGCGCTTGAATTGCCGCAGCAAACTCGCAGGCGTTTGCTTTCCCATATCGAGAAGTTGCGCGGTCTGGTGCCGGACGCCCGGGCAAGTTGGAGTCGAGAATCCAACCTTCATCTCACACTAAAGTTTCTCGGAGAAACGCCGCCTCAGCTCGTCGGGAAGTTTGACTCCGCTATCGCGCGCACGGTAAGCGTCATTCCGCCTTTTCAAATTCTTGTTGCTGGGAGCGGGGTCTTTCCGCGCCCGCGGGATCCGCGAGTTTTGTGGATTGGGGTCTCTGATCCTGCGGAACTACTCGCGAAGTTGCACACGCAACTCGAAGCTGAAAGTGAGCAAGAAGGATTTGTCAGGGAAGGGCGGCCTTTTCAGCCACATCTGACCCTCGCGCGCATACGCGCCCAGCAAGGAGCGCGCGAACTCGCACGCGCTCATCAAAATCTCCAGTTTGGGGCCGAGGAAATTAACGTGAGTGAGGTCTTGCTGATTCGCAGCGAGCTCAGCAGCGCCGGATCAAGATACACGACAATCTCGAAGCATGCCTTGCAACATTAAGGCAGTTGCCGGGGCTTTGGTTGGTCTTCACCTTTTTCACCAACCTGCGACAACACTTCTTTGATGGCGCCGATGCTGGAGAGCATGGCCGATGTTTCAACCGGCATAAAAATCACTTTGGAGTTGTTGCTGCGTGTCATGTCGCGCAGACTTTCAATGTAGCGCGAGGTGATTAGATATTGTGCTGGATCACCAGTTCCAATGGCATTGGCGATACGCTTAATGGCCTCCGACTCAGCTTCCGCATTGCGCAAGCGCGCTTGGGCCGCACCTTCCGCTTGCAAAATCGCTGATTGCTTTTCGCCCTCTGCACGAGTAACCGCCGCGGTCTTCTCACCTTCGGCGCGCGTGACTGCCGCCTGCCGTTCACCTTCTGCTTGTAACACGAGCGCGCGCCGGTTGCGCTCAGCAGTCATCTGTTTCTCCATCGTGATGCGCACGTCTTCCGGGGGATTGATGTTCTTGACGTCAACGCGCGTCACTTTGACACCCCATTTATCCGTCGCTTCGTCGAGAATGAGTCGTAGTTTCGAATTGATTGCATCGCGGGAGGAAAGAGTGTGATCAAGATCCATTTCACCCATTACCGCTCGCATGCCGGTGATCGTCAATTGCACGATACCGCCGACGAGGTCGTTCATCTCATAGATTGCCTTGACC
>JBAPXA010000209.1:0-5270 GCA_049283975.1 Pyrinomonadaceae bacterium | reverse complement strand
CAACCACTCTTGCACCTCTCCGGCAAATGCGGATCTCTGAATGCGGATTGCTGATTTAGGAAACGGCGCTTAGCAATCACGCCAATCAGAAATCAGCAACCGGCAATCCGCAATCGTATGGCGGAGAGGGTGGGATTTGAACCCACGGTGGAGTTTCCCCCACTCCGGTTTTCGAGACCGGTGCACTAAGCCACTATGCGACCTCTCCAAAAGCTACGAGACGGGTTCTGGGATGGGGTGATGAGGGGGTGGGGAGACGCGGCGATGGGGTGAAGCGGAGATGGGGAGACGCGGAGATGGGGAGACGGGGAGAATATTCTATTCTCGATGTCTCAGGTTCCTCCGCGTCGACGTGCCTCCGCTTCCCAGTGTCCCGTATCCCCGTGTCACAGCGTCACCGCGTCACCGCGTCACCGCGTCACCGCTTCTCCGTATCTCCGCGTCCCCTCTTCTCCGCGTCACCGCATCCCTCACCGCCGGATGCGAAAAAAATCCTGCATCAATGCGCGGCACTCTGTCTCAAGCACGCCGGTAGTAAGTGTCAGGCGATGATTTAGGAACTCCGAATCGCAAATGCGAAATCGCGATTCGACCGCTCCCGCCCGCTCATCGCGTGCTCCATAAACCAACCGCTGCACACGCGCTTGTATCAGCGCCCCAGCACACATCGCGCAGGGCTCAATCGTGGAGTAAACCACTGCAGCGGTGAGCCGGTAGTTGCCGAGCTCCTTTGCCGCAGCTCGCAAAGCAACAATCTCGGCGTG
Organism: Pyrinomonadaceae bacterium; assembly: GCA_049283975.1. Taxonomy (GTDB): domain Bacteria; phylum Acidobacteriota; class Blastocatellia; order Pyrinomonadales; family Pyrinomonadaceae; genus PSRF01. Next base: position 4,506 of record JBAPXA010000209.1, on the reverse strand, counting down.
CGCCGTCGGATCACCATCGGTGCGCGTTCTGTTTCCGGAAACCGCAAGTAACTTGTTTTGGCTGACAACGCAGGCGCCGACCGGAATCTCGCCGAGCGCTTCAGCGTCACGCGCCGCTGCGATCGCTCGCGACATCCACTGCTCATCCAGATCCATTTTTGTAGCAGCAGTCAACAATCAAAAAAAATTAGTCAAACAACGAAAAATCAAACTATAGGTGTCAGGCTCGAACACTGTCAAGCAGGCCAAATTCAGTATTTTCAACGCTTAAACTTAGTGGAAGCCCGCGAACTTACTACAATCGAGTCTTACGCGCGTGCTATTATCGACGTGCGGAGTGGATGTCCTAACGCCCCACCGGACCAGAGTCGTTCCAGTCGATGACCATTGAACCAAATCAGAGAGGAAGCGGCCCGTTAGCGCCAGATCGGGTGCAGAGTCGCCTGCGGAGTACGCCCCCGGCGGCGGAATTGCCGGGCGGGGAGAAGACGCCACAAACGCCAGCGGTGCAGATGCGACGCATGTCGGCAGGTGAATTCAACACAGCGATGATTCACTTCTATCGCGGGGAAGTGCAGCGATCGAACACCTGGCGCAATCGATTGGATACAACAACTAACTGGGCCGTGCTCACCGCCGGCGCTACCTTGTCATTTGTTTTCAGTTCTCCCAGCAACGCGCATTTCGTTATTCCGATCAACTCGATCCTGGTGGCGATCTTTTTGTTGATGGAAGCGCGTCGCTATCGTTATTACGAAATTTGGTCGAGCCGAGTGCGCGTGCTGGAGACAGGATACTTTGCGCAACTGTTGGCTCCTGAAAACGCGTTAGCCGATGAGGCCTGGGCGCAGCACCTGGCGTCGGATTTGATAACGCCGCACTTTACGATTAGTGAATGGGAAGCCGTCGGCAGAAGATTGCGCCGGAATTATCTTTGGATTTTTGCGCTGCTCGCCTTGAGTTGGAACCTCAAGGTCTATATTCATCCCCTGCCGGCGCGCGACTTCCACGCTTTTCTGGACCGGGCAGATGTGGGAATTGTTCCTGGGTGGATCGTGTTTGTAGTCGGCGTAATCTTCAACGCCGCGATTGCGATCTTTGCCATTGGCACCGTGCGTCTACGCGAGGCAACTGGCGAAGTTTTGCCGCAACACGAATTTTCCTTAAGGCCGCTGCGGACGATGAAGAAATGGACGCGGGTGGCAACCGGTACTGGCCGGACAACGATGCGCGCGCGCCGTGCACGGCAACGAGTTCGCAGTGGCACCTTGACGGGCGAATTTAAGAAGATCGATATCTCCGAGGCTCCTGATCGCGAGTCGCGAATGATCGACCGCAGTGAATCGCCCGACCGAGAAGTGCCCGCAGAGTCATTAACCAGAAGCTAGCTCTAGTACCGTAAATCCGGAGACTGACTTTCAAGAACAGTTTATGCATCCGGCAGTTGAGGCTTACTTGCAAGTCCGGGACTGGGTCAGGCTTCGTTTGATCTTATGTTCGAGTTAAGCGGTCAGAAACTTTCCCTTCAACAAATTGTCGACGTCGCCGAAGGTCGGGAGCAAGTAAGACTCTCGAGCGCGGCCCGGGCGCGTTGTGATGCCTCGCGCGCGGTGGTGGAAAACATTGTCGCGGAAGGTCGCACGGTTTATGGGGTCAACACCGGCTTCGGGCGGCTCTCTGATGTTCGCATCGAACCGCATCAACTCCGCGAGTTGCAAGTGAATCTCGTGCGCAGTCATGCATGCGGGCTGGGCTCACCGCTTTCTGAGTCTGAAGCACGAGCGATGTTGTTGCTGCGAGCGAACGTACTCGCTTGTGGCTACAGCGGCGGCCGCGCCCTTTTGATCGATAGGCTTCTGGATATGCTCGCACAAGGGGTGACGCCTGTGATTCCGGAAAAGGGATCGGTCGGGGCCAGCGGTGACTTAGCTCCGCTCGCGCATCTTGCGCTGGTGGTAATCGGCGAGGGGGAGGCTTTCTACAAGGGCGCGCGCATGTCGGGAGCCGAAGCGCTGCGCGCGGCGAAACTGACCCCAGTGAACCTGGAAGTGAAGGAAGGTCTGGCGCTGCTTAATGGTACGCAGGCAATGGCGGCAGTGGGCGGCCTTGCTTTGAAGCGTGCCACACGTTTGACTTCAGTTGCAGACGTCGCGGGCGCGATGAGCCTGGAAGCATTGCGCGGCACTCCGGTGGCGTTTGACGAACGGATTCAGCAGGCGCGACCTCATCCGGGACAAATCGCCGTCGCAAACCACTTGCGCGAGCTGATGAGTGATAGCGAGATCCGCACCTCTCATCTCGAAAACGATCCGCGCGTGCAAGACGCTTACAGCTTGCGCTGCATGCCGCAGGTTCACGGGGCGGTGCGCGGGGCATTGGATCACGTTCGCGCGATTGTCGAAATCGAAACGGGAAGTGCGACCGACAATCCGCTCGTATTTGCTGAAACCGGTGAAGTCCTCTCAGGAGGAAATTTTCACGGGGCGCCACTCGCCATGGCTTTCGATTATGCTGCCATAGCGCTAACTGATCTGATGAGCATTAGCGAACGACGCATCGATCGCTTAGTTAATCCGGACCTGAACGAAGACTTGCCGCCATTCCTAACTACGACTGCCGGCACCTCGTCTGGCTTCATGATGCTGCAAGTTTCCGCTGCCGCGCTGCTGGCCGAGTCAAGGGTGCTGGCGCATCCGGCCAGCGTCGACAATGTTCCCACTGATGGTGGCAAAGAAGATCATGTTTCCATGGGAATGACGGCAGCAACAAAACTACGCTCGCTGGTGGAGAACGCCGAACTTATCACCGCCATCGAGTTGATTACGGCAGCCGAAGGTCTCGAACATCGAGCCCCGCTCAGAGCCGGCCGTGGCGTGCACCGAGCGTATGAGATTGTGCGGGCACAAGTGGCGCGGTTGGAAACCGACCGCTCAATGGCTAAAGACATCCAAACAATTGCTGGCGCCATTCGCGCTGGGGAGTTTGATGCAATCCTGTAACGCTAGATCTTGGGAGGAGTTTTTTTGATGACAGACATATTTGATGACCGACGGCGCGGATTGGAAGAGGAGTATTTCCATAAGAAGAACCAGGAAGCGATCGAAAAGCTACGCGATAAGATTGCCGTCAGCGTGGAAGCAAAGGCAGCGGGATCTTCATCCATGCGCTGTCCCAGATGTGACGGCAATTTGAAGCCAACCAAGTTTGAAGATGTGGACATTGACATCTGCGACAAGTGCAGTGGCGCCTGGCTAGACTCGGCCGAGTTCCACCACATTACCAAACACGGCCAAGGTTGGTTTGCGCGATTGCTACATAGTTGGAATGAATAGGCAAGATGTCTGCAAAAGTTGTGAGAGCGCCCACCGGCGCCGAGCTAAGTTGTAAGGGATGGCATCAGGAAGCTGCCTTGCGCTGCTTGATGAACAATCTCGATCCTGATGTCGCGGAGCGACCCGAGGATTTGATTGTTTATGGTGGCGCCGGAAAGGCTGCGCGCAACTGGGATGCCTTTACAGCGATCGTCCAGCAACTGCGTGATCTCGAAAACGATGAGACCTTGCTGGTGCAGTCTGGCAAACCTGTCGCTGTGTTTCGCACGCACGAATACGCGCCGCGGGTTCTAATCGCGAATTCGAATCTGGTAGGCGCGTGGGCAAATTGGGACCACTTCAATGAGCTGGAGCGCAAAGGCCTGATGATGTACGGCCAGATGACGGCTGGTAGTTGGATCTACATCGGCACACAGGGCATTGTGCAAGGTACGTTTGAAACCTTCGCAGCGATGGCGGATCGGCACTTCGGCGGCGACTTGAGCGGCAAGCTAGTAGTTTCCGGCGGAATGGGGGGCATGGGTGGCGCGCAACCACTCGCAGCCACACTTAATGGCGCGGTATTTCTCGGTATCGATGTTGATCCCTCGCGAATTGAGCGTCGCGTGCGCACTGGCTATTGCGATCGCCTGGCATTGAGCCTCGATGAGGCGCTCGAGATCTGTGAAGAAGCGCGCGAGCAACGTCGCGGCGTCTCAGTTGGGCTCGTGGGCAATTGCGCCGAAGTACTTCCGGAACTTGTGCGGCGCGGTCTCAAGGTGGATGCAATCACTGATCAGACAAGCGCTCACGATCCTTTGAATGGCTACGTTCCGGCAGGGCTGACTCTGGAAGCTGCCGCCGAATTACGTCGCGCCGATCCTCGCAGCTACGTTGATCGCTCCACTCATTCGATGGCCGTGCACGTGCAGGCGATGCTGGATCTAAAACGGGCGGGGGCGGTAGCCTTCGATTACGGCAACAATATACGCAAGCAGGCATTCGACGCCGGTTGCAGCGATGCGTTTGAAATACCGGGTTTTGTTCCCGAGTACATTCGCCCGCTCTTCTGCGAGGGCAAGGGGCCGTTCCGCTGGGTGGCCCTCTCGGGAAATCCAAACGACATTCGCAAGACCGACGACTTAGCGCTGGAGTTATTTCCTGACGACAAGACTCTTAATCGCTGGTTGCGACT
>JBAPXA010000208.1:0-9752 GCA_049283975.1 Pyrinomonadaceae bacterium | reverse complement strand
GAATTGCGGTATGTGAGACTGTTGCAGAGCCAACAGAAACTCCGGGAGGGCTTGCGGACGATCGGTTCTCGTGACGTGGCCATTTAGTAGATTAAATGATCATTGCAGGCATCAGATGAAAAACTTTGGCTGGAAACAGAGTGTGGTGGGAGTTGCCTTTCTCCTATCTCTGTCCGTCGCGATATTTTTTGTGGCGCGCGCGGTGCGGCCGATAATTTACTGGCATTACCACCAGGATGAACCGATTCGCGGCTGGATGAATGTCGGTTATGTTGCTCACTCCTATCACGTGCCACCCCACATTCTGTATCAGGCTTTGGGCTTACCACACAGGCCACCTGACAGGCGCCCTTTGCGAGAGATTGCCAAAGCGCAAAATCGTTCAATGGACGAAATCAGCACCATCCTGCTGGATGCAATAGTTCATGCCCGTCCGCCTTACCCTCCGCCGTCACCCCCTCCTCGTGAGCCGAGGGCATCGCCGTGAGTATCACAGATCAACTTCTGGCTGCACTCGTGGACTATGGTCTGCCGCTACTCTTTGCGGTGATCACGATCTCCTCCGTGGGCGTGCCTTTTCCCGTGTCCTTGACGTTGGTAGCAGCCGGTTCATTCGCAAAACAGGGTGAGATGAATTTGTTGCCGGTCCTTGTGGCCGGAAGCCTGGCGGCCATAATCGGTGATCAAATCGGGTATGGGCTGTCTCGTTGGGCCGGCCGTCCTTTGGTTGTTCGGATCAGCCGTAGAATGGGTGGCGAACACAAAATCAAGGAAGCCGAAGCCCTGTCTAAGAAGTGGGGTGGCCCCGGAATCTTCTTCAGTCGGTGGCTCGTCACCCAACTCGGACCTTGGATCAACGTCACGAGCGGGATCGCCGGCTACCCCTGGCGACGCTTCATTTTATGGGACGTGCTTGGAGAAGTGCTCTGGGTGTTTCTGTATGTGATGTTGGGCTATATCTTCAGTGACCGCGTCCAATACATATCCGAGATTCTGGGTAATCTCGCTTGGGCCGTATTACCCCTTATTCTCGCGATCATCCTGGGCTGGAAACTATTCAGATATTTTCGACCAGCAGCTTCCGTGTAGGGCATTGACCGTGGTTAAGGCTCTTCACCTATCTGCTGAGCGGCCCGCGCATTCAGATATTCTGCCAGCTTCTTGTCTGCGGTTTGAATATGAATGAGAAGCCAACTGCGAAGTGCTTCAATCAGACCATGCTTGTCAGTGGTTGTTCCCGTTGCAAGGCTATGTCTTAGCTGTTGCAGCTCATCGAGCAAGCGTTCGTGCTCCAGAAAATGCGACTCGGACGCTTCGTAAGCATGCAGCCTCATCAGGAGCTGTTCGGAGAGAAAGTGGAGATTTGAATGCTCCACCAGTTCATCGAGTAAGGCGTAGACCAAACTGTCGTCAGCTCCGCTGCGAACGGCAGCTTTAAGATCATTCAGCAGGCTGAGTTGGCCCGCATGCTCGCGGTCCATCGAAGTAACACCGAAGTTTAGTTCCCCTGATTCTTCCATTGCGTCCATAGCATCGTTCCCTCAATCTTATTAGAAAATGAGCTTCGCTGGTCCGGTCAGGTCATACGAGCGTCGGCTGACGACCAGATACTTGTCAATCCAGCGCCGTCTTCGAAACCCCAACAGATGCAGGATCTGCAGTGGCAGTATCTGGGCAATTCGCGTGTTGATAATCAAGACGTTTTCGTCGAGGCGATCGCGGCGAACTCCGGGAAGCACGTGGATGTAATGACCAACCTTCAGCTTGCGGAGCAATGCTGACAAATAAAGCCAGAACTGCTTCACGTCACGTCCAAGGAAGAAGCCATCATCGCCCAGCTTTTGATACAGCGGCAGCAGAATGAGACCTGTTTCGCTAGCTCGGATTTCACCCATTCGATCTCTTGCCAGAACCTGCCCGCGCCGTACCGGCTGAAAATTCTTAAAGCCTGGTTCCATTTGAAACTCATCCGCAGCCGAGATCGCACGACGATGGCGTACCTCAACCACTCGCCTCCCGCCGCCTGCGAGTTTAAGCAGAGACTGTAAGTGATCCAGCTCGGTCACATCCTCGCGACGAAAGTTCCCGGTTGCGACGGTAGCATTCCAAATTACTGCCTCATGATGGTCTACAGAGGTAGTCGCTTCGTGCTGTCCGGCCTCGAAACCCATCGTTACCGCACCAAGATTGTTAATGTACTCGAGCAGAGTTCCTTCAATCTGTTCCTCCAGTCCCAGAACAATCGTTACGGGAAACTGTAGGGCAAAGCGGCGGTTGCGAAGCGTATCACCGACCGTTGCAAATGGCTTTCCCGGCGCCGAGGTGGTGTGCAAATCGACGAAATAGACATCCCCTCGTGCCCTGCTGATCACTTCCCTGATGTCCACGAGCAACTCGCGCTGTTCCACAAATTCAGACGCCTCAAATGGATGACAATTCCCTGACTCGACTGTCCCGGCATTGTTGGCCCGCCAGAGCCTGTTTAGATCGGCATTGATGTAGCGAACGTTTCGCTCCAGCGCCCTGGTATTCCCTCGCAGCATAACTACTTCGCCGCGCAACTCAGCTCTTCGCTCGTGCAAGCGCGGCAGCACGCGCTCTGCAGCGAGCACGCCGGCTGGCTCGTTCCCGTGAATGCCACCAAGGATTAACAACGTAGGACCAGGAAGAGATCCGCGAACGGCAGCGATCAAGTGTTCCCCTGGATTAGAAAGCTGGCTCGTTTGTTTGCGTGTCGCAGTTGAGATCATAGGTGGATCCGCCTGGTAAACATCCGCAGTTGTCTCTCGATTTGAGAATTCTTGCAGCGCGAGTTCACGCGCGTAGTTCCGGTTTTTCTTCTGGCGGCGCAACGGCTGTGAACTCGTCACTGAAGCGACGTGTGTACTGCGCCAACAACTCTACTACTCGATCATAATCAGGCGAACCCACGATGAGCCCAACATGCCAGGGCTTGTTCACCCGATATACGATCTCAGGATCCGTATAGCTGACAGTAGAGGGATTTTCCTGACGTGCCAGTGATACCGCGATGCCGCCGTATTCCTGGCGCGTTGGGGATAGATAGTAGGGCCGCTCTGGCTTAGCAAGTTCGATTTTTGCCCATTCGCGCCAGAGATTAACGCCGGTTGCCGCTGCGATGGTCTCCGTTGTGTAGGCTCCGCCGACGCGCGCTGCGACTTCGAGAAAATGGAATTGATCGCTCCTGGAATCGGCGTCCAGATTCTCTCCCGTCTTGGAAGTTCTCGCGTCGGCAATTTCCTCCGCATCCATTCGGTGGATGAATTCGGCGTGTGTCACACCCCGCTCGAAGCCGAAGCCTTTCAGCAACCGCTTATTCAAAGCCAGCAGCTGCCGCTGTACTTTCGAACCGCGCTTTGCTGTGTGCGAGAGATTGACGCCGCCAAAGTGCGAAACGTCGAACGGTGGCGCGCCGTAACGCTCAACGTTAGCGAAGAGTATCTTGCCTCCAGCAACTAACGAATCGACGTGATAGACATTGCCGGCAATGAAGTGTTCCAGGAGATGAAAGGCCGAACGTTCGTGAAACGCTTCCCGCGTATCCAGTTCGGCGATTGTGCGCCACACATCGTCGGGTTCCTCCAGTTTCCTTATGCCCATCGCGGAAGCGCCAATGCGAGGTTTCAGCATCCATGGTGCGGAAGTGCTCCTCATGAATTCAGCTATCGCCTCGAAATTGAGCAAAGGGACAAAATCTGGTTGCGGGATACCAAGATCGCGGGCCCGGGCGCGCATGGCCAGCTTGTCTTGGAAGCAGCGCGCGGTGGTAGCGCCCATACCGGCCACAGACAGATGTTCGCGGATATGGGCAGCGGTGACGATGTCATATTCTTCAAGCGCAACCACCTGCGTTACTCGCCGGTGCCTCGCGATGTGGGTCGCGGCCGTGAGGTAAGACTGAACACTCGTCTTCCCGCTAATGGCCACGAGATCGTCAATCGACTCACGCGCCCAGTCTGCAGCTAGCAACTTCTCTCTGGTTAACAAAACCACCCGCGCGCCATTCCGCTTACATTCACGTATGAAGTCGTTGCCCTTGAAGCAACTGGCAATACAAAGAATGGTTTGTTCGATCGAGTCGGTCATAGCGAATCCAGACTGTTCATATTTTTTTCCGCGCTCCACGCCGAAAGAATTCAACTCAATTCTGCTTTGCTAAAAGTCGTCCGTTGGGCGGCAAAGCCGAAGCTAACGTGGCGTGCGGCTTCTGATGCAAAGCTATTCAATTCCAGGACTGCAACAGGTATGCCGGGGTCGTTAACGATGAAATGTTGCGAGCAATGCCTCCCGAGGCAAAGGATTGGGCGGAAAGTTTCGCTCTTGTTGCGCGAAAGCTCGCATGGTTGGATGCGCTGGAATCTCGTTTATTCTACGCAGAATTGGTGCTTCCGGACGATTCGTCATCCTCAAATCCGGTTCGTTGCGTCTGACGTTTCAGGCATCGGATCGTGCTCAGCTTCGATCCCTTCACCATTCCCCGTAACCGGTTCACTATCCGCCGCGGATTCAACCACTGAAACGGCCTCGACGCCCGGCGCCGGCGTCTCAACGGCAGTCACGTTAGTTTCCTCCGGCGATTCAGTTGGAGAGACCTTCTGTTCGATCACGGACCGCTCATGTTTCTTCCGTTCACTCATGTAAAAAAGAACCGGCACGGTCATGCGAGATAGCAAGAGTGAAGCAACCTCTCCGGCCATGAGCGAAATTGCCAGACCCTGGAAGATCGGATCAAATAGAATTACCCCCGAGCCGACAATGACCGCCGCTGCGGTCAGCATCATGGGACGGAAACGCACTGCTCCCGCATCGACCACAGCGTCTGCAAGCGCCATCCCCTGATTCAATCTCAGTTCGACGAAATCCACCAGAATGATCGAATTGCGCACGACAATCCCCGCGCCGGCGATGAAGCCAATCATTGAGGTGGCGGTGAAGAAAGCACCCATTAAAGCGTGCGCGGGCAAGATGCCGATGAGGGAGAATGGAATCGCGGCCATAATCGTTAGCGGCGTCTTGAAAGATTGAAACCAGCCCACGACGAGGATGTAAATCAGTATGAGCACTGCCCCGAACGCCAACCCCAGATCGCGGAAGACTTCGTAAGTGATATGCCATTCGCCGTCCCACTTCATTGCGAGTTTTTCGGCGCTGAAGGGCTGATTGGCGACATAACGTTCAAGTCCATAGCCTTCCGGCAGCTGCAAATGATCCAGGGCCTCGTTTAGTTGCAGGATGGCATAGACAGGACTTTCCACTTTTCCCGCCACATCGCCGGTGACGTAGACGACCGGCATCAGATTCTTATGATAGATGCTCTGGTCCGCCGCCTGCTCTTCAACGCGCACAAGTTCACCTAACGAGACGAGGCTCCCCTGCTGCCCAATAACCTTGATCTGCTTGAGGTCAGCAACACTCGAACGCTCGGCGCGCGGCAGTCGCAGAACTATCGGCACATCTTCCTTTTCAAGTGGCTGATGAGTCAGGCCAACATTGATCCCCTCGATTGCGATGCGCAGAGTTGCGGCGATCTGCTCTGCTGAAACGCCGTTCAGGGCGGCTTTCTCTTTGTCCACGACGAAGTGATATTTGGCTTGGGAATCCTCGATATACGAGTCGACGTCGACCACCCCTTCAGTTTTGTCGAAGATATCTTCAATCTGCCGGGCAACTTCAATCTGGCGTTGGTAATTTGGTCCATAGACCTCTGCAACCAGCGTTTGCAGAACGGGTGGACCGGGTGGTGTCTCAGAAACTTTGACGCGGGCCAGGTATTTTGTGGCGATTTGTTGAATAGCGGGGCGCACGCGTTTGGCAATGTCGTGACTCTGCGCCGATCGCTCATCCTTGGGCACCAGGTTGACCTGAATGTCGGCCACGTTGGCCCCGCGTCGCAGAAAGTAGTGGCGCACCAGGCCGTTGAAGTTGTAAGGCGAAGCCGTGCCGACGTACATCTGATAGTCGGTCACTTCTGGCACCGTGCGAATGTAATCTCCAATCTCGCGCGTCACCGCCGCGGTACCTTCGAGCGTGGTGCCCTCTGGCATATCCACAATCACCTGAAACTCGCTCTTGTTATCAAACGGAAGCATCTTTACGCGCACGAGCTTCAGCGCAACGAGTGAGAGCGCGCCCACCAGCAACAGTGCCACGCAAAAGAGAAACGTATAGCGCCAGCGCCGATCGTGAATCAGCGCGCCCATCACCCTGCGATAGCCACGCGTCGTCCAACCTTCGCGATCGTGGGAATCGCCGTGACCACTCTCCCGCCTTAACAGTCGCAAGCTGGCCCACGGCGTCACCACGAACGCCACCAGAAGCGAGAAGACCATCGCGGCTGACGCGCCAATGGGAATCGGTCTCATGTAGGGCCCCATCAAGCCGCTCACAAAGGCCATCGGAAGAATAGCCGCGATCACAGCGAAGGTTGCCAGAATCGTCGGATTACCAACTTCGTTCACGGCCTCGAGGGCAATGTCCACGATCGGGCGCTCGCGATTCTCAGGCAGGCGATAGTGACGCGTAATGTTCTCTACCACCACGATGGCGTCATCCACCAGAATGCCAATCGAGAAGATTAGGGCGAAAAGCGTGATCCGGTTGAGGGTGTAACCATAGAAATAGAAGACCGCGAGGGTGAGCGCGAGCGTCACCGGAATAGCAGTCGCGACAACCCCAGCTTCCCGCAAACCAAGGACGATCCAGATCAACAGTGAGACAGAGAGGATGGCAATCATCATGTGGAGCAGAAGTTCATTAGACTTCTCGCTCGCCGTCTCGCCATAGTTGCGGGTAACTACCACTTTGACGTCGCTTGGAATCAGAGTGCCTTGCAAGTGCTTGACCTTCTCAATCACCTGATCCGCAATCGCGATCGCATTAGTTCCTTTACGTTTAGCTACCGAGATTGTTAGCGCCGGCATTACGTTCTGGTTAGCCGTTGACGGAGTAGTGGTGGTGGGCGTGGCTCCGCTCTCTGCCGGGCCGGTTCCGTAGAGAACATAGTCGGCCGGCTCTTCCGCGCCGTCTTCAATTCGCGCCACGTCGCGCAGGAACACAGGGCGGCCGTTGGAAACGCCGACGACCACGTCGCCGACTTCTTCGGCGGAATGCAGGAAGCCTCCGGTTTCTACCAGAAACTCGCGGTTGCCCAATGAAAAGCTGCCAGACTGCAACTGTTTGTTTTCCTGCTGGAGCATAGGGACAATGCTCGCCGGAGCGGCGCCGTATGCAGCCATGCGCGCGTCATCCAGCAGCACGCGAATCTGACGGCGCTGTCCGCCAATGATCTTCACTTCAGAGACGTCTCTGACTTCTTTAATTTGATCGTGAACCTGTGCCGCAACACGTCTGAGGGTGAAGTGGTCGTAGCGATCACTGGCAAGAGTGAGGGCCAGAATGGGAACGTCGTCTATCGAGCGCGGCTTGATGAGCGGCGGGCTGGCGCCGGGCGGGATTAGATCAAAGTTAGCGGACATCTTCTGGTTGAGCCGGACGATGCTCGCCTCTTCACTCTGGCCGACGTAAAAGCGGACGACCGCCATTGAATAACCGGGTGCCGAGGTCGAATAAATGTACTCAACCCCGGGAACTTCCCAGAGCAATTTTTCCATCGGCTTCGTCACCCGCTCTTCAACTTCTTTGGCAGATGCGCCCGGCATCTGTACGAAGACGTCGATCATGGGTACGACGATCTGCGGCTCCTCTTCGCGTGGGAGCAGGAGCACCGCGCCAACCCCCAGCAGGATGGAAGCGACAATGACTAGCGGCGTCAATTTGGAGTTAATGAATGCCTGTGCCAGTTTGCCGGCGGGACCAAGTCCATCTTTCGTCACTCTTCCACCTCGACTATTTCGTCGCTGGCGGCAAACCCGGAGCGGCCTCTCGTACGCGACTGCCATCACTAACCGCTTCCACGCCGTCAATCACGATCTGCTCCCCTTCGCTCAACCCCGAAAGCACTTCCACCCGGTCAGTGTAGGTCTTGCCGGTCTTCACTAATCTCATGCGCGCGACGCCCAACTGGTCGACCACATAGACACTGGTAAGTTGTCCACGCTCGACGACGGCTCTTCGGGGAATCGTGAGGGCTTGCGTCTGGCCGATGATGAAGCGGGCTTTACCATAAAGGCCAGAACGAATGACTTGCTGATTGCCGTCGGGCGGAGCAATGCTGATCTTGATCAGATAAGTTCTGCTCGCCGGATCAGAAGTTGGAACAATCTCGACCACGATGCCCGCAAGCTCTTGCGGACCCAGGGCATCTATCTGAACGCGGACCTGATCCCGTAGATGAATGTTGTTAATTTGGGATTCCTGTACGGCGGCTTCGAGCCGGTAATCGGTGCCACTTTCGATCGTTAGCAAAGGCGCGCCTGGTGCGGCCATGTAACCGACGTCCGCTTGCCTGGAGACAACAACTCCGTTAATGGGCGCTGCAATTCGTGAGAAGCTCGAATAAACCTGGGAGCCCGCGACATCAGCCTTCGCCTGATCAATACGGGCCAGCGCCTGTCGCCTTTTCGCCTCCAGCGATTGCAGTAGTCGGCCGTCACGGTCAGCTTCGGCCTCGGCAACCTCATGCCTGGCCCGCACTTCGTCAAATTCCTGCGGACTAATTGATTTTCTGTCGAGCAACTGTTGGTACCGACGGAGCGTAGAACTAGCGAGACGGCGATTGGCTTCAGCAGCAGCCTGGCTGGCCTGTGCGGCCTTGATGCTTCGATCTACTTCATCAAGGGCGCCCCTCATCTCGACTAATCCCGCGCCCGACCTCTGCCCCTGAATCCTGGCCTCCCGGCTGTCGATTTCCACGAGAATCTGGCCCGCACGCACTGGGTCGCCTTCGCGAACCTTCATCGCCACAATGGTTCCCATCACCTTCGCTGAAACAATGCTGCTGTTTTTTGCGCGCACGGTCCCCACCGCCTCGTAGCTCTCATCTACGGACTGCTTTGCGACGGTCTCAATCTTTACGCCTTGCACGATCGGGGCTGCGGTTATTGCTATTTCCTGCTTTCTGGCGCAGGAGCTTGCACCCGCAAGAGCGAGACTGACGACAGCGAGCGTAACCAGGTGTTTCATCTGTGCCTCTTCGGTTTTTCGCAGGCGGAGTATCAGGCGGTGCGCCCTCAACTGTCACAAGACGAATGGCCGAACATCTTTCAGTTTTCCTGTCGCCAATAAGACATTTGCATAGGCGACGTAATGGTTATGGCGAGCCGTCTCGACATCAGTGCGGGCCCGCACCAGGGCCAACTGAGCTCGCAGTACTTCTGTAATGGTTGTGAGTCCTTCATGATAACGATCCTGCACGATGCGTAGAACTTCGCTGGCTTGCGCCGTAGTTTGAGCGACTACGAGCAGACGCTCTCGAGCAGATACAAATTCCTGATAGGACCGAACGACCTCAAAATTGATCTGATTGGCAAGCTGCTCCTGTTCGGCCTGGGCGATAGCCTCGGCCGCGCGGGCCTGATCGATTCGGGCTTTACGTCCCGCATCAAACACATTGACAGTGACAGAAGCGCCCACGGCATAGTCTGAACTTCCAGTTACGGGAGTGCGGCCACTTACCCCGATACTAGAAAATGCGTCCACGCGCGGGAGCACCTCGTCGCGCGCTCCACGTATCTGGCGTGCATTCATGCGCACCGCCAGCATCGCGCGCGCATACTCGGGGCGGTTTTGAAGCGCCTGTCGGTTAAGCTCGTCTGGGGTCTCAATAGAGAATG
>JBAPXA010000207.1:0-2210 GCA_049283975.1 Pyrinomonadaceae bacterium | reverse complement strand
GGCGCGGGGAGGGCACTGAGTAAGACAGAGGGTTTCACATTCTATGTCTCGTTATTATTCCTATGTTGCTTTTTTCACTCACAGCCTGCGACTGCGCGTGCGCAAGAGTATGAACTCAGCGATGATGAATTCTCTATCAGGATGCCTGGGGTGCCCGCCAAAGATAAAACGTTCTCAGCGACTTCTCCTGCCTTTGAGGCATATCGCGTCACTGTAAATAACGTTGAATACCTTGTTTTCCTTAGAACTAAAAGCCAGGCGGCTAGGAAGGGGTACGAGTATCAGCTGTTGTCAGTGAAGGGCCACAGCATCGGATACAACGCTGGTTTTATCAAGGAGTCAAACAGGAATGGGGTCAATGTCGACATAATTTTTGATCATGACTTTAGACTCAACGGCTTCGCCGCCAGACAGTTTCGAATCGTCTCAGATGCGGGACCCGGAGTATTGCGCTTTTATGCTACGGATCGTTGTACCTATACCCTGCAAGTCATGGGAGCAACCGAAAAAGATCCTCAAGTCAAAGGTTTCTTTGACTCTTTCAGGCTCCGAAGGGGCCGTGCAAAGGACCGTTGAGTAGACTGACGACCCAGCCCAACCTACGATCTGAACGCTACTCTGGCGGCTTTCAACCTATGCTAAAAGATAAATTCGGAATCATCTTTGGTGTTGCCAACAAACGTTCCATCGCCTGGGCCACGGCACAATCCTTACACGAAGCCGGCGCTCGTCTCGCATTTACCTACCAGGGCGATCGCCTCAAAGAAAATGTCGCGGCGCTCACCAGCGAGGCGATGCCCGGCTCGTTGCTCTTACCCTGCGACGTGACCAAGCAGGAAGAAGTGGACGCTGCCTTCAAACGTGTCGGTGAAGAATTTGGCCGGCTCGATTTTCTAATCCACAGCATTGCCTATGCGCCGCGCGAAGCATTGGGGGGAGAATTTCTCGACACCAGTCGCGAGGCTTTTCTTACGGCACTGGAAATTAGTGCTTACTCGCTCGGCCAACTTGCAAAAGCCGCTGTCCCCTTAATGACGGAAGGGGGCAGCATTGTCTGCATGAGTTACTACGGCGCCGAGAAAGTAATCGCCGGCTACAACGTAATGGGCGTGGCTAAAGCCGCGCTTGAAGCCAGCACCCGTTACCTTGCCAAAGACCTCGGACCGCGCAACATCCGCATCAACGCTATCAGCGCCGGACCAATCCAAACACTTTCGGCACGCGGTGTTTCAGATTTCACTTCAATGCTGAAGCACCACGCCGACCATGCAGCGCTGCGACGAAATGTTGAAGCGCGCGAGGTTGGCAACACCGCACTCTTTTTGTGTAGTCCACTTTCGTCCGGGATTACTGGTGAAGTGATTTATGTTGATTGCGGTTACAGCATCATGGGAATCTAACCTCTTAGAGGTTCGCGTGTAACGACGCAAACAGTAGTCTACGCTACGACAAACATGGAGAAGCCAACCGAAAGCGATCAGCGACTGCCGCACGCGACTCAGGACGAACAACTCCTCGAGAGTCCGCGTACAGACGAGTTTACTCACACCGATACCTGGCGTGTGTTTCGCATCATGGGCGAGTTTGTCGAAGGGTTTGATGAACTCGCGAGCCTGACGCGCGGCATCTCAATCTTCGGCTCGGCGCGAACGCCAGCAAGCGATCCCTACTACAAACTGGCGCAGGAAACTGCAGCACTTCTTGCGCGCGAAGGTTATGCGGTGATTACCGGAGGCGGCCCAGGAGTTATGGAGGCGGCGAACCGCGGCGCGTTTGAGGCTGGCGGCCTTTCAGTCGGTTGCAATATCGAGCTGCCCTTTGAGCAGGGTGCGAATCCCTACCAGACGCGCTCACTAACGTTCCGCTACTTCTTCGTCAGAAAAATGATGTTCGTGAAATACAGCCTCGGCTTCATTATTTTTCCCGGCGGCTTTGGCACTCTCGACGAACTATTCGAAGCGCTAACCTTAATCCAAACGCGTAAAATTCGAAACTTCCCGGTAGTACTGTTTGGGACTAACTACTGGCAGGGCCTGATGGACTGGATACGTAATACCGCGCTGGAGGAAGGAAAGATTTCTCTTCAGGATTTGAAATTACTTCATCTCACCGACTCTCCTGCAGAAGTCGTCAACATCCTGAACCAAAGCCAGAGTTCGCTTCGAATTCTCGACAAAACCGTTTCCGAAGAAATCCGCGAAGTCTAGTCG
>JBAPXA010000206.1:0-26921 GCA_049283975.1 Pyrinomonadaceae bacterium | reverse complement strand
GCTCTCAACCTGTTGTCGTTGGATCTCCCTGACCACCTTAACAGCTAACAACGCGGCAACAATTCCCAGTATGCCGCCGATAGCTCCAATCACTTCGACAGCGTCAACTGAAGCTTCCTCGCGCCAGGAAAGGCGAAAATAGATTTGGTCGGCGATGTTCGAAGTAATCCAAAAGCCCCACCACGCGGCAAAAAAGCCGGGCGGGCCCAGGTCGCCAAACATAGTCGAGTAATTTGGAACGCTCTTCTGCCACAGCTCCTTAATTGCCCGGTAGGGAATGATTAGGCTTGCCAACGGCACAAAGAAGCTCCCCACCGCCCAAGCTGAGGAGTACTGCATTTGATTCCTTGGTATGCCGAACGCTGCCAGATTTTCATGGGCCCGGTACAGCCACATAAGAAAGACGACCACCGTGGCAAAGAAAACCACTATTTGGACCACTGCCAGGGCCAACGTGAGCAGCCACAGAACCAGGGTTACCGGGTTGTTTTCAAATCCTTCGGCAAACAAATCACCGGGCCACAGCAATTCGAGCACTGACAGCAGCGTCGAAGCGAAGCTAATCGCCGCATTTGCAAGCAGCAGGATGCAAACAAGGTTCGCGCGAAACTGAGTAGGAACGTAGCGCAGGTGCGGCGGCGCGTTGTAGTAAGGATTGGTACTGATGGCTTGAGTCCTTTCGTCTCCTTTCAGGGAGGCCGCGGCGGAGACTTTAGTTTGAAGTGAGCTCTGCTGTTTTTTCCGTGATGTCTTTCTGGCCCCACTCGTTATCGCGACTAGCTTCTCCGGCTTTAGTGCGCTTGGCTGCCTTCATTTTCTGCACCAGATCCATGTGCGTTGAGAAGTAGGACAAACTCTTGCCGACGATCTCCGAGACGGAACTGAAGCCTTTGTCGACCATGAACTTTTCCAGCCCTTCATTGAGTTCGTCAATCATCTTGACGCCGTGAAGCATGACTCCGGTGCAAAGCTGCACGGTTGATGATCCGAGCAACATGAACTCGAGCGCGTCGTGGGACGATTCAATGCCACCGATGCCGCTGATGGAGACTTCTTTGGGCAGGCTAAGCGCTAGTTGACTGACCATGCGAAGTGCAATCGGGCGCACTGCTTGAGAAGAATAGCCACCCGGCACACTGTGTCCTTCAACTGTAGGCATGGGCCGCAGGGTTTCCAGATCAACGCCAATCACGGAGAGGATTGTGTTGATTGCGGAGATTCCCTGGGCGCCGCCACGAACGGCAGCGTGTGATGGTTCCTTAATATTCGTGATGTTCGGGGTCATCTTTGCCCACACCGGAATCCTCGCGACCTCAGTGACCCAGCCCGTAACTTCTTCAGTAAGGTCAGGGTGTTCACCCATCTCCGAACCCATCTTTCGTTCGGTCATGCCGTGCGGGCAGGAGAAGTTAAGCTCCAGAGCGTCTACGCCCGTGTCCTGCACCACCTTCGTCAACTCCTGCCAGCGACCCTTTTCATACTCTTCCATGATCGAAGCGATCAGGATGTGGTTGGGATAGTCTTTCTTTAACTGACGAAACTCCTCCAGCCAGATGTCGATGGGGCGATCAGAAATCAGCTCGATGTTCTCAAATCCGATCACCTCGCCTGAGACCTTCGAGCGCAGCTTTCCATAGCGCGGCACAACGTTGACAACCTTAGCCGACTCAAGACTGACAGTCTTAGCCACCGCGCCGCCCCAACCGGCGTCGAATGACTTGGCAATCACGCGAGCGTTTGTGCCCGGCGGCCCTGAGCCGAGGAGAAAGGGATTGGGGAACTTCATTCCGTTAACGACTATCGATAGATCCATTTTTTTACTCCGTCTCGAGTCTCATCAGGTCTCAGGTCTCAAGTCTCAGGTCTCAAGTCTCAGGTCTCAGGTCTCAGGTCTCAGGACTCAGGACTCAGGTCTCAGGTCTCAAGTCTTCTAGCTCCTGGCCTTGTACTTCTTGCCCGTAAAGTGCGATTGTTTTAGGTACTTAATCAAACCCGAAATAATGCGGTTTAGCTCCAAAGCCTTCATCTTCAGTTGTGAAAACTCTTCCTCGGTTATGTATTTATAGTCCATCGCAAGATACAACTGCGCTCGCACCTCACCACATGAACCCTTTGCTACAAAAAGATACTGAAGAAACTCCTTGTCGCCGTCTCGTTCAAAATCCTCGGCAATGTTCGACACTATAGAGATCGCCGCTCGACGAATCTGCCCTTTAAGTGCGAAGTCGCGACCGAAATCTCCATCGCCACTGACTGTATGTATCAGCTTTGCAAAGCTTCGTGCACGTTTCCAAGCTTCTAAATCTTCGAATCTTTCAATCGTACTCATAAAGTCCTCGGTGAGGTTGGACTTGAGACCTGAGACTTGAGACTTGAGTCTAATCTGCGACCAGCGCTCCGTAAGTATCCGGCCGGCGGTCGCGAAAGAACTGCCAGGTATTTCGAACTTCGCGAATCATATCTAGATCAAGGTCCGCCACTATCAATGCATCCTGATCGCGCGGCGCTTCAACGAGGATGCGACCGCGCGGGTCGCAAAAATAACTCTGCCCGTAAAACTCTCCGATGTCCCAGGGCTGTTCGTGGCCAACACGATTGATGGCGCCGACGAAATAACCGTTGGCGACGGCGTGCGCCGGTTGTTCCAATTTCCACAAGTACTCAGAAAGGCCGGCGACCGTCGCCGAAGGATTAAAAATGATCTCGGCTCCGTTCAAGCCGAGGGCACGCGCGCCCTCGGGGAAGTGCCGGTCGTAGCAGATATAAACACCGATACGAGCAAAGGCGGTGTCGAATGCAGGATAGCCGAGATTCCCAGGTCGGAAATAGAATTTTTCCCAGAAGCCGGGGTTCACATGGGGAATATGATTCTTGCGGTATTTGCCGAGATACTTGCCGTCGGCATCAATCACGGCCGCCGTGTTGTAATAGATGCCAGTCATCTCCTCTTCATAAATCGGAACAATGATCACCATCCCATAAGTCTTCGCTACTTCCTGCATCAGTTTTACTGTCTCACCGTCGGGAATTTTCTCGACGGCCTCGTACCAACGCGTCTGTTGTTCGGCGCAGAAGTAAGGGGTGGTAAAAACCTCCTGCATGCAAAGCATTTGCACTCCCTGCGCCGCTGCCTTTTCGATGAAGCTCAAGTGCTTTTCGATATTCAGGCGCTTGATGTCGTCGACTGGCAAGTCGGTTGGCGCTGCATTTGCGCATTGGATAAGTCCGCATTTAACTGTGCGTGGCATGATGTCTCCAGTTTAACTACAGCTTCGAGTTCTAGTGGCGTTCAGTTTCTTGGACAGAGTGTTTCAACTTGTCGGGTGTTCGAGTGCAAGGAGCGCCTGCGGAGGCGTAAGTTTGGTAAACAGGAAATACATTATCGCGGCCGCGCCAAAGCCGACAAACCATGCGTAAGCATATAGCGCGCTGAGTGCCGGCACTACCAGGCCAATCCAGGCGAGCGCGCAACCTACCAGCGTGGCGACGACTGCCCGCCAGTTCCAGCCGCCATTGTAAGTATAAACTCCAGGCTTGCGATAGAGATCGCCCAACTCCAACCGCTTTCGCCGCACCACCCAGTAGTCGACAATCAACACGCCGGCAATCGAACCGAGCCCGCCAGAGTAACCGACCAGCCAGGCGAAGATATATCCCGAAGGATCTGCCAACAGTCTCCACGGCTGCATCAATATGCCAATGATGCCGGTGATTAGACCGCCTGTGCGAAACGAGATCCACTTCGGAAACGCATTCGCAAAATCATTTGCGGGCGAGACAACGTTGGCAGCGATGTTCACCGCGAGGGTGGCTACGACAACGGTGAACATCGAGATCGCCACTACCCACACGTTGCCAAACTGTCCCACCAGCTTCATCGGATCCCACAGCTCTTCTACTTTCATGTGGGGATAGATCACGACGGCTGCCGAAGTGATCATTACGCCCATGGCAGCAAATACGGTCATCGTTGTCGGAAGCGCAATGACTTGACCGACCACTTGGTCGCGTTGGCTTTTGCCAAAGCGAGTGAAGTCAGGCATGTTGAGGGAAAGCGTGGCCCAGAATCCGATCATGCCCGTCAGCGAGATAATAAAGATCGGCCAGAACTCGCCAAAACTGTGGAAACGGCTTTGTTGATTGAGGAGATAACCGAGACCCTGTGCTCTCCAGATAGCCCAGCCCAAAAGCAGCGCCGTCATGATCAGCACAAAAGGTGCGGCCCAATTTTCCACTTTGCGCAGCAGATCCATGCCGCGATAAATGATGTAAATATTCAGGCCCCAGAACAGCAGAAAGGAAAGCCATTCGGTAGTCATGTGGCCGGCAATCGGACCACCTAACAATGTCTTCCAACCAGGAAACACGGCGCTAAAGAAGACGTTCAATGCTTCGCCGCCGATCCAGGCCTGAATCCCAAACCAACCGCAGGCAACGATCGCTCGC
The DNA here is from genome assembly GCA_049283975.1 of Pyrinomonadaceae bacterium. GTDB lineage: Bacteria > Acidobacteriota > Blastocatellia > Pyrinomonadales > Pyrinomonadaceae > PSRF01. The sequence continues at coordinate 22,475 of JBAPXA010000206.1, read as the reverse complement.
ATTAAGGCCGGTAGATTTGAGCCATAGGTCCCATAGCTGGCGCGCGCGAAAACAGGGAAGGGAATACCGTACTTCGTTCCCGGATGCGAGTTGAGCAAGATCGGAATTAACACGATCACGTTGCCAAGCAGAATGGTGATCAACGCTTGCCACCAATTCATTCCGGCACTAATCAGCCCCGACGAGAGCATGTATGTCGGAATGCAGTGCGCCATACTGATCCAGAGCGCGGCGTAGTTGTAAGTGGTCCAGTTGCGCTTGCTGATGGGAACGGGCGCAAGGTCCTTGTTGTAAAGCGGGCTGGAGCTAACCGAGGAATAATCGCGCAGTTCCACGCGACCGTCGGCGTGTTGAATCGTATCTGGGGGATTGTTCATAGGATCGCGAGCGTCTCACCCGCACTGAGTAGGCAGAAACCGTTACATCGCCACGCAGGTGCCGCGCTTGAGAAAACGGCCATCGCCTGCCTTGCCCACGTACTCTCCGTTTTCAATCACAACCTTGCCACGCGAGAGTACTGTTTCTACAGCACCTCTAATCTTTCGCCCTTCGTAGGCACTATAATCCACGTTCATGTGGTGAGTCTTGACGCTGATCGTCTGGTCTTTGTTGGGATCAAAAACAACAATATCTGCGTCAGAGCCTATTGCGATCGTCCCCTTCTTGGGAAACAAGCCGAACATTTTCGCCGCCGCCGTCGAAGTCAGTTCCACGAAGCGATTCAGACTGATGCGATTCTCGACCACGCCGCCGTTGTAGATCAGTGAGACGCGGTGCTCTACGCCTGGAGCCCCGTTCGGGATTTTGGTGAAATCGCCGACACCAAGTTCCTTTTGTTCCTTCATGCAGAACGGGCAGTGATCAGTTGAGATCACCTGTAGGTCGTCACTCTTCAGCCCCTTCCAGAGTTCGGCTTGATTTGCTTTGTCACGAAGAGGCGGTGTCATCACGTATTTGGCTCCGGCAAATCCCGGCTCGTCATAGTCGTCGAGAGAAAGGAAGAGATACTGGGGACAGGTTTCCGCAAAAGCCGCAATGCCACGATCACGCGCCTGGCGCACCTGATTGAGCGCATCGGTGCAAGACAGGTGGACTATGTAGACCGGCGACTCTGCCATTTCGGCGATCGCAATTGCGCGGTGAACACCTTCAGCTTCGGCAACAGTGGGGCGGGTTAGCGCGTGATACTTGGGAGCGGTATGACCCTTTGCGAGTGCGTGCTTAATGATCTCGTTAATAACGATACCATTTTCTGCATGCATGCAGATCAAACCGCCGCGTTCGCCAGCCGCGAGCATGCCGCGAAAAATTGTGGCGTCATCTACCAGGAACACGCCTGGATAGGCCATGAACATCTTGAAGCTCGTCACTCCCTCGTCCATCGCGGTGTGAAGTTCTTCGATCTGGCTGTCTTCTAGTTCGGTCGTGATCAGATGAAACCCGTAGTCGATTGCCGTCTTGCCTTCCGCCTTCTTATGCCAATTGTCTATGCCCTCAATTAGCGATTGGCCTTTGTACTGCACCGCAAAGTCGATGATGCTGGTAGTGCCGCCGTGGGCTGCGGCAATGGTGCCGGTGCGGAAGTCGTCGGAAGATTCTGTGCCGCCAAAGGGCAACTCCATGTGCGTGTGCGGATCGATGCCCCCGGGGATCAGCAGCTTGCCGGCCGCATCTATGACCTTGTCGGCCTCCATGTCGAGCTTCGCGCCAATGACGGAAACTGTTTCGCCGTCGATGAGAATGTCGGCGTGATAATCGTCAGTCGCCGTTACCACGCGACCATTTTTGAGTAGCGTTTTCATTAGTCCTCATTCGACGTTCGCCGGTCAGCCTGCCGCGTAGTTAAGTATCGGGGCTCATTCGCCGCTCCGTAGGAGCGAAAATGTTTATAGCACGAAAGTTTCCCAGTAAAACGTTAGCTCCGTAGGAGCGAAATGTTAGCAGTTAGACGAAACTCACTCGATGAACTCAAAAATGTATTTGTCCTCAAAGGCGATATCAAACTTTCTTAGGAGCGACAAGTATTCATTTCTAAATGATCGCCGTCTGTGGTGTTCTTCCTGATTCTGTATGTACCGAATAATCGTATCGAGTTGCGAGTGACCGTAAGAAAATGCGCCGTAACCCTCCTGCCAACTGAATTTCCCCCGGACCCATTTATTGTCATTCACAAAGTTGGAAGAGTCCGCCTTTACATCTCGAATCAAGTCGGCCAGCGCCATTGCGGGTCGTAGGCCGATCAACATGTGAAGATGGTCCTCGACCCCGTTAATAGCAATTAACTTCTGACCTTGGTTCCGGACGATTCCGGTGATGTACTTGTAGAGCTCTTCTTTGAACTTCGGCATTATCAAAGATTGTCTGCCACTAACTGCGAAAACAGCTTGAATGTAGATCCGTGAGAAGGTATTTGCCATGAGGATTCACACATTCCGCTCCTAAAGGAGCTACGCGCGGATGATAAAGCCATAACTATAAACATGGTGCTCCTACGGAGCACGACGGTGTTCAGGGCACGGATCAACCGTCTACTCTTGGGTTATTCACGAACTCAAACAATCAGTAAAGATTTCCTTCTCTCTTACGTCCGGTGTAATCAACGTAAACGACTTTAAGTTCGGTGTAGAAATCGAGGGCGGTTGAGCCTTGTTCGCGATCGCCGATACCCGTGCCTTTGGTGCCGCCGAAAGGAACGTGTGCTTCGCCGCCAGTGGTTGGGGAATTGATGTGAGTCATCCCCGTCTCAATCTCATCAACAAAGCGGAAGATGCGGGTTGCGTCGTTGGAAAAAATTGACGATGAGAGACCATACTCGCAGTCGTTGGCTACTCGGATCGCTTCTTCAAAGTCCTGAACCCGCAAGACTGACAGGACGGGACCGAAAATCTCCTCGCGCGCAATACGCATATCCGGAGTGACACGATCGAAGACAGTCGGTTGCACGAAATAGCCTTTGTTCAGCTCGTCACCCTCTGCACGCTGGCCTCCGCAAACAAGCGTGGCGCCATCCTCGCGGCCAATGTCTACGTAACTCAAAACCGTCTTGAACTGGCTCTCATCGACACTGGGCCCCATTTCGGTCGTCGGGTCCGCACCGTTGCCGATGCGCATCGACCTGGCCCGCTTTGCGATGCGATCTACAAACTCATCGGCGATTTTGTTCACCACAACCGCACGGCTCGTCGCGGTGCATCTTTGCCCTGACGATCCAAAGGCACCCTGAGCGGTCGACTCAACGGCGAGTTCCATGTCGGCGTCTTCCAAAACGACGACCGGATTCTTGCCGCCCATTTCGCACTGCACTTTTCCACCGCGCCGGGAGACTTGTTCGTAGAGTCGAATGCCTACCTGATTCGAACCCGTAAACGAAACAGCTTTTACCGCCGGATGATTAATGATCTCGTCACCGGCATCTGAACCCGAACCCAACACCAGATTTAAGACACCCGGCGGGAGCCCAGCGGCTTCGAAAAGATCAACGATACGCACGGCGGTCGCCGGCGTTAATGAGGCGGGCTTAAATACAACGGTGTTGCCCGCGACGAGAGCCGGGGCGATTTTCCAAACCGGAATCGCCACGGGGAAATTCCAGGGAGTGACGCAAGCCACCACGCCCAGCGGTTGTTTGAGCGTGTAAGCAAAGTTGGCAGGGAGTTCCGACTGAATCGTCTCGCCATTTAACCGGCGCGCTTCACCTGCGCAAAAGTCGGCTACATTGATCGAGCGCTGCAATTCCCCGCGCGATTCCGCAATTGTCTTGCCTTCTTCACGAGTCAGGAGCTGAGCCAAATCCTCCTTGTTCTCTTCCAACAAACGTGCGGCCCGGCCGACGATGCGGCCACGCGTTGGCGCCGGCGTCGCACGCCAAGAAGTAAAGTTCTCCGCTGCGGCATCGACAGCCGCCTTTGCTTCCGCGCGGGTGGCCTGGCGAATGGTGCCGATTACGTCGTCAATGTTTGCTGGATTTACGTTTTGAATCGTGCGGTTGGAAGTGGATTCAATCCATTTTCCGTCGATGTAGTTGCGGTAGGTATCCATGTATTAATCTCGACAGACTTTCGTTTGCCGTTTGTTATCACTGAAAAAAGAGATGGGCAAAAAAGCGACGGACTAGAGTGTCGGACGAACAAGTGGATGACTCTAGCGAGCCCGTAATATACCATACGGTTTACGACATGCCAGCCACCCAAAGCCCCGAAAGCGACGTGCGAATTGCGCCGGCAAACCTCAGGGAACTGCTCAGGCAGCGCACCGCGGCCACGCCCGAAAAGACTTTTCTCTTTTCCGAAAATGATGACCGTCGCTATACCTACGCCGAGTTTGAAGCCGCGGTTCTCAGAGCCGCAGGCCTGCTCGCTGGCCAAGGGATAACAAAAGGCGACGTCGTTAGCCTGCTACTCCCAAACAGTGTCGAGTACCTTATCGGCTATTTTGCGTGCTGGGGTTTGGGCGCGCTGGCAGGGCCGGTAAACTCGCTTTTGAAGGCCGAGGAGATTGCCTATGTCATGTCAAACTCGGAGGCCAAAGCGATTCTTGTGCATTCGGAATTCCTGTCCACCATCGAGAACATCAAGAGCGAACTGCCGGATCTTAAGGCAGTAATTCGATTCGATGATGAAGCCGAGGCGACTAAGGACAGCAGCCCCGACTTTGTTGAGATCCAGCTAGATTCCGCTGACGACGCCATCATCATTTACACGTCGGGAACCACCGGTAAGCCGAAGGGCTGTTTGCTGACGCATGGCAACGTGATTGCCAATGCCGGGCAAATCAGCACCTGGCTTAACTTCACCGCTGAGGATTGTCTGCTGACGATCATGCCTCTGTTTCACATGAACGCCGTATCGGTGACCACCATGTCGGCTCTCTATGCTGGCGGTTCAACTGTGGTAAGTCCGAAATTCTCGGCTTCGCGGTTCTGGCAAATCATTTCGGATTATCAGGTCACGTCCTTTGGCTCGGTGGCGACCATGTTATCGATGCTGCTTAGCACCTATCCTGATGGAGTTCCTGAAGGTCTAAAAACGGATCAGTTACGCTTCGCGATGTGCGGTTCGGCTCCCGTGCCGGCAGAAACCATGAAACGGTTCGAGGAGACCTTCAATTGCCTCGTGATTGAGGGTTACGGACTTTCAGAATCCACTTGCCGCTCAACTTTCAATCCTCCTGACCAACGCCGGCGCGCAGGCTCTTGCGGCATTCCCATCGGCAATGAAATGAAAGTGGTGGATGATGATGACAATGACGTGCAGGACGGCCAGCTGGGAGAGATTGTGCTGCGTGGGGAGAACATCCTGAAGGGGTATTACAAGAATGAAACTGCGACGGAGTCTGCGTTCCGGAATGGCTGGTTCCATACAGGCGATATCGGCTACCGGGATGCCGATGGTTTCTATTACATCGTCGATCGCAAGAGCGACATGATCATTCGCGGCGGAGAAAATATCTATCCCCGAGAGATTGACGAGGTTCTCTACCAACACCCGGCGGTAGCGGCCGCAGCAACTATCGGCGTTCCCGATTCACTCTATGGTGAAGAGGTTGCTGCCTTCATTGTGTTGAAGGAGGGAACCAGTTGTAATGCAGAAGAATTGATGAGCTTTTGCCGCACGCATTTGGCCGACTTCAAATGCCCCAAGTCAATTCGCATCGTAAAAGAGATTCCTAAAGGACCGACGGGTAAGCTGTTGAAGAGGGAATTAGCAAAACAGTTTGCCTCGCAGTAAGTCATCCTCAAAAACAAGAAAGGCGCGGTCTGGTTTGACCGCGCCTTTTATTTCGCAAATGTCTCCAGTTTAGGTTTCACCTAATCGGACAGTCGTGTTGTGAGTCGACTTAATACGATCTATTAGCCAACCGCCGAACAACCACAGTCCGCATACCGCAACCATTAAAAGGGAAAACCACTTTCCATACAGGCCATCAGGTGAAAACTTCTCCGTGGCAGTGTGCAGTGTTTCACTGTTTGGAAGCAGGCCTGCTTCCGAAAACTCGTGGAACGAATAGATCGCGACCTGAAGCATAAAGAGCAATAGGAAGATTCCGGTAACACGAAAGAACCGCTTAATGTTTATTAGATGTCCGTAGCGCGCCCAAGCCCAGGCGAACAGCAAAGCGGCGCACAACCCGAGCAGAGCACCCCTAATCATTTGTGGATCGCGCACCTGCAATAATAACAATGCCGTTTCCATGCCTTCGCGAGTGATCATCAAAAAAGTAAACAGGAAGACGCCCGCAACAGCAGCTATTCGCGATTTTCGCGATGACATTGCTCCGAGCCGTGCCCTCATCTTTTCCTGGAGCTTTGGTCCGCTGCGCCACATATGCACCACGAGGGTTCCTACCATAAGAATAGCTACGACGCCGAGGACGGCTTCACGAAGTGCTTCGTTGGCCAGGAACTGATTGACGTATGGCCCTGCTGTAGTGCCAAAGGTATTTAGGATAGTCGCTTCTTCAACGCCATTGTTTAAGACATATCCCAGCCCCGCGCTAATGCCCAGGCCCAAAAGGATCGCGACGTAGACGGCCGAAGTAAGCCAGCGATGCCCTGCCTTGCGAAGATAAGTAAGGATTACGGCGACCAGTAGAAACGACTCAAATCCTTCGCGGAGGACGATTATGAATGAGTTGAACATAAAGAGGTTTTTAAGAAGGTAGCGTTAGTGAAGAGTCCCGGTGGTCTCAATCACGGAGCAGAGTATAGTCGAATTGAAAATAGATTTCAATTTCACCGGGCGGGGGGTCTGCTGGGAGCGAGGGGAAGGCTATAGGCGCTTACTGGGAGGTCAAGGGGATTATTGCCAGGTCTGCGCGCACCGGGCCAAGTTCGGTGACGGCTGTAAGTCGCAACGGCAAGCGGCGCCGGTCGTCGCTGAGCCAAGCCCTTAACTGAAACTTGTCGGGCTGCGCGTCGTCCGTGGTGAGTGACACATGAATTGCCGGTATGGTCTGCGAACCCAGTTGAATGGTCTCGCGCTTTAACGAAGTAATGAAGAGAGTGGTGGGTTTGTTGTTCACCAGGATAGAGACTGCGTTGCGTCGCGGCGGCGTCAGGTTAAACGTGCGCGCCAGGTAAAAGAAGGAAAGGTAGTCGTGCGTCCCTACCGGGATCTCGATCTTCTGGTTCTGATCCGTGGTTGCGACGCCATAGTCCTGATTGATTGAGAGGATTTGATTCAAGCGCGCCCGACCCTCGACCAGTTTGAGTTCAGTGCGAAAAGGCAAAAGCGTCTTCACATCAACATATGAGGTGATTTGATCGTTGGCTACAAAGATTCTCTGAACGGCTGGCGAAGTTTGTGCCTGAACGGTGTATTGCAGCCCGTCTCTGCTGAAGTTGTTGGATCGTGCCCGCACCTGGAATGTCGCGCTACCTGCCGGTTGAGTCATTGCTCCCAGAAAAACCTGGTAGTTCAATTGTTCGCCGATCTTGAAGGGTAAGTTGTCGAGCGAATGATCGTTAACCGCCGTTTCAGATTTGGGTGCTGGCACAACGGCTGGACCCGACGGAACCACGACCGGCGTAGGAGCTGTTTGAGCTGCAACTGGCCTGATTACGTCCGAGGCCGCCAATTCCGCCCGCACTTCTCTCCCCGAGAGTTTTGCTATTGCCAATACCGGTAGGTGCCGCTCGTCTTCACTAAAGAAGATTCTAATGTTGCGTACCGTTGAATTGTTGGTGATGCGAACCTGGGTAGCAATTGCGTCAAAAGAGCCGGCCTTTGTCTTAACACTCTGGCGCCCGCTTACTTTCAACTCGACTCGATACTCGTCTGCTCCTCTACGAATGGACAGTCGCTGAGTTGAGCCCTCGATCAGACCGGTGGCGCGAACCCGATAGAGCGCCGAAACAAAATCATAGATGCCACCGCTGAGCTCTTGAGCGCTTTCTGTGGCGCGCGTGCCTTCGTGAGTGGTCAACTCCGATCGATAAGGCTGCCCCGTTTGTGGATCGATATAGCTTACGTAATCGTCGTTGATTGCAAACAACGCGACATTGACAACTCCCGTCGTCTCGACGTGCCCTCGCAATTGGATCGCCTGGTGTCCGAAGAAAGTTCCCAACGCGACAACTCTTATCTCTACATGGGCGGCGCTAATGAAGTTAGAAAAAGAAATGTCGTAGGTAAGCCGTTCCCCCACACGGTAAGGAGCAGGTGAGAAAGGGAGGGAAGTAATGTCGCCTTTTCGCTGAACTGCGGCGCTGGGATTCAGCGCCACTAGTACCAGAAGGAGGATCCAAAGAGCAGGCTTCAAGCGTTGGTTCACCTAGGCATCATAATTTTAATTTCCAGACAGAGCAATATCGAATTGCTCCCACCTTTACACGCGCCAGCGTGGTTACAGTTCCTACTTCGCACCTGCACTATCGCGGGAGACGGTGGCGATCTCGGCCCCGATCATTTTGGCCGCCGCCACCGGATCCTTGGCCGCAATAATCGGCCGGCCGACCACAAGGTAATCGGCGCCTGCGAGAACTGTCTCCGCGGGACTCATGACCCGTTTCTGATCGTCCAGAGAGCTTCCCGCAGGGCGTATCCCAGGCGTAACTATCAGGAAGCCTCGTTGCGGAATTGCCGTCCGGATCGCGCGCACTTCGAGCGGCGATGCCACCAGACCGTCCATGCCGTTCTCCGCTGCAAGTCTTGCGAGCTTAATGACCTGCTCTTCCGGAGTGTTTTCTACTCCAACCGCATTTAGGGTGGCCTCATCAGCGCTGGTCAGAACGGTGACGGCAATTATCGAGGGCCGTAACAGACCCTCAGCAGCCGCTGCTTCTGAAACCGCGGCGGCGGTTCGTCTCATCATCTCGGGTCCGCCCCCAGCGTGCACATTGAGAATTGTTACGCCCAAGCGGGTGGCTTCGACTGCTGCCGCAGCGACTGTATTGGGAATGTCATGAAACTTCAGATCAAGAAAGACACGACTACCTGAGCGTACAATGTCACGCACAATCTCTGGACCGGCCGCGGTGAATAACTGTGAACCGACCTTAAACATCCCAACTTCAGGTCCGAGAAGCTCGACTAATTCGCGAGCCTCCTGCGTGGTTTGCACATCGAGCGCCACTATTAGTTTGTTTTGCGAATCGTTGTTCATTAATCAGTTATCAACTCCCCTGGCAAATTCGTGAGCGCGACACCCTACCGCCTCATCAAGCGAACGAATTCCCTCGCGGTCAATGATCTCGAGCAAGCCTTTATTAATCTCGGCGACGATTCCCGGCCCCTGGTAGATGAATCCAGTGTAAAGCTGAACGAGACTCGCGCCCGCACAAATCTTTTCCCAGGCATCCTGTGCCGTAAAGATCCCACCGACTCCAATAAGAGGAATCTTACCGGCGGTAAGTTTGTAGAGGCTGGCGATCAGCCTGTTTGACCGGACACGCAATGGTAGACCGCTCAAGCCGCCTTCTCCACAAGCTTCAATGTCCGCCCCTGAAGATTGCAGTCCTTCGCGCCTAATTGTGGTGTTGGTGGCTATGATCCCCGCGATAGATGTCTTGCGCGCGACTATCGCTATCTGTTCAAGCTCGGCAGCAGATACATCCGGAGAAATTTTGACCAACATAGGCACTTCTTTGAATTCCTGGGTTTGTTTGGCTAGCTCTTGGTTCCGTTTCTGCAAAGCCAGCAACAAAGCCTCGAGCTGATCTGCTTGTTGTAGATCTCTTAAGCCCGGCGTATTTGGCGAGCTAACATTGACAGCTACGTAATCCGCAACCGGGAAAACGATTGTAAAGCTCTTGAGATAGTCTTCAATTGCTTCGTTGGTGCCGGCGACTTTGCTCTTACCAATGCTGACTCCCAGAACATATTCGCGCGGGTGTTTTGTAGTGGCAGCAACTCTTTGAGCGAACGCGGCCGCACCTTTGTTGTTGAAGCCGGCCCGGTTTATCAACGCTTTGTCGGCTGGTAATCGAAATAAGCGCGGGCGCTCATTGCCTGGTTGCGGATGAAATGTCACTGTGCCAGCTTCGATAAAGCCAAAGCCCAGTGCGGCGAGACCGGGTAAAGCAATGCCATCCTTATCAAATCCCGCAGCCAGTCCTACCGGATTTGAAAAACTCAAACCAAAGCGTTCGAGCCTTCCGAATGGAGTCTTGTCGTCAGGGTTGCTGACGAAAAGTTTGGTGAGCCGCGGCGCCTTGGCAAGTGTGTGAAGTGCTATTTCATGCGCCGTCTCCGGCGGTAGACGAAAAAGTAGCCGGCGCAACAGTGAGCGATAGAGCATTAAGATTGGCTAGTCACAATTTTCTGCAAGCAATACTCGATGAAGAAAAACCAAACAAGCTTACAAGTGAAAACAAGGCATTCTAACTTGTCACTGGTGGTGTGTCACTTGTCACTCGCCAATCTTCTTGTTAGTATCCCGCGAAATGGAATTCATCGAGAAGGCGCGCATTATGGATGGGCCGCGGATTAATCGCGCGCTCGCCCGGCTCGCTTCCGAGATCGTCGAAGAAAATCATGGCGCCGGCGATCTTTACCTGGTGGGTATCAGGCGCCGCGGTGTCCCGCTTGCGGAACGGATGGCCGACAAAATCGCAGACCTTGAAGGAGGCCGGCCACCAGTGGGAGTTGTGGACATCACACTGTATCGAGACGATCTTTCAACTGTTGGCGCCAAACCAATCGTTAATCGCACAGAACTTCCCGGAGACATTGAGAGTCGCAACATCGTCCTCATCGATGACGTGCTCTATACCGGCCGCACAATTCGGGCGGCGCTGGATCAGTTAATCGACTTCGGACGCCCACGTCGGGTGCAGTTGGCGGTTTTGATCGATCGCGGCAAGGAGCATCGCGAGTTACCCATTCAGGCCGATTACATCGGTAAACTGGTGCCGACAAAGAAAAGCGAAATCATAAAAGTGATGCTGAGAGATTTCGATGAGGAGGAAGGGGTGGTCATTGTCGAACGACCACCGGCAGAAGCGGTTTCCTGAAGCGGCCAGCGGGGCCGCTTTTCTTTTGGGTTTTTGGACTTGGGTCTCTGGTCTTCGAGAGAAGCCAAACTTCCAAGACCAAAGACCAAAGGCCAAAGCCTAGATGCAAGTGACGCAAGCTACATCTTTTAGCAGAAAACATCTGTTGGGAATTCGGGACCTTTCGGCAGGGGAGATTACCCATCTGCTCGACACGGCCGAGACGTTCCGCGACGTTTCGCGGCGCGAGATCAAAAAAGTCCCGGCGTTGCGCGGCCGTACGGTAATTAACCTCTTCTTTGAACCCTCGACCCGCACGCGTATCTCGTTTGAAATCGCCGCAAAGCGTTTGTCAGCTGACGCCATTAACATCAGTGTTTCCACCTCCAGCGTTTCCAAAGGTGAAACGTTGCTTGATACCGCCAGAAATTTGGAGGCGATGGCTCCTGATTGCATAGTCGTCCGGCATTCAATGGCGGGAGCTCCGAACCATCTCGCCAGAATGTGCAATGCTCCGATCATCAATGCCGGGGATGGCGCCCACGAACACCCAACCCAGGCGCTGCTGGATGCCTTAACGATTCGCGAGTACAAGGGTCGCATCGAAGGATTGAATGTTGCGATCATCGGCGACATCCTTCATTCGCGCGTCGCTCGCTCAAACATTTATCTGCTCACCAAATTAGGAGCAACCGTAAGAGTCGCGGGCCCTGGCACCCTGGTGCCTGCCGATTTTGGGGACTTGGTTGAGAAGGGATTGCACGTCGAGCGAAAAATTGAGGACGCAATTGAGGGCGCCGATGTGGTCATGATTCTGCGCATCCAGCGCGAACGTCAGGATGCGGCCTTCTTTCCTTCAATGCGAGAGTATGCCGTGCACTATGGCCTGCATGCCGAACACCTGGAGCGCGCCACCACGGAAGCGATTGTTATGCATCCGGGCCCGATGAATCGAGGCATCGAAATATCTTCCGAAATCGCCGACGGCAGTCGTTCACTGATTCTCGATCAGGTGACCAATGGAGTAGCAGTACGTATGGCTGTGCTGTATCTACTCGCTGGAGCGCACGATGCCGATGGTAATTCCAAAGAACAAAAGGAAGTATAGTTGGGAAAGAAACGAGAATGAAAACGCTGATTGCGAATGGATATGTGATTGATCCATCGCAGGGAATAAATACCGGCAAGAACTTGCTGCTCGAAAACGGAAGAGTAGCCGGAATCCTTAATCGCGAGGAATCCTGGCCGGAAGATGCGGAAGTGTTCGACGCGACCGGCCTCCTGGTAACTCCCGGATTCATCGACATGCACGTTCACCTGCGCGAACCGGGTCAGGAATACAAAGAGACCATTGCGAGCGGCGCGGCCGCCGCGGTGGCTGGGGGCTGGACGAGTATTTGCGCTATGCCGAATACCGATCCGGTGAACGACAGTCCCGCTGTCACCCGCTTCGTTATTGAACAGGCGCAGCGTGCTGCCCTGGCCAACGTCTTCCCGATCGGCGCGCTCACAAAGGGCAGTCGTGGCGGCGAACTCGCTGAGATGGGAGAAATGAAAGCGGCAGGCATTGTCGCAGTCTCGGACGATGGCAAGCCCGTCGGCAGTTCCGAGATGATGCGTCGCGCCATGGAGTATGCGAGCGGATTCGACTTAACGGTGATTGACCATTGCCAGGAGCCTTCCTTGAGTAAGAATGGCGTGATGCATGAGGGGCGCTGGTCGCTGATTCTGGGATTGAAGGGCATGCCGGCAGCGGCCGAAGAAGTTGATGCCGTCCGCGATTGCGTGTTGGCGAAGCTGACAAAAGCTCGGGTGCACCTGGCTCATGTCTCTACACGCGGGGCGCTGGACGCCGTTCGTCGCGCTAAGGAGTTAGGTCTGCGAGTCAGTTGTGAAGTTGCTCCGCATCACTGGACCCTTACCGACGAAGCAGTCGCGGATTACGACACTAACACCAAGATGAGTCCGCCGTTGCGCAGCCGAGATCATGTTGGTGCTTTGCTCGAAGGATTGAGAGATGGAACTGTGGACGCTATTGCCACCGACCACGCGCCGCATCACGCTGACGAGAAAGCACTAGAGTTTGACCAGGCGCCGTTTGGCATCACGGGATTGGAAACGGCAGTCGGTCTGGCCTTTGAACTCGTTCACCAGGGTGTCATTGATTTGGAACGTCTGGTGCAATTGTGCTCAACCAATCCGGCGCGCATCTTTTCCCTTGCTGATCGCGGAACCCTACGTCCCGGAGCCTGGGCTGACGTGACGATTCTCGATCCAGATTTTGAATGGACGTTCGATGTCTCGCGTTCGAAATCGAAAAGCCGCAACACTCCATTCTCTGGTCGCAAGCTGAAAGGAGCGGCAGTCGCTTCAATTGTGGGTGGACGAGTGGTTTATCTGCATCCGGAGTTTGCCCGAATCACAGCTGCTAAGAACCAGAATTTCCAACCGAAGTAATAACTTATTCAGTGCAGCGCCGTGAACGGCGCATGAAACAAAAGAAAACCCGTTGCGCTCTCCCCTTCGCAACGGGCTTCTTTGTAGTCGCCTGCTTACGTTAGTACTGGGGCGACTGAAACTGTTGGGAACCCGCCCGCGCTCTCCCCTTCGCTTGCGGGCCCCCAGCGCACCGACAACCCTAAGGTTGCCGATTCTTTGTGGTCAGCGCACGTTTGCCGCGGGCAACGAAAGGGTTTGGTTTAAGACTACGCCAAACTCAGTACCCGACTTAACAACTGCTTCATGACCTTTCGAGAACAATGCTCCAGCAGTACCCAAGCCGCCGCCGATGAGCGCTCCGATACCTGCACCCTTGCCGCCGCCGGCTATCGCGCCAATCAGCGCGCCGGTTGCCGCGCCACCACCGATGAACACGACGTTTCTCTTGGTCGCTGAGCGTCCGGAAACTTCGCCTTCATTGTCAGAATTAATCTCACCGCCGGAGAGATCAGTTAAATCTCCATTCAGCGTGCGCGTGATACCAGTCGGCAGTCGGACTGCTACGAAGTGGACGCCAATCGATCCAGACTTGCTCTTGCGCGAAGCACGGTCGACAGTTGTCACACGGCCAGTGACAACGCTGCCCGCGGGAATTACTTCCACGCCGCCGGCATAGACCGGGTCCACGACGGTGGTTGCAAAATGATCGCCAACTCGAGCGGTCTCGGATGAGATCGTTTGATTCATGCGCACACGCAGCACTTCCCCGGCGTTCACGTTGTAATAAACCACGGCGGGTTTAGTTACCACCGGCTTAGTTGCGACCCTGCGCACGGGACGGCGAACACGTCGCTTCTGCGCCATCACGGGCGCGACACTTGCTGCGCCTAGCGTCAAAACCACTAGCAGGGCAACGACCAGGCGCGTAAAGCGAGTGTTGATTCGTGTCGTCATTTCGTCTCCTCCGTCGTGGCTCGCTTAGGATTTCAGGGCTAACTTGATTCCGCGAGCCACAGTTCATTTGGCAACGACCGTGCCAATTGAAAACGAGTGCAGAAGTGAAGCAAAGACGGGTTAATTGGAGGATTAAGACGAGACTTGGTGATTCGCGTGCGGGGAAAAGTGCGTTAGCTCGTGCTGTGCTGCACCATATGGAATGCGCCGGCCGAGGAGGGACTGTTGGGCGGACCTCCGTGTCCGCCCCGAATCGCGAAGATGCGTCCAGGGATGGAATCAGCCCACACCGACCCTTTAAAAAAAGGAGCGGCCACGAGTGCCGCTCCTACCTAAACCCAACTCTATTGAGACAAACGAGCTACGGGTTTCCGCGCATTGACTCATCGCGCTTGGCTTTGAATTCAGTGCCGGCTTTCCACTCCGGCAGCTTTTCTGACTGCGCCACCCGATAACCGATCCAGGTAAGCATTTGGACGTCTTCCACTGCGCCGGACAAGTCCCAGTCAGGTTTTATCTGGTCTGAAACCTTGTGGTAATCGTTGTTGGTGTACTCATCACGCTTTTGCTTGCTGTAGGCGGCGTCTTTCCCGACGTAGTCCTGACCAGCGTCGGTATAAAGCGCGGGCACGCCCTGCTTCGCAAATTCAAAGTGATCGGACCGATAGTAAAAGCCCTTCTCGGGTTCCGGATCGGGATTGACGACGCGTCCTTGAGCAGATGCAACCTCCTTCAACAGATCGATCATCGTGCTGTTATCGTCGCCCACCATCGTCACGTCTTTCGTTCGTCCCCATTGATTGACGCCATCCATGTTGATGTTGGCTGCTGTCTTGTTTAGGGGATAGAGCGGATTAGTGGCGTAGTACTTGGCGCCCAGCAACCCTTTTTCCTCGGCCGTTACGGCGAGAAAGAGGATTGAGCGTTTTGGGGGCGTCGCTAATTTTGTGAAGGCTTCGGCGATTTCCAGAAGAGCAGCGGTGCCAGACGCGTTGTCGAGCGCGCCGTTGAAGATCTGGTCGCCCGCAAGCTTCGGATCGCGACCGAGATGATCCCAGTGCGCTGAATATATTACGTATTCGTTCTTCAAGTTCGGATCAGAGCCTTCCAGTTTTGCAACGACGTTGTTCGAGTCGATCTCACGTAGCGTATTCTTTACGTCAAAGTTTGCCTTGGCATTAAGAGTTACCGGCTTAAAATCTTTCATGACCGCCGCTTTCTTCAAAGCATCGAAATCCTGCCCGCTGGCGGTAAAAAGCTCCTTCGCTCGATCTGTAGTGATCCATGATTCAACCGCAACGCTTCCCATATTCTTGTCGGGCCTTTGAATGTCGAAGTTCTCGCGCGACCAACTTCCCGAAACAACTTCATAGGGATAACCCGCCGGACCCGTTTCGTGAATGATAATGGCCGCAGCGGCACCCTTCTCGGAGGCGATTTCATACTTGTAGGTCCAGCGACCGTAGTAAGTCATCGCATTGCCCTTGAACATCTTCGCATCGAGCTTCGTGGAGTCAGCCGCGTCGGGAACTGCCGGGTCATTTATCAACATGACAATTGTCTTGCCGCGCACGTCCACTCCCTTGTAGTCGTCCCAGCCGTATTCAGGAGCGACGACTCCATAACCCACGAAGACGATGTCGGAGTTTTCGACCTTTGACTCAGGGACAAAGCGGCGTGAGACCGCGACATAATCTTTCGGGAAATCCAAATCAATCTTTTTGCCGCCAGCAGAAAAGGACGCAGTGGGTTGTGCTGCGAACCCCGCGAGCGGAACTTTCTGCACGTAAGTGCCATCCGGATTGCCGGGCTTGAGACCCAAGCGCTGGAACTGCTCCGTTAAGTATTTGACCGAAAGCTCCTCGCCTTTAGTGCCCGGTCCGCGTCCCTCGTACTCGTCCGAAGACAGGACCTTCGTATGCTGCATGATGTCGTTTGTCTGGATCGAATCAAATGCGGGCTTAAGATCTGGTGGCACCGCCATCATGGACACCGGCGCATTAGCGTTAGCCGGTTGAGTAGTTGGCGGCGCTTGCATGCAAGCAATCATGAGCGAGAGGGAGATCAAAAGCATAATGGCGCAAAAGGAACGCGTCTTCATATCGCAGGCCTCATTTCATCGAATTGAATTTTGGACACAACATTTCTAAGCCGAAACAGCAGGCAAGTCAAACGATTGCTGATTGCCGATTGGCGATTGCCAATTGGCCCGCATCAAAAAATCCAATCGGAAATGCGCAGTCGGGCAATAGATCCGCTACTAGAGAGGTGATGACAATCCGCAATCGGCAATCGGAAATCGGCAATCGCCAATCGGCCTCACGCCTTTTTCCTGGAGAGGTGAGGTAGCAAGCGCCAAACGTCCTGGAGTGCGCGCCTGCCAGCCGGCAGCGCGAAGTAGGTAACCATCGCGATCAGGCCGTAGTCTTCAGGTGTCGGGTGCAAGGCTCTGCGCCACAGTAAACGCACCGGGGAACAAACGACAAGTTGCTTAGAGCAAGCTCCCTATTCTTGATCCGTTACTCTTGACCAAAACCTAACGGTAGGTAATATCTTTTTGTCATGAACATACGCAGCTTCAACTGGCACATCTGGGCGGGATTCCTGCTCAGCATCATCGCCTTTGTCAGCTATACGGTCTTCTTCGTTAACTTTCCCATCACGCGGGATTTTCCCTGGGCCAACCTGATCCTGTTCATGATCGCCGCCGCGCTTTTGTTTGTTGGTGTTCGGCGGGCGTTTGCTCCTGACCGTTCGCGGCTGGCGAAACTTGGCAGCTCGATTCTGGCGGCCCTTGGCGTACTGATTATTGGCCTGTTCATTTTTTCGATTTTTGTCTTCGCGCGATGGCTACCGGCCTCCACAGGAGCGCCGCGCCTAGGGAACAAGGCGCCGGAGTTTACGCTTGAAGATGCGAACGACAAAGCCACCTCCTTAGATGAACTACTCACCACGCCAATCAACGTCAGCAACACCGCGAAGCCGCGCGGCGTCTTGCTGATCTTCTATCGTGGCTACTGGTGACCATCCTGTCACTCCGAGTTACGGGGGATTGAACGCAATCTGGCAAAACTCTCTGAGGTAGGAATTCGTCCCGTGGCAATTAGTGTGGATTCGCCAGAAATCAATCGGGACATGCTGGCCAAAGCGGGCTACACATTTACCTTTCTTTCGGATCCCCAGGCGGAAGTGATTCGCCGTTACGATCTGCTGCATGCTGGTGCTGGTATCGGCGGGCAAGATATCGCGCGGCCGGCGGAATTTCTCCTCGATGCGAATGGTGTGGTGCGCTGGGTGAATATGACGGAGAACTATTGGGTGCGTGCCCGTCCAGAGCAGATTCTGGAAGCTTCCAGACTGCTTAAATAAGATTTGGTGACAGACTTACCGCGCACCGGGATGTCATAGACGTTCCACAAGGATTTTTTCGATGCTATCCATCTTCCTTTCATTAATCTTTGCGACCGGCCTGACGGCGGGGTCTCTTTCGTCGTTAGAACATTCGAAAAACGCTCCCGCTCAAACGCCAAAAATAAACGCGACGGATCGCACCCGGCTTATTGAGACCTTTCGTCTCGCCGATCGACTTGGCGACCGGATTTGGCCGGGGTGGAGCCGTGCGCCGTTTGCGGTATTACTGGTGACGCCGGAATACGAATTCCTGATTCGGCATCCGCTGCCTTCTCCAGACTTCACGAACCTCGGTTACGATCGTGAACTTGGCAGCAATGTCTTTTATCGTCGGCGCACGATGGCGCCAAGTTTCCTGGCCACCTTTCCCGCAATCCGCGGCAGCATGGTGTCTACGATCGTAGTCGGTCAGGCAGAAAACACCTTAGCTAAGACCTCCACGCCCTGGGTTATCACCCTCCTTCACGAACACTTTCATCAACTGCAGGATTCGCAGCCAAATTTTTACACTGATGTAAATGCCCTCAACCTGGCGCGGGGCGATCAGACAGGAATGTGGATGCTCAGCTATCCATTTCCTTATGAACGGACGGATGTACAAACGCTATTTACCAAGATGAGCGAGCTACTGGCTGCGGCTGTGCGCACAAACCGGCGCGACCGCGCCATCCGGGTTCGCGATTATTTGGCGGCGCGGCGGAAGTTCCAACAACTGGTGGAACCGGACGATCACAAATATTTCGCCTTTCAGCTTTGGAAGGAGGGAATTGCGCGCTACACCGAATACCACCTCGCGCGATTGGCGGCCACGAACTATCGACCCACTAAGGAATTCCAGGCCTTACCGGATTATCGTTCGTTTGCAGATGTCGCGCGCACCACTTACGACGGCATCTTTCGCCAGTTGAGCACGCAGAAGTTGGGAGAGTCGAAGCGTGAAGTTGTGTACTCGTTCGGGGCGGCAGAAGGGTTGCTGTTGGATCAAATCAAACCGGGCTGGCGTCGCAGATACTTTGTGAAGAAGTTTGATCTTGGAAAGCTGTAGCGAGTTTTTGGAGTGCGGCGACTTGTCGCCGCTTTGGGCGGAAAAAAGCGCTGACAAGTCAGCGCACTGCAAAGTCAATTTGCTTTCTTCCGGGCCTTCCTTGGCGGTGCTGTAACTCCCTGACATTGCTCACAAAAGTAAATAATCCGGTCGCGCTCTTCTTCTCCTACAGCATGAGTCACCTGTCGCAGCTGGCGCACCGGTGCGGCGCAACGCAAACAAGGAAGGTTAGTGCGTCGAAAAACCCAATGACGCGTGCCATACTCGCGACCCGGTTGGTAAACCAACGACGGGTCCTGCTTCATGCGCTCGCGATCTTCATCAGTCGCAGTGGCACTGTGCAGGTACGAGCGGCGAGCGAGGGCCGGTGCATTGACAGCGAGACACTTCAGTTCCGCTGCTGTTAATTCACCAACTTTGCGCCAGGGATTTAAGCCGCAGGCAAAGAGCACTTCTGCTCTTAAGTAGTTGCCGAGTCCGGCCAGTATCTGCTGATTCAGCAGAGCCGCGCCGATTGTGAGAGTGTGATTGTGCTTTGCCAGTAACCGCCGCAGAAACTCTTTGCGGTTGAACGAACCGCGATAGGGCAAGACATCCGGACCCAGGGAAGCCAGGTGCTCGATCTGAGTCGCGGGATCTCCTTTTCCCACGTTAAAGATTGGTGCCGAATAGAGGATCGCGGCGCCACCATCCACAACGATCCGCGCCCGCTCACGTCGATCGATCTCTGGCGGCGGATCAGGCGCGAACGTCTGCCAGCGTCCCCACATCATCAGGTGCGAATGAAAGTAGAAGCCGCCGGCGATCAAGCCGATTAGATGTTTGCCGTGAGAGCGGACACTCTTGATGCGCCGGCCCGCGAGCAGCGCGCCATTTTCGGCGAGCCACTTGCTGGCCTCTTTCGTGCGCGCTGTTAGTGAGTGAATATTTCGCTCGGTGAGGACTGCGCTGAGGGCGTCCGCATATTTCCTTACTTCGGGACCTTCAGGCATGACGCCGCGACTTTCTAGCGAAACTGGTTATCGTCGGCCGATGGTCCGTAGATCGCTGGAACCTTCGCGCCCATTAACCGCAGATAGACAGTCATTTGCCCGCGATGATGTGCCCAGTGATTGATGGTGTCTTGAATCATTTCGAAACGGGGTGCTTCCAAAACCACGTTGCCCCGAGCGAGGAGTCGCCAGGAAGTTTTCAAGTGGTCGTCTGTGGTCTTCGTGAATGCTTCGCGAGCGTCGGCGCTCGCTTTATCCAGAGCGGCCACCAAATCCTGACTAGTTTCCAGCCGCTTCTGTTCCAGATTTGATTTTGCAACCGGAGCAACATCCAATTCATCCTGATTGATCTGCATCGCAATCCACGTCGGAATCGTCGCCACCATATTTGCGAGGTACCCGAAGATCATCGACTTCTCGTGTGGCCTCCAGTCGTATTTCCCGGCTGGCGCTTGTTCCAGTGCGCGCCGAGAGCGCTCTGTCTCCCGCTCAAGTTCAGCTTTCAGAAATTCTGCTAAGTTCATCGATTATCTCCTCCCAGTTTAGGCAGAGGTTAACCGACAGGCTTCACAATAAAGTGTCGGCAAGATTGCCATTGCCGCTATCGATTCTCGGAAAAAACGAACCACGAATTCACACGAACAAACACTAAAATTAATTCATTCCCGATGCCATGACTCGCCGAC
This sequence comes from Pyrinomonadaceae bacterium, assembly GCA_049283975.1. Classification (GTDB taxonomy): domain Bacteria; phylum Acidobacteriota; class Blastocatellia; order Pyrinomonadales; family Pyrinomonadaceae; genus PSRF01. The sequence continues at coordinate 2,018 of JBAPXA010000206.1, read as the reverse complement.
TCAATGATTCAATGACTAAATCACCCAATGACCCAATCGTTTATTGCTGCAGCTTCTTCAGCATCTCAGCGCCATTAGCATTAGCTGGATTCAGCTCCAGCGACTTCTTATAGTTGGCAATCGCAAGCTCTTTGTCGCCGTTGTTCATGTAGGCCTCACCCAGACTGTCGTAGACATTCGACGATGCCGGATAGAACTCCACATTGAGCTTAAAAATCGCGATGGCTTCCGGCAGTTTTTTCTGCCCCATAAGCACGTAACCCAGATTGTTCAATCGGCTTTCATCCACGCTCACATTGGCCGGCTGCTCTCGTTTGATTTTCCTGTATCCCTCAATCGCCTCCGGTAACCTCCCGGCGAGCAAGAGTTCAGAAGGCACGAGGGTGTCCGCCGCGATGCGTTTCGCTTCGTTAGCGCCGCCCGGCGTAACCACCCGGATCGTATCGACCGCACCCGTCGCGTTGCGCACTAATTCATACTTAATATTTGCATCGCGACGAACGAAGGTCGTTTCCGAGATCGGGAGGAGATCGAAGCTCGGGTCGCCGGTGGGTTCGACGATAAGTTTGGTAATGGCGGGATGAGAACCGCCGCTCCCATGTTGTTGCCGCGAACTATCGCTCGCGCTTGCTGCGTCTGACCCTACCTTAATCGTCAAAACTCGATCGGGATTAACTTGAAACCGGCCCGCGGCCGGCTCCAATTGTGATGCGTTAACGGAAACGATTTCATAGGGCTCAGGCAGGAATTCTGCCCAGCCATATTCCCGCGCCACCGCCCGCATCACCTCGCGCAGTATCTGGCCGTTGTCGGAATTCACCATCACGGCGACGCCGTAACCTTTCTCTCGATTCACCAGGAGTTCAGCGCGAAAACCTTCATCAGCGCCGCCGTGTCCGAAGTAAACCGCCTTGCCGTGTTTCTCAAGGAAAAAACCGAGACCGACATCGTCCTTGAAAGCAGTTGTCATCAGCTCCGCCGTTTCCTTCTTCAAAACCTTGTTGGAACGACCGGCGATCGTTAGCTGCATTTCGATCGCAAACTTTGCGAGATCGGTCGGTGTAGTCCACAAACCGGCTGCCGCCATTTCCGGGTAAACATGGACCTTGCCGCCTACTTCACTGCCGTTGGCGCGATAACCAGTAGCCGCTTTCTTGCGCCAATCGTCAGGCAGGGGTTGGCTGTAAGTGCTGTTGCTCATATCGAGGCGCGCGAGAACTGTCTCGCGGGCGATCTCGGGGTAAGGTTTCTTCTCGATGTCCATGATCGCTAGCTGCGAAATCGTGCTGCCACCGCCCGAGTAGCGAAAACGCGTACCTGGTTCCAGATCTACACGCACAGCGGCGGTGTTGCCTTTGCCATCGAGCACGTCAGGCAACGTCGGAACCTTTTCGTTGACGGCGTAACCGGGGAAGCCATGCACGGTCGTTCCGGCCGTGTGACTCAAGAGATTCCTCAGTGTCACTTTCTTTTTCGCCGTGAACTCGTTGTCTGGAAGTTTCCAGGTAACAAGTTTATCGTTGATGTTTTCGTCGAGTGAAATCTTGCCTTCTTCGACTTTCTTCATTGCCACCATGGCGTTGACTGACTTGCTGATGGATCCCGCTTGAAACAGAGTGTCTGTCGTCACCGGTTCGTTCGTTTCCAAATCCTTCACCCCGTAGGCACGAGCCCAAGTGATGCGGAAGTTCTCGATGACCGCAACGCTCAATCCCGGCACTTTGTAAACCTTCATGCGCTCTGCAAGCGACCATGCAGGATCACCTTTGATAAGAACCGCGGGCAAGAGTCCCTGCTCGACACGTTTAATCCTTGTCGTTGGGGATTGGGCAAAGCCGTTGGCGGGAAAGAGAAAGACAACGAACAAGACCTTACAGAGCAGCTGTTTCATTTTGGGAATCCTCGAGTGCTGAGTGGATGTCTGGGGAAGCTGGGTTTTTATCACGCTTACCTGAGCGCCACAAGGGCAGTAGGCAGTAGGCAGAGGTCCAAAGTCCAAAGTCGAAGGTCCAATGTCC
>JBAPXA010000205.1:0-2482 GCA_049283975.1 Pyrinomonadaceae bacterium | reverse complement strand
AATGATTCAATGATTCAATGACTCAATGATTCGATAACCCGATGATGCAATCCATTACCAGCCGCGACAATTCCCTACTCCGCCTTGCCCGCACTGTTCGCGATGGCAAAGATGACGGGTTGATTTTTGTCGAAGGCGTGCGGCTTTGTGACGAAGCGCTGCGCTCGGGATTGAAAATCGAAGGTGTGATCTATTCCGATGAGATTGCACACAAGCAAAAGGCGGCCAAACTCCTCGAGGGTTTGCGAACGGTCTGCGATCGCTTCGGTGAAGTCAGCGAGACTTTGCTGGCAACAGTGTCGTACACAAAGACTCCGCAAGGCATGATCGTGCTGGCCCGTCGTCCCCTGTCTGGCCAGAAAGTTTTAGAGACGCAATCCAACACACCTCATCTGCTGGTTATCCTTGATGGGATTAACAACCCAGTTAATGTCGGCGCCATTCTGCGTAGCGCTGAGGCTGCCGGCGCCACCGGAGTCATCACTACCGGAGAATCCTCTGATCCCTTCTCACCGAAGGCGTTGCGGGGCGCGATGGGTTCGGCGTTCCGCGTCCCAATCTGGAGTGGAGCAACCTACCAGGAGGCTCTTAATTGGTGTTCCGAACGAAAGATCAAGACGGTGTGTTCAGATCTCAGTGCGACCACTGTCCATACGAAAATTGACTGGAACGAATCTCGAGCGCTGATCCTGGGCCCCGAATCTACAGGACTTTCGGAGGATCAAGTGCGGATGGCCGATGAAAGAGTAAAGATCCCGATGCACGGAGAAGTGGAGAGTCTGAATGTCGGTGTGGCTGCAGCCATCTTGCTTTACGAAGCCGCAAGACAAAGGAATTCCCGTGACGGCTAAGCATTCAATTATAGTAACCGGAGCGTTAGCGACCGCATTCAATTTGAGAGCGACGAGGCCTAGATCTTGGCATCAACTCCCGTCAATGCGGTCGCTACTGCTCCCGTACTGTACCGGTCGCCTCGGTCGTTATCTAGTCCGAACGTTTGCTCGCAATGCGACGCAGTCTCTCGGCCCTACTTAGCTTTGGTTGGTTATAGCCGCGCTCACCAAATGGCTTGAGTTCGGCAAGCCACATATCTTCCATAAACCGAAGTTCTTGTTTCGCGTCGAAGTGCCCTTCAGTCGGTGGCTCGACTTGCTCAACGATCTCAAAGGCAAAATTGGCAGCGCCTGATTCGTTCCAGTCAGCCTGGAGCTCTTTGTTCTTATGACTACCGTGGCGAAGATCAAACTTGTGTCTGTTAATAATTCCGGTGAGATTCTGACCGCTGGCTAAAAATATTCTGTTGCTGACCGTGTTTCGAATCAGGAACACGCCTAGCGTCAAAGGCCGCTGCTTGTATTCCTCTTTCAATTGTTTATTGTTGGTTTTCACGACAAGCTAAGGATTAGATTGAAGATGTGGGGCCGCGTCGCGGCCCAAGAGTTTAGCCGGCTTTTCAAAGCCGGGTTAGAGTCATGCGACCCGCCGCGTCGCGTAGCGTAGCGTAGCGACGCCTGAAATTGGCGATCGATTCAATCGTCGCTACGCGACGAGCACTGGTAACGACTTAGCCCGGCTTGAAAAGCCGGGCTAAATTCAACCGCCGCTACGCGGCACACGGGGCTTCACACGGAGACTCACTTCTTATAGATTGCGATGCCCCAGAAATTCACATCAGGGGGCAGACTATTCCAGTGGTCGAAGGCGTGCGAATCGTCTGATTTGTAGCGCAACTTGTAATTCCCTGCGGGCAGAGTAATCACTTCATCCACCTTGCGATTTTTCCCTGCCCCGCCCGCATGGCTCGTCTGTCCTTCCTTCATCTCCCAAACGGGACCACTCCTGTCCGCGTTTTCGATCCAACCGTAATCGTACATTTGGCCCGCTTGTCCTTCACCAATCGAAAAGATCCGAACTTGCTGCTCGCGGTCGAGTCTGAAAGTGACCGTCTTGTCTTCATTATCAAGCACGCGAACAATCTCTGCGAGGGGCTTCATTTTTACCAAGTCGGCGGGCATTGGCTTCGAATAGATCTCTCCGTAAGTTTTCATCAGTCGCGAAGCTTCTTCTGCCCTGCCGACGCTCTGAAGCATGCGAATCCGAGTAATTAGCTCCTTGACCTGCATTGCGGCAGACGGCTTTCCGTCGAGTGCGCGGACATGGGCGCGTAACTCCTCAGAGGGGGCGTTCCAGTTAACTTCCTTGAGTGATTGAGCGAATGTCTCTGGGAAGATAAAAGTTTTGAGAAATGCCATTGCCACTGGCGAACTCGTTACGTCGCCCGAACCCAGATCCGTGGGCCGGCTCAAGTTGTCTGAGTTAGCCATGATGATGAAGGTCATATTCTTTTCCGGCGCCTTCAGGATCAAGGACGAGTTTCCCGTCCAGTAGCCGTAGTGCCAGATGAACTTCATGCCTTCGAAGTTTTGCGTGAACCAGCCTAATCCGTAAGGGAGAGGTTGCCCTTTCGTCGACACTGCTGGAG
>JBAPXA010000204.1:0-4052 GCA_049283975.1 Pyrinomonadaceae bacterium | reverse complement strand
GCGAGACCATGACTGGCGGCTTTATACTCGGCGAGACGGATCCTCGCACGGGAGAGAAGAAAGGCAATGCCGCGGGAATCCAGCTCTCGATTCATTGCGACATTAATATTCTTGACGTATATGCATTCATCAATGATCCGCAGCACTATGCACCGATTAGTGGCCAGGTGGACTTCCCTCCCTTTGGAATGAACATTCCCGCTCCCAGCGGTCTCTTCAATCTCTTCCGTCCCAGCAATGATCCCAAACTTAAACACATGGTCTATGAACTCGCCTTTGAATATCAGGGGAAGCCTTACTATCTTGCGGGCAAGAAAGACGTTCGGGATGATCCGGGATTCGATTGGTGGGCCGACATCACAACTAACTACACCCGGATTCACGAAGGAAAGGACACGACAGGTCCGGTCATCGCCGCAGGTGTGATCTATATCGGCCGGCAGCAATTGATCGAGTTAATTCCTACCATTCGGGCCACAAACACATCGTCGCCCGCTGAGAGTCTTAAGGTATTAGCGGATTTTGGTCATTTCTTTTTCGGGTCCGTCTGGGACACTTTTTCCAAACTGTGAACTCCCTGGTTCTGATCCAAGCAACCCTGTGACTTCTCACCTCAAATCCCGTCTGAATTCTAGAACTCAGTCCCAGATCGGGACTTTTTTTCTTGTGTCTCTAATCCCCAACAGCCAATTAGCTAGGGTTCTCTTGCTTTCTGTTTGAACCAACTTCGGGCCCACGAATTGCTATTAAGAGCACCCAACGAAGCAATCCAGCTCCTGGTATCTCTTTCTCTAGGGGCCTCTATAACAAGCGAAGACGTGTGGGCCCTCTGGCAGGGGGGTTTCGCCAACTACGTCCCTCTTGTAGAAGTTGGCCAGCCGCTCACGTCGTTCGCGATCCTGAATCAAAGCTTCGTCGGTTCAGCTTCAACACCCAGATCAATCTGTCGGAGTCATCCTTAAGGGCGTAAATCGGTAGAACACGTCCATTAAGAGTTTTCGCTAATTAAGTTGGATCTCCCAAGACCCTAAACCAACTTAGGTCCAGCGAGTTTTGACAACAATCCCGATGCCCCTGTCCCCCTCAACTGCTGCTAATGGTTGGCAAGTAGACCGTGCTTCGGCTAAGCCGAGGAAGACCTATCACTACGACGAGGCTGGTCTCGCGGAAGCTCCATGCCATCCGACTCTGGTAGGTGAGTCGCCGGCGATGAAAAAGCTGTTTGCAGTCATCGACCGGATCGCGCCTACTGATTCTTCAGTCTTGCTAACTGGAGCTACTGGTACCGGTAAGGAGCTAGTGGCGCAGGCCATCCACGATCGGAGCCCAAGACGTGAGAAAGCGTTTGTGGATATCAACTGCTCGGCAATTCCAGAGACACTTATCGAAGCTGAGTTGTTTGGCCACCAACGTGGAACATTCACCGGAGCCCACGAAAGCCGCTGCGGTCTATTTGAGCAAGCGTCGGGAGGCACGCTCTTCCTCGATGAGGTGGATGCATTAAACCTGTCAGCTCAAGCGAAACTATTGCGTGTGTTGCAGGAAAGGACAGTACGCAGGATTGGCGCGCGAGCAAACATTGCGATCGACGTGCGCGTCATCTCTGCCACGAACTGCGACCTCGCTCAGGCTGTAGCCGCTGGACGATTTAGGGCTGATCTTTATTACCGCTTGAGAGTTTTGCCGCTTCACTTGCCGGAGCTTTGTTCGCGTGCTGGTGACGTGAGATTACTTGTCGAACACTTCCTTCATCTTAAATCAGAAAGAGTTGGCCAAGCGCCAAAGACCTTTACTCGAGAGGCGATGCAAGTGCTCTCTGATTATCCCTGGCCCGGCAACGTTCGGGAGCTAGAGAACGTAGTCGAATATGCGCTGGCTATAAGTGCTGGCAATGAGTTGGGAATTGAAGATCTGCCACCTGAGTTCTCAAGGTCCCATCGGCATGGGGATGCCGACAATTTGAAAGACCTGCTCGAAGCTTACATGACGGATCGAATTCCTTTAGCGGAGATTGAGAAGCGTTACATTCTATCAGTGCTACAACAATTCGGTGGTAACCAGGTACGGGCCGCCGCAGCGCTTGGAATTGATCGCAGTAAACTCTATCGACGGCTCAAGGAATATGGTGTAATGGCGGTTAAATTTGTGCAGCAAGAAGATCTTGATGGTTTGCAGCTGCGGTAAGATAAAAAACCATATACAGGACTAGGAAGTGTTGGACCGAACGCCTGTGAGGCTTAACTGATGAAACTAGACTGGACAATGGTGGTCTTAATCCTGGTCATCGTTATAGGGATCGCCTATATCGTGATGAAGCGACGTCGCCGCGGCTAGCAGCGGCAGTGGCCGGACCGAAAAGGGATCTAAGGCAGCTTTTCGCCCGCTACTCAGACTCATTAAGCCACCTTCAATGCGAAGTTCCACTCCCCTTCCCGACACGCAGATGCCCAACATCTGACGCGCAGGGATTGAAATTTACGCATCTCCCTTATCGATAAATTCCCAACGAGAGAACACCACCTCGTTCCCGCCCTCAAGCTCTCCAAGTCCCCAAATTCCCAGAATGCGAAATAGCTTCTTTATGCCACAACTGCTCGCCAGCGAGCAGTCAGAACCGGGAACCCGCGTTAGCAATCCAGCACTAAGGGGTACTTCCTAACAAATCCACTGCCAAAGTAACGGCAATCCTATAAGAGGGTCTGGCCGCTGCCGCTGGCATAGTCATTGCCGATGAGGGTCGGAATACTCTGGGACGAAGGGGCGCGTCGGAATCTGCCTTCCATTTCGCTTTTAAGATGATGGAATAATTAGGAAATCTGACGTTCCTGCTGTTCTCAAGTCTTCATGCTTCGGAGTTGGCCAGCGGCAAACGTAGGGCCTGGAATAGATAATGGAAATGAAGAGTAGCAAAAGCAGCTTCCGAACGATCTTCACCTTCCGCCGTATTTTTCCTTTGGCGTTTTTCCTGATGATCTTTGCGCTTGCAGTTCGTCAGAGCGCCTACATCGATCCGGATCTCTGGTGGCATCTGCAAACTGGCCAGGACATTGTCTCAACTAAGACAATCCCTCACGTAGATATCTACTCTTTCACGAAGGCAGGATCAGAGTGGGTTACTCACGAATGGCTTTCTGAGGTCGCAATCTACGGAATCTATCGCCTTTACGGCTGGGGCGGGTTGCTGTTCATCTTTTCGGCTCTCATCACGATCGCGCTCTATATAACCTATCGCCGATCGGACGGAAAGCCTTACGTGGCGGCGATGGGCGTACTTTTGGCGGCGGCGTCTTCCTCACCGCTCTTTGGCATTCGACCGCAGATGATTACGTTCTTGTTTGCGAGCATCTTTATTGCGCTTCTTGGTCGATATGAGCGTGATGGTCGCAGTCGACCTCTGTGGTGGATGGCACCGATGATGCTCCTCTGGGTGAACTTACATGCAGGCTACGCGCTGGGTCTCGCGCTGGTCGTTCTCTACCTGGTTAGTTTTGCCATTGATCGCAAGTGGCACTTGATACGTCCCATGGGCCTGGTTCTATTGGTATGCACGGCAATCGTTCCGCTGAACCCAAATGGCTTTCGGATGTTCTCATATCCTTTCGAGACTCTCACTTCGCCCGCGATGGCAGCATACATTGAAGAATGGGCATCCCCTGACTTTCACAAGGTGATGTTTCTGCCGCTTGGCTTGCTGATCTTCATGCTGTTGGGATCACTTGCCCTCGCTACCAAACGAGCAAGTGCCGGCGAACTCTTTCTGTTAGTCGTGACCGGCTTTGGGGCGCTGCGATCGGCACGACACATTCCCATCTTCGCTCTCATTGCCGTACCGATTCTTTCTCGGCACGTTTGGGCCCTGTTGACCGAACGCGGCTGGGAAAAACGGTTGACAGCGCCGGATGCACTGGCGACAGCTGGTTCCATTGTTTTCACACTGATTTTCCTGCTTGCACCCGCTACGTTGGCGGGCGTGCGACTTCGACACTTTGTTGCAAATCAGCGGTTCTACGAGGCGAAGAGAAACCCGGTAGCGGCGGTAGATTTCTTGAAGG
>JBAPXA010000203.1:0-3651 GCA_049283975.1 Pyrinomonadaceae bacterium | reverse complement strand
GAGCAACACGTTGAAGATGAGCGCGAAGACGATCGAGCCGGCCGCTGCCGCGGTACCACCCTTCTTCATCTCATCTTTTGAGCGCTTCTGCGTCGGCACCGGAAACAAGCCGGGCATCGCGCCGGTGATTCCCGCGAAATCGCCTTCGCCTTCAATCACAGCCGGGGTGAGCGCGACCTTCACTTCTTTGGTCTCAGCTTCTTCGGCTTCAGAGAAAGCTTCACTCGCGGAGTAATTCAGCGCTTTAATGCCCAACCCCATCGACTGGATTAACACCGCACCACCGCGTAACACAGGCAGCTTCAGGAGCGGGTACTTGTCGCTCCACTTGGGAAGACGTGCGGAGATGTTCGTAATCGTGCCATCAGCTTTCCGCACGGCCACCGCGTACGCGTTGGGTGTGCGCATCATCACGCCTTCGATCACAGCCTGGCCGCCAACAATTAGATCGCGTTCGTTTGTGCTCAATTCAGTTTCCTCGCGTTCCGGTTACGTCTGAGTATCAGCTGTAGGTGCCGGGTATCGGGTGACGGGTGTCAGGTAACGAGTGCCGGGTGTCGGATGGCGGGTATCAGTACTTCTAGATAATGTCGACGTGGGTCAATTAGGTTCCTTTAACTCGCATAAGTTATCCGATACCCGTCACCCCGCTTTTATCCGATACCCGTTACCTGACACCCTCGTAGTCAAACAATAACGCCGGCGTTTCTGACGTTGGTCGCTGGTTCCGAAACGGGTAGCGACCGACGTGACTACGCCGGCGTTGATTCTTAAGGTTCGCTAGTGACGGTTGCTCATCAAAAATTACTGAGTGGCTGTCGTGTTCTCGGCCGGTTTCTTGCCATAACGCTTGTTGAAGCGGTCAACGCGCCCGGCAGTATCGATCAACTTCTGTTTGCCCGTAAAAAACGGGTGACAAGCCGAGCAAATTTCCACGTGCAGGTCGCCCTTCTTGGTCGAGCGTGTCTTAAAAGTTTCGCCGCACGCACAGGTGACGGTCATTTCCTCATATGCTGGATGAATCTCTGGCTTCATTACTTTCCTCTTCTTAATCTGTTCCTCTTCTTACAGCGAGCAATCTGGTGCTCTCTGCAAACAAGTTATGATAGGTGTCGAGGTGCGGGATCGTCAAGTTCAACGCGATTTTGTTGGGCAAGAACATGTGCGCGCAAGAAAAACAAGTTGGTTGACAGTCGTTAAGCTGCATGTTTAAATCCAATTTCGCCGTCCTTCTGTCACTGCATTAACACTTTAGTCCAAACGCTTTGCGCGGCCGGAGCAGTGCCCCGAACGCACGTCCGGTAAGGGTAAAGGCGCGAGCCGCGAGCCCCATGGAAGAAGAGAAAAGCGAAACCCGATCCGAGCAATCCGATCAGTCTCCAGAAGCAAAGCAGGCTGACCAGTCGAGCACGCCTCCCCCCGAAGCCATTCCTCCAGCTGGCGTGCTAGCGGGCGCAGACGAAGAAAAGGCGGCAATGGTCGAGCAAGCTAAGACTCGGGTTGCCGCAGTTAAGGAATCTCTGGGCGAGAAGGCCACGCCCGCAGCGACTACTCCCGGGGCTCCCAAAGCACCCGTTAAGAAGAAAGACGAAGGCCCCAAGCCCGTCGACGCGGGAAATCATCCGCTCGTAGTCAGTCTCAAGAAAACTTTTGGAGCTGCGGTCGTTGAGGCCGTCGAGTTCATCGGTCAGCTTTCAGTGCGGATCGACCGCTCTAAGATTGTCGAAGTCTGCGACTTTTTGAAGCGTCATCCGGAAACGCCATTCAACTATCTTTCCGATCTGACGTGTGTACATTTACCCGACCGGCACGAAGCTCCCTTTGAAATCGTCTATAACCTGTACTCGATCCCAGCCAACGAGCGCGTACGCCTGAATGTCGCGGTGAATGGTGGTGGCGTTGAGTCCGTTACCAGTGTGTGGCCGGCAGCGAATTGGCTTGAGCGCGAAGTCTATGACTTGTTCGGCGTCGTCTTTAACAACCATCCTGATCTCCGACGGATCTTGTTGCCGCCCGACTGGGAAGGTCATCCGCTCAGAAAAGACGTGTCGCTTGAATTTGTCGAGAACAATTGGACGAAGCAACATTTGCCGGAGATGACAGATGTGCAGCGCGAGCAACTGGAACAGAGACGGGCTTATGGTCTGGAAATTCTTTCAGTGCCGCAGGAGCGGCAGATGCGAGAGATCTTTCAAGGTGGCAAAGAAGTTATGCCAAAGGACAAGTGAAGGTTTTAATCTTTAACTTAGTCCGCAGTACGAGGATCAGACCATTTTCCATATATCATTTGTCATTTCTCATTTGTCATTGAACTTGCTTGTGGGTCTGGACGCCGAACTTCCGTAAAATTCAGCATTGGTTCTTTCGACCTACACGCGATCCCCGTTAGTGCAGTAAGCGAGGAATTAATGCGAAACCAAGATGACAAATGGAAATGAGAAATGACAAATGATATATGGAAAATGGTTTGGTCATCGCATTAGTTGACTAAGGAGAAGACCAAGAACCCGAATTGAGATGACCCCTAAAGAAATAGCCGCCCATTATGATGCCAAGGTGTTTGAGTCGCCGGAGGCGGCTAAGGTCGCTGGCTTCATTCTCGGCGAGACTGCCGCGCCACGTAATGTGTGGAACAAGGCAAGTGCAGCGCAGGCGATAGTGTTGAAACTCGTCGCGGAACGCGAAAAGGGCGCCGCAGCGGAAATCGGATTAATAATTGAACCCTGGAGTGTGACTGGCTGTTACCTTCCTGCCGGTTCAACTCCAGCCGCGGCTTAACCAGAAATAGAAACAACATGCATCAGGTAGAGATCGCCACAACCCAGGAAACCCTGCTCGACAGCCCCGAGATGGTGCTGAACATGGGGCCGCAGCATCCCTCAACTCACGGTGTCTTGCGCGTGATCCTGAAGTTGGATGGCGAAACCGTGATTGACCTCGATTGCGATATTGGCTACCTCCATCGCGGCATGGAGAAGATTGCCGAGAACCGGCAGTACACGATGATCGCTCCTTATTGGGACCGGCTCGATTACATCGCTGCTGTTTCCAATGGCCTTGTTTGGGTGGAAACGGTTGAACAGATGATGGGCCTCGCGGTTCCACCTCGCGCCCATTACCTGCGCACGATCCTGACGGAACTCAATCGCATCGCTTCACATCTCCTCTGGCTGGCGACGCATGCACTCGATATCGGTGCCGTAACTGTTCTGCTTTGGGCGCTCCGTGAACGAGAAGAGATCCTAAAGATCTTCGAACGGCAGTTTGGCGCGCGGCTGACGTGTCACGCCTGGCGCATCGGCGGGATGCCTAACGATGCTTATGACGACTTTGAAAGCGATGTCCGACGCTTCGTCAGCAATTTCCCGAAGCGACTCGACGAATACGAAACCGTGCTCTCTGAAAATCGCATCTGGTTAAGTCGGACCGTGGGCATCGGAGTGATCTCAGGAGAAGAGGCTGTTGCCATCGGCCTGTCCGGTCCCGCATTGCGCGGTTCGGGCGTAGCCTGGGACGTGCGGAAGGCACGGCCCTATGCCGCTTACGCCGACATGGACTTCGACATACCTCTCGGAGAAAACGGTGACACCTATGATCGTTATCTGGTGCGTCTCGAAGAAATGAGGCAGTCGCGCCGGATCGTTGATCAGG
>JBAPXA010000202.1:0-9693 GCA_049283975.1 Pyrinomonadaceae bacterium | reverse complement strand
GTCGTACGCTTCGTCATCTTGAAGACGCTGACTTGCAACATTACCGACATGGCCTCCATCACGAAGACTCCGCCCACCATCACCAACATGAATTCCTGTTTCGTCAAAATGCTGACGGTTCCGATCGCCCCTCCGATCGCCAGACTACCAACATCACCCATGAACACTTCCGCGGGCGGCGCGTTATACCAGAGGAAACCCAGGCTCGCGCCCGCCATCGCACCGCAAAAGACTGTCAACTCTGCCGCTTCCGGCCGGTGCGTCAACTCCAGATAACGGGCCCAGCGTGCATCGCTACTTAAATAAGTAAAGCCCGTCAGCGCCGTCATGGCGATGAATGTGACGCTAATCGCGAGACCATCGAGCCCATCCGTCAGGTTTACCGCGTTAGACCAGCCCATCAAGACGATGATGATCAAAACCAGGTACAGGTACGGTCCGATATAGCTGACACCGTACGGCTCTGCCGTTGCCTTCAAAAACGGAATGCTGACGTTCCACGAATAGTCACTGGCCAGCCACTTGGTCGAAATAAAGAGCACTGTCCAAACACCAAGCGCGATCAAGAATTGAAACAGCAACTTCTGCCGGCCCGTTAACCCCAGACTTCGCTGCTTTGCCATCTTCGCGTAGTCGTCCATAAAGCCAATCGCGGCGAAGAGGAGCGTGGCGACAATCGCCGTCCAGATGTAGAGACTCGACAGGCGCGCCCAAAGCACTGTTGAAATCAGAACTGAGCCAACAATCAACACGCCTCCCATCGTGGGCGTGCCGCGCTTGGCCATGTGTCCTTGCGGACCTTCTTCCCGAATCTGCTGACCGATGTTCCAACCCTTGAGCGCCCGAATCAGTGCGCCGCCAAACAGCAGCGAAAGCAGCAATGCGGTAATCGAAGCGTAAGCGGTGCGAAACGTGACGTACTGAAAGACGTTGAGCGCCTTGATCAAAAACCAGTCCTTCTCTTTGAAGTGGCCGTAAAGCAGCTCGTATAAGAAGTAGTAGATCATCTAAGCAGTAGTCAGTAGTCAGTATTCGTTGCCGTTGCAGCTTACCCTCCGGCCTGGTCTTCTTCTGGGAAAGCCTTCTTAATCGCACTGACAACCTTATCGGTGGCCACGCCTCGCGAACCCTTAATCAGCACCAGATCACCGGCGACTATTTCATCAACGATGGCTGCGGCAGCCTCATCAGAACTATTAAAGAACCTGGCTTGATCCAAACCCGCCTCTTTTGCTCCGGCTACCAACTGCTCTGCCAAACCACGTACACCCCAAACCACATCCACTCCCATTCGGGCCATTTCGCGACCTGCTTCGCGATGCAGTTCTGCAGCGTCTGGTCCCAATTCCAACATCTCGCCGGCGATGACGATGCGTCGCTTGCTCTGCTCACTCGCATCAACAATGGTTCGCACCATGCTTAGCAATGAACGCGGATTCGAGTTGTAGGAATCATCGACAACTCTGAAGCCGGCGGCAAAGTCGAGTGTGGCGCCACGCATGGCGGGCGGTCGCGCGTCTTTGAGCGCGGCGGCGATTTGCTGCGGCGTAATCTCTAGGCATGTTCCCACCGCAGCCGCAGCCAGGGCATTCATTAGGTTATGCCGGCCGCTCATATGCAAAACCGCCGGCGCTTTCCCCAGCGGTGTCTGCAACTGAAAACTGATCAAGCCGAGATGGCTTGTATCGATCTCGGTGGCCGTTACGTCTGCTTGCCGCTCAATACCAAAGGTGAGCGTGCGGCCCGGATGCCGCGCTCGCATCTTGATCACCAGATCGTCATCAGCATTCAGAACCGCAACACCTTCCGGCTTCAAACCGTCAATCAACTCAGCTTTTGCGGCGGCGATGTTTTCGATCGAGCCCAGGTATTCGAGATGAACCGGCGCAACCATCAACTCCACACCGATGTCCGGCGGCGTGATTTCCACGAGGCGGCGGATTTCGTGCGTAGGCGACGACATGCCCATCTCCAGGACCGCAATATCAAACTGGTCGGGCGACTGACCGGTACTCACCAATTTGAGGACCGATAACGGCAGACCGAGTCCGTTGTTGTAGTTGCGCTCGCTCTTCAACACCCGCCGGCCGGCGCCGGAAAGCACTTGGGCGGTAAGCTCCTTGGCTGTTGTCTTTCCCGCGCTTCCTGTGATTCCGACCACCGGCCGCCCCCATGCTTCGTAGACTCGCCGCGCGAGGGTTTGCAGGGCCGCTATCGCGTCGTCTACGAGCAGCAAACGATCTTTATGTTGCGCTAACTTTTCATCGTGATTAACGCGCTCGGTACGAGCGACTGCCGCAATCGCTCCGCGGACAAATGCGTCAGCAATGAATTCATGAGCGTCTGCAAAGGTGCCATTGAACCCGGCGCGCGCATAGTCGTGTTGCGATAAAGCAAAGAACAGCTCGCCCGATTTCACCGAGCGCGAATCAATCGAGAAATCCGTAATTTGTTTGTCAAACAGCTCGGCGCTGACAAAACTCGCATCAGCGCCCATCAAAATCGACGCTTCCCTGACATTCACGTTATTTCGGCCTCGTCCTGTCCCTGTATGCCAACGTTTTCAAAGGTTGCGGTGTTTGCTGCAACGTTCAGTCCGCAAGATTCGGCTGCTGACTTCATTGGTAGTTCTTCCAACCGATCCGGCGCTTCGTTTGCTCGAACTGTTCGTAGTCGTCGCCGACAAGCTTCAACGCGACAGCTTACTCCACTACCAAAACCGCTACGGGTCAGCCTTCGTTGGGGGATCATCTGTTGACTCCGTTTGTGTCAGGGTTGCTATGTCAAAAAACCACGGTGCCAAACGGCACTGCCTTGTTAATTCGCGCGAGCAAAATCTATGTAAACAACTTGACCCGAATTCAATTCGGCTCCGGGAGCCGGATTCTGCGACGTTGCGCGGCCCTCGCCTCGAGCCTCCAACTTCAAACCAAGCCGGGCACAAGTTCGCGCCGTATCCCGCACACTGCGGCCACTCAAATCCGGCATCAGGATGGAGCCCTTGTTCGCAGCCGCATAAATGATCTCGCCACCGTGACCATCGCGCCCTGCTACGCTGGGCAGAGTCGCTTGCCGGGCTAGCTCGGTTTCAACCTCTGCTTCGCGATTGCGCGGTGTAACTTCCGGAGTTGCCGCTTCCGCAATCAGTCCGTCCGGTAACTTAAAGTACGTATCCGGGACCACTCCGAGATCAGGCAATATTTGTTCAGCAATCTCCCGGAACACCGGGGCCGCCACATCGCCACCGTGATAGGCGCCGCCCGGCTCGTCGATCACCACAATTATGACGACCGCAGGATTGTTAACGGGCGCAAAGCCAACGAACGACGCCACGTGCTTGGTCTGTGAATACGATTTCGTTTTAGGGTCGATTTTCTGCGCGGTGCCGGTCTTTCCGGCGGCGCTATAGCCATTGAGTTGAGCGAGTCTTGCGGTGCCGTTCAAGGTTACGCTCTCGAGCATCTGCCGCAGGGCCCGGGCAGTCTCCGCATTCACAACCCGACGCTGTTCCGGATTAGCGCGATAAACTGACGCACCTGCCGCGGTGCGGACCTCACGCACGAGGTGCGGGGCCACACGTACCCCGTCGTTTGCCAGGGCGCCAAAAGCTGCCGCCATTTGCAATGGTGTGACTCCCACTTCCTGTCCAATAGCGATCGATCCAATCGAGGATGGCTGCCAACGACTTACAGGCCTCAATAATCCCGCCGTTTCTCCTGGCAATTCGATCCCGGTGCGTGAGCCAAAACCAAATCTCTTCATGTATTCATACATCGTTGGATCGCCGACGCGTATCCCAAGTTTGATCGCGGCCACATTGCTGGACTTCGCTAGCGCCTCGGTAATGGTCAAGCTGCCAAACGAATGGTGATCGTGAACCACGCGGCCGGCTACCTTAATAGAGCCCATTTGGCAATCGATGCGATCGTCAGGTTTTACCAGGCCCTTTTCGATTGCCGCGGAGAAGGAAATGATCTTGAAAGTTGATCCCGGTTCGTAGATGTTCTGCAACGCCCAATTCGCACGAGCTTCAGGCTTTGCCTCGCCGGGTTTGTTGGGATCAAATGTCGGCGCATTGGCAAGTGCAAGGATCTCACCACTCCGCGGGTCAAGCACGATTGCAGTTCCAGACTTTGCTCTTGATTTAGTTACTGCTGCGAGCAGAGCTTGTTCCGCTCGATACTGAATCGAATGATCCAGTGTCAGAACAATTGTTTGCCCCGGCGTGCCCTGCAGTTCAAAACTCTCATACGGATTTCCTTCAGAGTCCCTTTCGATGAAGAGTTTCCCTGGCTCGCCAGTTATCTTTTCGTTATAGAACTGTTCGACACCGCCTAAACCCGCACCGTCAATGCCGACAAAGCCGAGAACGTGCGCGGCGATCGAGCCGTTGGGATAGAAGCGCTTCGGTTCGGACCGGAAATTCACTGCCGCTAACCCCAGGCCACGAATCGCTGTTGCCTGTTCTGTTGAAAGTCTGCGAGCAATCCAAACAAACCTGCTGTTTTTTGTTTTGGCGTCTTCTAGTTTGCGTTGCAGCTCTTCTTTTTTGAGAGCCAGCACTGGCGCTAAAAGCGCCGCTGTGCAATCGATGTCACCCGCGTTTTCCAGCTTCGCCGCATCCACAAAGATCGATTCCGTTTGCACGCTGCGGGCCAGCTCACGTTCCTGCCGGTCCAGCAAGATGCCGCGTTGCGAACTAGTTTCGATAGCTTGCTGTTGTTGGGAGCGCGCTCGCTCACCGAGAGCCTCGTGCTGCGTGACCTGCAAATAGACTAGTCGCACACTTATTGCGAAGACCCAAAAGACAATAAACGCCGCGACAAAGAGCGCGCGGCGAATCGAGGCATCAGGTCGAATTTTTGTATCAGCGGAAAGGCGTGCCAGCATTGCGGACATGATCCCCTTATACGGTACCGCGAGGGAAACAGCACCAACCTTGTTCTAACGCGCCGAAGTGGCGACCTTACTTAACTAACGATTAAAAGAAGCGGGCCGATGAATTAACGCCGTAGCGACTGGCAGTTGTATTCCCGTTTCAGGCTTGCGCGTACCGACCTGTCCCGGTTGCATTGGTTTTAGACCCAGTTGACGGGCGGCCGACTCGAGCCGCGCGGGTGACGAGGCGCGTTCCTTTTCGAGAATCAAGCGCTGCTGCTCTTCCAGAAGTTTTTGCCGCTCAACTCGCAGCGTCTCGCTCTCGTAGCCGTAGCGCACGGCTGCGAAGTGTTGTTGCGCAGCAAAGACAAAGCCGCAGCAAAGCGCCAGGGCACAACCGAGCTGCAATACCAGGCGCGAGAGCGCTCGCAGATCACGCTCGCGATGAACATTTGAATTTTGATATTGGAGCGGGTGTCGGTTCATGGGGCTACAGTCTCCAATCACGAGTTAGAATCAACCAGGTTCAGGTAAGCGGGAGGCTTAGTTTTCGGCAAGCTCGGAGCTTTGCACTTCGCGCTCGCGGGTTCTCTTCCACCTCTTTGTCATTAGGAACCACGGGACGCTTCGTCAAAATCTCGACCACCTTGCGGGCGCCGCAGGAACAAACCGGAACACGCGGCGGGCACTGACAGTAGCCTGACAGCCGCCGTAGCTCCTGCTTGATGATCCGATCTTCAAGCGAATGGAAACTTATCGCGACGAATCTGCCGTCCGGTTTTAAAAGATCGATTGCGGTTCCGACGTAATGATCTAACCCTTCAAGTTCGCGATTGACGGCGATGCGCAAGGCCTGAAAAGTACGCGTCGCTGGATGGATTCCTTTTCCTTTGCTATGACCGACTGCCCGTTGGACGAGGTCGGCCAAAGCCCTGGTTGTTGTTATCGGTACCCCTTGTTCGCGCTTCTCAACGATCCACCTGGCAATGCGACGGGAGCGCCGCTCTTCACCATATTCAAAAAGCACTCTGGCAATTTCTGCCTCAGGCAGTCGCTCCAGCAACTCGGCTGCCGTTTCCACCCCACTCGCCGGGTTCATGCGCATATCCAGCGGCGCCTCCCAGCGAAAACTGAAGCCGCGTTCCGGCGAGTCGAATTGCAGTGAAGAAACCCCCAGGTCTACTAAGACACCTTGAGCGTCAGGTTCGCCCAGCTTAGCCAGCACGGCCTGAATTTCTTTGAAGTTCGCCGCCACCGCGCGGAAACGGCTCTCGAATTTACCGAGCCGCTCGCTCGCGTAGTGAAGTGCTTCGGGATCTAGATCGAGGCCAATAACGCGAGTGGCTTCTGAGGATTCAAGGATGGCTTCGCTGTGACCACCTAGGCCCAACGTGCAATCGACGAAGAGGCCTCCATGCTGCGGGGCGAGGAATTCAATCGTTTCCCCAAGCAGCACGGGGCGATGGGGCGCGCCTTTGCCCCCCAAAGGCGCAGCCATCACCACCGCCCCGTGATCTTGTTCAAAGAACTGCTAACTCGAGAATCGTGAATCGAAAATCGTGAATCGTTAATCGGCAATTCCAGGTGGTTCACCGCTATATCCCCAATCTGGCGATTGCTGCCTCGTCCTCTTCGGTGTAGGGATCCGCCAGCATGCGGGCCTTAAACTTGTCGAGCTCCCAAACTTCCAGGTAAGTCAGGTAACCCATCACCGCAACGTCGCCGATTACTTCCGCGCTCTTCCTCAGCAGCGGATGAATTAGTAGCCTGCCCTGACCATCGATACTCGCTTGTTGGCCGTAGTAATTGGTTCTGTCAAGGAACTTGCGCCGTGCAGGATCCATCGTGGGCAGGAGCGAAAGCCGCTGTTCGATCGATTCCCATTCCGGCAGCGGGTAAATGCGTACGTTGTCACCCGCCAGACTTGTGATGTAGAACTCGGTGCCGTGTTTTTCTTCGATTAGGCGGCGAAAAGGCGTCGGCACTTTCAGCCGACCCTTCACGTCTATTCGGGCCGTGTAGTTCCCCCGCAGCATCTCATTCGCCCAATCATCGATAAGTTTGGTGGGTGGCCTTCTAAGGAAAAGTAGCTAAATGGTCAGGTGCTAACGAGGTTGGACCCACTTCCGACCACTTTCGACCACCCGCAGCGGATACTACGCTTGGCCCTTTTCACTGTCAATACCCAAATCTTTGAAATACAGGTTTTTTAGGCGAGTCTTGCGAGGCCGGGAACATAACTGTTCGCCTCTTGTCTGCCAGCGCTGTATCAGTCTCAAGTCTCAGGTCTCAAGTCTCAAGTCTCAAGTATCAGGTCTGGAGATGCAGGTCTCAGGCATCAGGTCCCAGGTCTCACATCTCAAGCGTCGCGCCTCAGGTCAGGTGCCAGGCACTGAGTTGCAATGGACTCAAGACCTGGCTTGAGACTTGAGGCCTGAGACTTGAAACTTTTCTCGGCGCAAGGATATGGATCCCTAAATAGCCAAGCCTTAGACCATGATGTATATTGACCCGCCGTGTTCAATTCCCTGATTTTCGCTGTCGAGTAGCACCGGATGGAGCAAACTTTCGGACGCCTGCCCGAACTTCTCCTGTTCGGCCTACTCGCCGGAGGAGCAAACCTGGTTGGCGGTCTCCTGCTAATAAAGGCGGGGGCTCATCGGCTGGGAGAGCGCTTCCTTAAGTACCTGGTCGCCCTCGGCGCCGGCTTCATGCTGGCGGCAATCTTCATCGAAATTCTCCCGGAAACCATTAGCATTTGGACCACTGACCGGGCTGGCGCGCGGGCTGCCGAAGCAGTGCTCGGTGCGATGACGCTTTTGTTGGCGGGTTATCTTGTAATTCAACTCTTCGAACACACGATTGCGCCACACTTCCACTTCGGCGCGGAAACTCACCCCGAGTCTTTTATGAAGCCGGCGGCTGCCTATACGGCTGTAGGCGGGCTTTTTATTCACACTTTCTTTGATGGAGTTTCAATCGCCGCGGCATTCTTGGTGAGTTTTCGCGTGGGCCTGCTCGTCTTTGTGGCGATCCTGCTTCACAAAATGCCTGAAGGGTTTACCGTAGCCTCGATCATGCTGGCTTCGGGACGTTCTCACCGGAAGGCGCTGCTGGCAACCGCCGCCATCGGCGCGGCGACACTTGCGGGCGTAGTTAGTGTGGCACTGCTGCAAGCGAAAGTTCACTCAGCAATAGCCTATGCCCTTCCCTTCTCCGCTGGTGTAACTCTCTACGTGGCGGCGAGCGATCTGATTCCCGAAGTCAATCACAACGAGCATCGGAACCCAACAGTCTCAATTGTCGTTTTTGTAGGTGTGGCTCTGTTCTATTTGTTACATAAAGTGATCGGAGGGTAAGGTAGTAGCGAATCTAGAGTCATACTTGTTGAAAATGTCTTCCAGACCAGGGTCGTCTTTGTCTTTCCGCACGGCTCCGCTTTTGATCGCCCTCGCGATCATGCTCATACTTGGTGGCAGCAGTGCCACGCCGTTCGGCAAGGTTTTTGGTCAAACGCCACCGCAGTCGCCCATTCCGCTTCCTTCCCCTTTCAATCCGATCGTCGACTACGCGGGCGTTATCGACGCCGACACGCGGAAAAAACTAGAGTCGATCTATCTGAATCTGAAAGAGCGCGCTGATGTGGAATTTGCTGTCGTGACTGTTAAGACGACAGGCGAGATGGATATTTTCGACTATTCACTAGCTGTTTATCGCGGCTGGGGTATTGGCTCAAAAACGAATGATGGCTTTCTGTTATTACTGGCGATAGACGACCGCAAGTATTACACCCAGGTTGGATACCACCTTGAAGCCGACCTCAACGATGGCCTCGTCGGACAAATTCAACGCGAACGACTGGTGCCGCAGTTAAAAAGAGGAGACTACAGCCAGGCTGTCTACGAGACTGTTCAGGCGTACGTCGCAACGCTGGGTGAAAAGCGTGGCTTCTCAATCGAAGGAATAGATCAACGGTACGCCTATCGTGAAGGACGCGAACGACCCGGGACTGGCGGCAGATCTGGCGGCCTTTCCAGTGGCTTTTGCACCTTGATAATAATTCTCGTTGTCGTCTTCTTGATTCTTTCGTCTATGAAGCGCGGTGGTCGCGGCGGCGGTGGCGGTGGTTGTTTGAATTTGTTGCTGCTGAATTCGTTGCTGAACAGCGGCAGTCGAGGCTGGGGCGGATCGAGTAGCGGTTGGGGCGGAGGTGGATTTGGTGGTGGCGGTTGGGGCGGCGGCGGATTTGGTGGCGGTGGTTTTGGTGGCGGCTTCGGCGGCGGCGGCGCGGGCGGCGGCGGTGCCGGAGGCGGTTGGTAAAACTTAAGCTGTAGTTACTTCTGGTCGTTCACTGAGTTTGTTAGTATGCAGGGACACCTTAATAGAAATGTCTAAGCTGGTTGCTCAGGAAGCTCTTAACGGTTTGATCCAAGACTTGCGTGCTACGCATGGGGACAATCTCGCGTCCGTGGTGCTGTATGGATCCGCGGCTGCTGGAGATCACGTCGAATTACGTTCCGATTACAACCTGCTGATTTCGCTGCACCGCATCACCCCAGCCGATTTGCGCCAGGCGCAGGCGCCAATGAGGGAATGGCAACGCCTGGGCCATCCGCTGCCCGTTTATTTCACTGTTGAAGAATTGTCCGACGCCGCTGATGTCTTCCCGATTGAATTTCACCAGATGTCGCAAGCGCGCATCCTACTTTACGGTACAGACCCTTTCGAATTCGTCAAACTCTCCGATGTTCACTTGCGACACCAGGCGGAGTATGAATTACGCAGCAAACTGATTCAGTTACGCCGGCTCTATAT
>JBAPXA010000201.1:0-4902 GCA_049283975.1 Pyrinomonadaceae bacterium | reverse complement strand
CACTCAACTAACACCGCCACTCGGTACAGTACCGGGAGCGTTAGCGACCGCACTCAAGTAACGCCAGACTCGAGATTCCGACCTCAGTGAAAGCCCGATAATCGCCGACTCCTGAAACCTGATTGATGGCTTGGTTGAAGGCGGTCGCTAACGCTCCCGGTACTGTACCGAGTGGCGCTGTTACTTGACTGCTGTCACTTACCGCTCTCCAACCTTGCCCAGGCGTCCCTGCGTTGCACTTCGAAGTTGAATCTGCGAATGACAAATGAAAAATGATAGATGACAAATGTAAAATGCTCTTTTTCCTGATCCGCGACCCTCCGGCTTCCATGTTTGCCACGTCCTCGCCGGCGGTGGTGTTATACTTCAAGAGAATTAATTTTCTCGTATTTTGTAAGGAGAGCCATGGTTGACACGTCACGCTTCACGATCATTTGCCCGTGTTGCGAAGCCACTCTATCCATCGATGCCCAGACGGGCGCGTTGATTTCCCATCAGGAGAAGACAAAACCACTCGCGTCCTTTGATGAGATGGTGAAGGGTTTGGACAAACAGAAACAGCAGCGGGAGCAGATCTTCGCTCAGGAGCTAAGCTCGATGAAGGATCGCGACCGCATTCTCGAAGAGAAATTTCAAGAGGCAATGAAACGCGCCGAAAAAGATAAAGACAAACCCTATGTCAACCCCCTCGACCTTGATTGATTCTCAATTGTTACTACCCTCCCGAAGCAACAGCAGCCTGACAGCATTCATCGAAGCCCTGAACCCCGACTCTTCCACTCGATCCTGGAGTATCACTACTATGTTACGCAATCTTAAGTTTGTCCTGGCAGTACTAAGTCTGCTTCTTTCTGCCATTGGTTTCGCTTCCGTGTCGCGCGCGCAAACGATGCCGCGCCTCACCTATCGCGATCGCACCTTAGCAAACGGCCTGCGCGTGCTGACAGTTGAGGATCACGCGAGTCCGACGGTGGCGATTCAGGTTTGGTACAAAGTGGGCTCGAAAGACGATCCCGAGGGCCGCAGCGGTTTTGCTCACCTCTTTGAACACATGCTCTTCAAGGGCACGAAGAACATGAAGGACGAGATGATGGATCGTCTTACGGAAGATGTGGGCGGCATCAACAACGCTTCCACGTGGGACGACTTCACAAACTACTACGAAGTTGTTCCTTCCAATTATCTGGAAACTCTTCTCTGGGCCGAAGCCGACCGGATGGGCTCGCTTAATGTTGACGAGAAGAACTTCAAGTCGGAGCGCGAAGTCGTAAAGGAGGAATTTCGTTCGCGCGTCTTGGCACCTCCTTATGGCCGGTTCTTTTACGCCATCGCGAAGCAATCCTTTACGGCGCATCCTTACCGGCGCCCCGGTATTGGCAGCATTGAGGAACTCGATGCTGCGACGCTTGATGATGTGAAAGCGTTTCACTCCACTTTCTATCGACCTGACAACGCTACGCTCGTCGTCGTTGGCGACTTTGAACCAAAACAGATCGATGCCTGGATCGACAAATACTTCACGCGCGTTGCCAAACCCGACCGGCCGCTGCCACGGGTGACCACGAAGGAGCCGGAGAGAACCGCCGAGAAGCGTGTCAACGAATACGCGGCGAACGTGCCCTTGCCGGCAGTCGCGCTCACCTATCTGGCGCCCCCGGCCGCTTCAGCGGATGCCGCTGCCCTTGATGTTGCGGAGTCGATTCTTTCCAGTGGCGAGTCGTCGCGTTTGTATCAGTCGCTGGTTTACCAGCAGCAAGTTGCCCAGGAGGCCTTCGCGCAAGCTGATCTGCGCGAGCAGCCGGGTCTATTTATTCTTGGTGCGATTCTCGCGAGTGAAAAAAAACCTGAAGAAGCCGAACGCGCCTTACTGGCTGAACTGAAAAAGATGCAAGACACACTCGTTTCCGCTGCCGAACTCGACAAGGCAAAACTTCAATTGGTAACGAACGAGCTGCGCGAACGGGAGACGAGTAACGGCAAGGCCTTCGCGCTAGCGCGTGCCGCTGTCTTACTTGGAGATGCCGCGCGAGTAAATACCGACATTGAAAAACTTCAATCCGTGACTGCCGCAGATATTCAACGCGTTATGAAGAAGTATTTCAGCGACTCTAATCGTGTCGTGATTACGTATCAGGCAGAGTCCATGCGGCCAAAGGCAACTGCCGGCGAGGAGGGAAGCAAATGAGCATGATTTCCAAGTTTTCAAGACTGATGAGTCTTGCGACGGCAGTGTTAGCAATGGGTCTAATGTCGGGCACAGTGCTCGCGCAGCAAGAGAATCCGCCCGCGCCGGCCGCGCCGCGCTCAGTAACAATCCCTAAACCAAACGAGCGCACACTCAAGAACGGATTGCGCGTGATCGTTATCGAAGATCACGACATTCCGCTCGTTTCAGCCGGCGTTGTCGTGAAGAACGGCGGCGAAGTTGATCCCGAAAACCTGAGTGGTCTAGCGGAACTAACGGCTTCATTGCTGACCAAGGGAACCAAGACGAGGACGGCACCGGAGATTGCGCAACAAATCGAAGCGCTGGGTGGCACGATTGAGTCAGGCGCTGGCTGGGACGCGTCTCGCGTCTTCATCAATGTTATGTCGGGCAAAATCGATCCGGCCATGAGTATCCTGGCTGACGTCGTGAGAAACCCTGTCTTTCAGGAAGAAGAGATTGAACGCTTACGCCAACAGTACATCGATAACCTTAGCGTTACGTTAGGACAACCTGGATCTTTGGCTGGCTTTGTGGCGGCGCGCATCGTGTTTGGCGACGCTGCTTATGGACATCCGCTGGCCGGCACTCCTGAATCACTGCCGCGCATTAAGCAGGCCGACATCGCCGGCCTGCACGCGCAGTATTACCGGCCGGATAACGCTGTGCTCGTCATGGGCGGCTCAATCAAAGCTGAGGATGCATTCAAGCTTGCGGAACGTCTCTTTGGCGATTGGGCGAAACCGGCTACAGCACTGCCCGCGCGGGGACAAGTCGGCAAGATGGTGCGCGCGGACGAAAAACAGCGCGTAGTGGTCGTTGACATGCCGGACGCGGGGCAGGCTGCGGTGCTGCTGGCGCGCGTCGGCATCAGTCGCACCGACCCTGATTACTTTCGCGGCATTGTTACCAATTCGATCCTCTCCGGATATTCCGGAAGGTTGAATCAGGAGATCCGGATTAAACGTGGACTTAGTTATGGGGCGCGTAGTTCGCTTGATGTGCGGCGCGAATCGGGTCCCTTCGTAGCTTCGGCGCAAACAAAAAATCCGTCAGGAGCCGAAGTTGCCGGTCTCTTGATTAATGAACTCAGCCGCTTGTCGAGCGAGCCTGTTTCCGATGCTGAGTTGACTCCGCGCAAGGCTGTTTTGATTGGCGGCTTTGGTCGCAACCTGGAAACAACGGATGGGCTGGTCTTTCAGGTGGCTTCGTTAGCTCTCTATGGTCTCAGTCTGGATGAGATTAATAACTACATTAAGAATGTGCAGGCAGTTACTGCTGCCGACGTGCAGAAGTTCGCTGGCTCCCGACTGCCAGCCAAGGATGCACACATCATCATCGTTGGCAGCGCAAAGGACTTTCTGGAGCCGTTGAAGAAACAGTTTGCAAACGTAGAGGTGATTCCGCTGGGCGAATTGGATCTGAATAGCGCCGCGCTACGCAAAGCGAGCGCGACCGCGGGGAAGTAGCTCTCATTCTCACCGCGCTTCAGCGCGGTGCTGCGAGTCAATTCAAGAGGGAAACCGTTTTAAACGGTTTCGAGTTTCGCGGGCCCGACGGCCACCGCGCTGCAGCCCGGTGAGAATGAAAAACACATTGCTACTATTGCGGCAGATTGAGAAACTATGGACGAGGGCTATACCCAATGTTGAGAGGTCTGATTCTATTAATATTTGTTTGTGCTCCTGGTCTCTGCTTAGGGCAGGCATCCAGTCCCGACGACGCCGGCGATCCGCGCGAGGTTGGGGCGCGTTGGGCGCGCCAACTCGGACACTACGACCCCGTAGTTCGCCGGGAAGCAGCTGAGGCTCTAGCGCGACTCGCGGCTGTTGAGCAGAAGAAACTTGTTGAGGGCTATCACTTTCAGGAGAAAAATAAGAATGTGCGACTAGCGCTCGAATGGGCGCTTTATCGCATGGGCAAGTCGGATATGTTGTTTCAGATCGTCCGTGAGCTCGACTCCGGTCGGCACGATCAAGCGGTGGGCTACCTCAGTAAGGTAGATACTCCGGCCCTGCTTCATAGCTACCTTAAGGACGAAGACAAGCCGGCGCGGATCACAGCAGGCGTAATTGAAGCGCTGGCGGTGATTGGCGATCAGGAAAGCCTCGCGCTAATAACGCCATTCCGCGATTCCTTTCTGCCTGGCGTTGCTGCCGCCGCGGAAGACGCTATCGAAAAGATTGAAGCCCGCCTGGGACAAAGCGAACCTGCAAAACCGACGCGTCCGCGTACCGTCGGCACAACTACGGATCCTTCGCCCTAATCTCAAGTCCCAAGTCCCAAGTCCAAAGTCTGAACTGCACTGATTGATTGAGACAGAAAGTTAAGTCTACTACTCTTGCAGAGGAGGAGGCTTAAGATGGCTGTCAAACGCAGGAAGTTCAGCCGTGATTTCAAACTACAAGTGGTGCGCGAAGTGGAGGCCGGCAAGACCCAGGCACAGATCGCGCGCGAGCACGAAATCAATCAACATTTGATTTCGCGGTGGTGCCGCCAGCACCGGCGCTACAAAGATCGAGCTTTTTCCGGTAATGGCCGCGCGCACACAGACGAAGCTCGCATAGCTGCCCTCGAGCGGATGGTCGGTCGCCTGACGATGGAGAACGACCTTTTAAAAAAAGTCTTACAGAAGCTCGAGGACGAAACGTAGGCAAAGAACGGGACTGGAATAGTCGCATGACGCAACTAATAAC
>JBAPXA010000200.1:0-4561 GCA_049283975.1 Pyrinomonadaceae bacterium | reverse complement strand
GTCGTCAGCAAGAAACTCGTGGAAACTGCTAGAAGAGGCTCGCAGATGGGCCAGGAGGGTTTGGAGGAACCCGCGAATCCCCCGTTACTTCGCTCCGCTGACGCTGCTGAATTTCCTCATCAACCTTTCAGCGTCACGGAACAGACGACGAAACACCTGAGCGGTTCGGCTAAGAAGTAATAGCAAGGAATCGTTACAGAACTGTGAACAACAAGATCAGCATCATGGTAATCGACGACCAGGCGGTCGTGCGACAAGGCTTCGTCGCCCTAATTAACACGGTGGCGGATATGGAAGTAGTTGCTGAAGGACTAAACGGACAGCAAGCCATTGATCTATATCGCCAACACAAACCCGATGTGACGCTCATCGATTTGCGTATGCCAATCGTTGGTGGAGTCGAAGCCATCACTGCCATTCGGAGTGAATTCCCGGACGCGCGTTTAATCGTCCTCACTACCTACGATGGTGATGAAGACATTTACCGCTCCCTTCAAGCAGGAGCCAAAGGCTATCTGTTGAAGGACGTCTTCTTCGAAGAACTCGAGACAGCGATAAAAGCCGTGCACGCCGGCTCGCGGCACATCCCCGCCATTATCGCCGAGCGGCTTGCCGAGCGAATGGCCAGCTCTGATTTGACCAGCAGAGAGATGGAAGTGCTCGAGCTGATCGTGCGAGGCCAAAGCAATAAAGAAATAGGCGCCAGCCTGAAGATCAGCGAAGCGACTGTCAAGAGTCACATCAACAACATTCTCAGCAAGCTCGGAGTGACTGACCGAACCCAGGCCGCCACCACGGCGCTGCAACGTGGGTTAGTTCACCTACGTTAGATCGACCGTTGGAAGTTGGGGAGCAGTGGGCGTGGGCAGTGAGCGAAAGACATTTGTCATTTTCCATTTTTCATTTCGGATGAAACAACGCGAAGTCTCGGAGGCGCAGAGCCGCAAAGGATAATAAATCGCTACGCAAGCGGTTTTGCTGAAATGACGATTCTGGTTTTTGCTTTGTAAGTTTTCTTGGTTTTCGTGACTCTGCGTACTTTGCTTTGAACCAATGAAAAATGAAAAATGAGAAATGAAAAATGTTTTTTGCCTTGTTACTGAATACAGATCACCGCCAGGAAAATGATTCCCACCTCCGAGCTAACAACATGTCCAACTAAAGTTTGATTCCCAGACCCACCGTACGGGCCATGACACAAACTCGTGCTCACTGTTAATCTGCGCCGCGTTAGTCACCAATTTCCCAGTCCCGAGTTCTTTGGTTCAGTGGTCGTGCAGTTCCTTCCTACTTGTTTGCACTGTCTTAACAACGATCACTGATTCAACAGATTTTGAACCCGGGACTGGGCTCACCAACAGTAGAAGAGCGAGTACAGAGCCTTGGCCGTCTGGTCACTGGTTAAAGGGATGAGGTCTCGAAGACTCCGCACCCGTCCGACACTTCCAGAACATTCATCGAAAGGTCAGGTGAGGACTTTATGATTCTGATTTGCAAAAGAACTCTTCTGCTTTCCGCCTGCTTGGCCATCCTGGGCGTTTTCGTAACCGGCGCCTCAGCGCAGCAAAGTGCAACCGCAACACTGAGCGGCGCTGTTAAAGATTCAAACGGCGCGTTGGTCACCGGAGCTCAAGTGACGGTGACGCAAAAGGCTACTAGCATAAGGCGAAAGGCCGTCACGAACGACGTCGGTGTCTTCGTAATCACCAATCTCACGGCCGGTGTGTATGAACTGAGGGTACGAGCCAGCGGGTTTGCTGACAATGTGATTCCCAGCGTAAGTCTTCAAGTCGGACAAACTTTCGATCTCGATGTGCCGCTGGCAGTCACAGTACAGGAAACGGTGATCCTGGATGACAGATCTAATTATGAACTCGTCAACACTACAAGCGCAGTGATTGATGGCGTGATACGCGATGCCGAAATTGAAAACCTGCCGCTGAACGGTCGCAACTTTCTCGAACTGGCGCTGCTAATACCAGGAAACTCGCCGGCGCCGAATTTTGATCCGACCAAAACCAACACGATAGTTATTTCTTCCGCGGGCCAACTCGGGAGGGGGGGAAATGTTACGGTTGATGGCGCCGACGATAATGACGACGTTGTTGGGGGCCAGGTACAGAATATTTCGCAGGACGCGGTGCAGGAATTTCAGATCGCGACCAACCGTTTCTCGGCCCAATTGGGCCGATCTGGTTCGTCCGTCATCAATATCGTGACTAAATCGGGATCTAACAACTTCCACGGTTCCGGCTCGATTTACTTTCGCGACAACTCGCTGCAAGGGCTTCCGGCCACCTTCAACCGCGGTTTGGTACAAACTCCGCCATTCGACCGGGAACAATTTGCTTTTACCCTTGGTGGCCCTATTAAAAAAGATCGAGCCTGGTTCTTTGGCTCAGTTGAATACCGTAACCAGGACGGAGCTACGCTCGTGGGCTCCAGAGATCTCGCGACGCGGACAATCCAGCGGACCTTTGCCGATGCGCCGCTAAACGATCTCTTAAGCACCGAGCGTATTGACTGGCATCCAAGCGATCAAGATCACCTATTCTTTCGCTACTCGCTGCAACGAGAAGACGACGTAGCGCCGAGCACTCTGGATCGACCTATTGGCTCAGTCTCTCAACGACAGGCAAGCACCAACAACACGCATTCATTACTAACGAACTACACACGGGTATTCAGTGCGCGCGTCGTGAACAGCTTCAGCTTCAGTTTCAGCACATTCTTAAACGACATTGAGCCTGTTAGTCCCGGACCGCAGCTTACCTTTCCCAGCATCCAGGACGGCGCGTCCTTCCGGGTTCCGCAGACTACCAAACAACACCGCCTGCAGTTCACTGATACGA
Source organism: Pyrinomonadaceae bacterium (assembly GCA_049283975.1). Taxonomy (GTDB): domain Bacteria; phylum Acidobacteriota; class Blastocatellia; order Pyrinomonadales; family Pyrinomonadaceae; genus PSRF01. The sequence continues at coordinate 1,709 of JBAPXA010000200.1, read as the reverse complement.
TTTCCATAATCCGAGGAAACCACACCTTGAGTGTTGGCGGTGAGATCCAACGCATTGACGCGGATTTTGATCTGCGGGTATTCCAAACGGGCCGCATTGAGATGATCGAAGATTTTCCAGACTTCGATCGAAATGGAGACGGCAGGGTCGATGACAACGATCTGCTTTTCGCAGTGACGCTGCGGAGTGGTAAGCCGACCGAGCCACTCCTCATCCCCAACGCCGATAGTACTTATCTGGCAGCGTTCGTTCAGGACGATTGGCGAGTTCATCCGCAACTTACCTTAAATCTCGGTTTAAGGTACGAACTGGATACTGACGTCAAAAACGTTAGCCGCACTGATCAACTCAACCCGATAATTCTTCCGTTTCTCAAGGGCACGCGTGGAAGGGATACCAATAATTTTGGTCCGCGATTCGGGTTCAATTATTCGGCGAAGGATGGGCGCACGAGCATTCACGGCGGTTATGGAATCTATTACGATCGGATAACACTTGAGATCCAATCATTGGAGCGTGGTTTGGACGGGCGCGCCCTGCCGATTGAAGTTAGGGCCGGACCAGTGTTTTTTATTCCACCGCAGTTTTTGTTTGATCCTGTTAATGGCACATTCCCACCGGGTGCGCCAACTCTAGCGAATCCGTTTACCGGCTTTATCCTAACGGGCGCTGGTGCCTCAGGAATCAACATCATCGACAACACCATGCAGAATCCCATGGTGCAGCAGATGAACCTCGGCATTCAACGCGAGTTTGGAAGAAACTATGTGTTGCGTGCCGACTACCTTCATAACTTCGGCACGCATTTCATAATCGGACGTAACGTCGGCAGTGTATTCAATCCGGTGGTAGGCGGCCCTGACTCGGTGATAAATCTGGAGTCCAGCGTTAAGACAAAGTATGACGGGTTGCTGCTAAGCTTTGAGAAACGCTTCTCGGGTCGTTATCAATTCCGCGCCGGCTACACACTATCCAAAGCCTTCAACTACGCAAACGACGATCAGATCCCGTTCTCCAACGGTCCGCTAAATCCCAACAATCTGCAGTTGGAGTACGGACCCACACCAAATGATCAGCGGCATCGCTTCACGTTCTCAGGCCTTCTTGACCTGCCCGCCGGAATCCGTCTTTCGCCGATCTTTACGATGGCCTCTGGCGTGCCGATGGATATTCTTGTGCCGAGCGGCGGTCAAAGGATTCCCCAGCTACAGCGCAATGCCGGCGGCAGACTGTTTCACGCAGCTAAGGAGTTGAACGCTTTTATCAGTCAGCTTAATGCGGCCGGAGGGTTTGGTGGTCAGCCGTTGCCCTTGGTATCTGATAACGCTCGCTTCAATGACGGTTTCAGTTCGTTTGATTTGCGCGTCTCAAAGGTTTTTAGGATCGGAGAGCACCTCAGGATCGAACCACTAGTGGAAGCATTCAATCTATTCAATGTCACCAATGTGCTGGGTTTCTCTAAATCAAACTATTCCGGGTTCTCTAACGCGCTTGTGCGTGACAGCAACGACCCGACCAACTCCGGCTTTCTGCGCTCCTCCAGTTTTGGTCAGCCCGTCACTACCGCAGGCGGAGTGTTTGGGTCTGGTGGCCCGCGCGCCTTTCAATTTGCGGTGCGCGTCACGTTTTGACCCAATCTTAAATTCCTATTGAGCACCTCCGGCGAACTAAAACGGCAAATCGGACTCGGCACCGCCACGGCTTTGATC
>JBAPXA010000199.1:0-3408 GCA_049283975.1 Pyrinomonadaceae bacterium | reverse complement strand
TGTTTGAGAAGCTCAGCTTTAACATCTACCGTTCAAGTTTCACTAGCGAACAAAGTTCAAAGAACTAAGTTCAAGCACCAATCTCAAAGTTCGTTTTATTTCTTGGGCGAACTCTGCGGTCCTTGGCGCCTTGGCGGTCGCATTTCTTCCGATGACAAATGAGAAATGAAAAATGATATATGGAAAATGGTTCGGCTTCTTTCTGCCGACTGCCGACTGACTACCGACCCCCGGAGTTTCTATGCCAACTGCTTTCCCCCAGGACGACTCGGCGCCGCGACTTCCACTGACGGCAGCCGCCCCTGAGATCGATCCCACAAAGCCCGCGCGCGGACGCATTGACTCCATCGATCTCCTGCGTGGCATCGTCATGGTGATCATGCTCCTGGATCACACGCGAGATTTTGTACATCGCGGCCAATTAATGGGCCTTGATCCAACCGATCTGGCTACCACCAGCCCGATGCTCTTTTTCACCCGGTGGATTACGCATTTTTGCGCTCCCTTGTTTGTGTTTCTCGCCGGCACCGGCGCGTACCTTCAATTTGCCCGCGGCAAAAGCAAGCGCGAGCTTTCGAAGTTTCTCCTTACGCGTGGCCTCTGGCTGATAGTTCTTGAATTCACGCTCATTCGTTGCCTGGTAGTTTTGAATTTTGATTACACCTTTCTCGGAGTGATGCAGGTGATCTGGGTGCTCGGAGTCTCGATGATTGTGTTGGCCGGATTGATTCATCTGCCCTTGCGAGTCGTCGGAGCCTTTGGTGTATTGATGATTCTGTTCCACAACCTGCTGGATGGTTTTAGGGTGCAAGGCATAAGAGGTCCCGACAGCCCGCTGCCGAGTGTCTGGGCACTGCTTTTCATCGTTCTGCACCAGCCGTTCGAGCCCCTGCCTGTGGCGATGACATCTCGTGGACCAGTGGTGGCCTTTGTCATTTATCCACTGATCCCGTGGATCGGCGTGATGGCCGCAGGGTACGCGTTTGGAAGGCTTTATCAAATGGATGTGGCCCGGCGGCGACGTTTGCTGTTGATATTGGGTGCGGTAACCACCGCGTTGTTCTTCATCCTGAGGGCAATCAATGTCTACGGAGATCCCTCCCGTTGGGCAAAACAGAGCACCGTCTCTTTCTCAATCATCTCGTTCTTCAACGTCACTAAGTATCCTCCTTCATTGTTGTTTCTCTTGATGACACTAGGACCGGCGTTCCTCGCGCTCGCCTGGTTTGAATCCCGTCGCTCGCCTGCAACCGCTTCCACGCCGAGTAAACTTCGAGATTTTTTCATCACGTTCGGCCGGGTACCCTTGTTCTTCTATTTACTGCAATGGCCGATGGCGCACCTGACCTCCATCGTGGCGCACCTGATCACGGGCAAACCCGTTGGCTGGATGTTTGGGACTGCTCTGCAAACGACCGGGCCGCCCCCGGGGATGGGCTTCAACCTGGGGGTGGTTTACATCTGTTGGATCGTCGGATTTCTTCTGCTTTATCCGGTGTGTAAATGGTTCGCCGGAGTAAAGCAGCGCCGCCGCAGTTGGTGGCTCTCGTACCTCTAGATCCAATTCACTCAAGCCGTTGTGCCCAATAAAACCGGCCCTAGAGACGGGTAGGGCGACGCTCCTCCTCCTCCTCCACGGAGAGGCCGGCTCAAATTCCTGTTGATATTTTTTCTCGTTCGATGCTAGCCTCGAACTGCCTTTAGGGTTGAACCTCGCAGCCGCAGCTAGACCCCTTCTCACAAAACAGAGCACTACTCACACTCGTCTCGCTCTTACAACTCTTCAGAGTAGCTCTCGATCACTTGTTAAATCTTCACCCGCCCGAGGTAGCTCCCTCGCGGAAAGGAACATTTAGTATGCACAGTGTCAAATGCTCACAATGTGGTTTTGTCTGCTGGTCTGGCGCGGAATCGTGCAAGATGTGCGGTACCCCCATTTCTCAAAAAATTAATGAGCCCTTGCCACGCGATCACTACATGCTTGAGCGTGACCTGAAAAAGGGACTGGCGGTTTTCTCACTCGTCCTCGGTGTCGTCAATTTGTTCACAGTCGGCTTGCTTGGCGTTGGTGCCGTCTTGGGAATTGTTCTGGCGGTAGTGGCTCTGAACCGAGCGAAGCGTGATCCGTACGTTTACGGCGGCAAGGGATTAGCGACTGCCGGCTTGGTCACGAGCATTGTGTCGTTAGCGATTATTGTACCAATCGGTATCATCGCCGCCATTGCAATTCCGAATCTCCTGGCATCGCGACGTGCGGCAAACGAAGGGGCGACGATTGCTGTGTTGCGGAGGATTCACGCTGCCGAAGCGACGTATCAGGCAACTGCAGGGGCAGGGGAGTTTGGCACTTTGGAACAACTCGCGGCACACCAACTAATCTCTCCCGAGCTGGCGTCTGGCGCTCGCTATGGCTATAGATTCAATGTCGAACTCACTTCTAATTTAGACAATGTGGCTGGCTTCGAAGCCACTGCCGTCCCCTTGACCTATCCCAATAGCGGGTGCCGCTCTTTTTATGTAAGTGAAAACGGAGTGATTCGCGCCGCCGACAATAAAGGGACTCTCGCTACCAGAGACGATCCGCCTTTGAATTCTGATCGCGTAGATGATTTTGAACCAAGGGCGCGCAGGTCGGGTTATCAACAGCAACCGGCATATTAGAGTTCCGCGGCGGCCGTCCTCAGTTCGCGAAAGAGGCGAGTCAACTCCTGCTGTTGGTAGTTGGCGTTCAATCCACTGGGATTGGGCAACACCCAAAGGATAGTGTCCGCGATCATCAGATGCTGGCGCCCAACAGTCGCCTGCGGCTGCGCGAATGCCAGACGAAAGGCGCCCATGCCCAGCACCGCCAGAATTCGAGGCTGATATCGTCGCACCTTAGCCGCAAGCCGGCGCCCTCCCTCGATTACTTCTTCTTTAGAAAGCGAGTCGGCCCCAGTCGTGGCTCGTCGCACGACGTTGGTAACGCCGTATCCCTGCTGCAGCAGTTCACGCTCATCAAATGGCGACAGCAGTCGCTCCGTGAATCCTGATTCGTAAAGGGCTTTCCAGAATCTGTTCCCCGGTCGCGCGAAGTGATGTCCGACCGCTGCTGTGTAGAGCCCGGGATTAATCCCGCAAAAAAGCACCTGCAAGCCCGGCGCAATCACGTCGCGTACGGTCTTACCCTCGGCCGCCAGAATCTGCTCGCGTGACGGTTTCCAGGGCTTAGTCATTCAACGGGTGACGGTCTATTCAATCTCGATGGGAGTTTCCTGCGAGGCGCTGCGTTTGGAAACTCGGTCGACGACGTTTACTTTAAGCAGGTACCTGCCCGCGGGAAGATCGGCCAGAGAAATTTCCGCCGCATAGGGAATGCGGTTGAGGTCCGCCGCGCCTTCGCTGGCCGGCTTTTTTAATGGTGTGGTA
>JBAPXA010000198.1:0-6299 GCA_049283975.1 Pyrinomonadaceae bacterium | reverse complement strand
AGCCTGCTCGGCGCGAATTGAAAAGATCCATTCCCGGCAATTACCGATCATGGGCCAGCAACGAAAAGGGGCCTCGTTGAGTGAGGTGAGAAAAGGCTGATGGAAGAGACGATGTTCATCGATCCGCAGCGTTGCATCGGCTGCCGGGCTTGCGTGGCGGCGTGCCGCGAGTGCGCGACGCACAAAGGCTACTCGATGATCTATGTCGATTACCTTGATCGATCAGAGACCACAGCAACGATGCCCACGGTCTGCATGCATTGCGTCGAGCCCACGTGTGCGCTCGTCTGTCCGGCCGACGCAATTAAGACTACTGATGATGGCGTGGTTCTTTCTGCGCTCAAGCCGCGCTGTCTCGATTGCCGCAATTGCGTGAATGCTTGCCCGTTCGGTGTGCCCAAGTACAACACCGAGATGCACCTCCAGATGAAGTGTGACATGTGTTTCGATCGCTCCAGCGAGGGACTGAAGCCCATGTGCGCGAGCGTTTGTCCCACGGGAGCAATCACATTTGGCAAGTACGAAGACATCGTTCCCCTGCGGCGTACCAAGCCCGTGAATGCCCACGTGTTTGGCAATCAGAAGGTAGAAACAAAGGTGTATTTGATGTTGCCCACTGATGCGGATGAAGTTGAAGTTGATGGCTGTGGTGTATTCGAAGGGCGAGTGGCAACCGATCAAAAACCGCCCAGGGAATCATGGATCGATATGCAGGTTGAAGAAACTGACAGGAGCAATGAGTTTTAGGTTTGATTAGAGGCACTTGGAAATGAAGATTCAAGAACCTAATCTGAGCGAGACGATCAAGCGAGTGTTATCCGACGAAACGGATGTGCGTGCCGCGACGGGGGGCAATCAATCCGAATTTCCCTACGATCGCGATGAAGAAGCACAGGTGACGCGTCGCGAGTTCTGTAATTTCCTCGGCCTCACTTCGGCCGCTCTGTTCGTCGGCGCGACTGGCTTTGCCGGCAAGGCTGCCTTCGATGCGCGCCGTCCCGAAACATTCGTGCCCGTAAAGATTGAAGGCGCGCAGGTGTTAATGCCTGGCACTTCACTTAATTTCCGGTATCCGACTGAACGTGATAGCGCGATCCTCGTGCGTGCCCTCGATGGCAGTTATCACGCGTTTGGCCAGAAATGTACTCATCTTTCCTGTCCCGTCTATTTTGCGCGTGAGCACCAGAGACTGGAATGTCCCTGCCACGAGGGAGCGTTCAACGCACAAACCGGAGACGTGTTATACGGGCCGCCACCTCGACAGCTCGACGCAGTCATCCTTGAAGTTCGCGAGAACGGCGAGGTGTGGGCCTTCGGTAGAGTCGCCAGCAGCGGTGAAAGGTTGATCTAATGTAGTGTCAGTCGGCGCGAACTTCATGTCAGAACCGGGAGCGATAGCGACCGGCTAATTTGAAGGATGATGAAGAATCAAATCCACAATCCAACTAACTCACGCGCCCCCCGCGGTCATGCTGGTCGCGGCCGAACCGCAGTGGCACAAGCGCGCTTGATATTGCTGATCATGATAAATGTCGCGCAGCTTTGGATTCTCGCGGCGACAGTGGAAGCCGCGCTCGCACGTCGCCTGTCAGCCTTGCTGCCACTGATTGTCGCTTCAGGTATTTGCTTCGTTGTCACTCTCACACTCATTTTCTGGTGGCGCCCGGCCTCGCGTCATTACACCAGCTCCGGGTATTTGCGACGATGAAAGACGCGGTGGCAGGACTGCTGCACGACGACCACGACTCGCTGGGGAAATTGCTCGCTGAACTTGATGAAGAGTTAGCGGTGCAGAACATGTCTCATGCGTTCGAACTGCTCGACCTTTTTTGGGCGCGACTCGCGGTTCACATTCGCGCCGAGAATTTGCATCTGTTTCCCGCGCTCGCCAACGCCTCTGCCTCGTTGTTCTCTGGGAAGGGAAATCTGCCCACTTCCGATGATGCCCATAACACCCTCTTGCAACTGCGATCTGATCACGACTTCTTCATGAAGGAACTTGCGAGCATGATGAAGACCGCGCGCAAGATTCAAGTCGCTGGCGAGCCTGCCGAAAAACATAGCGAAGAATTCCGGAAACGTATATCTGCTATTGCAAAACGGCTCGAGACTCACAATGTTTTGGAAGAAGAACAGGTATATACCTGGCCGGCGCTACTTTTCGACGAGAAAATGGTTGTCAGACTTGGTGAGCGAATGCAACTCGAATTGAAAAATCTTCCCCCGCGAATTTCTGAATCACATTGAACTTCGTGCGTATGCATAGACGCGTACGCTTATGAACATCTGCTGGGCGGATTCCCCGATCACTCCGTTAATTCTCGCAACTCTGCTGTCAAGCTCTTTAAAAACCGCCTAGTAATCAACGGCACAATCATTGCTCAAACTCAGTTGATATTTCTGTGCCTCAAAGAGGCTGTGCTGAAACTATGTCGAACGTTCGCCCTGGCGCGGGGTTAAGAGTGGGATGACGCGGGTCAATTGGGAACCAGGCCGCCTCGGTGAGCGCATGCTCCAGGCCGCATGATGCGTTGCGCACTGCGGTTTTGGAAAGGAGAGAGATCATGTCGCTACCATCGCAACGGTCGAATTATTATCTTCATTCGCTACTGTGCTTCGTCCTGGCATTGGCACTGTACTGGTTACCCACCTCCTTCTCAGCCAGCAGCACACTCGCTGATGCTGGGCAGTTCGCACCGCTTGGGCTCGCAGCATCAAACTCAGTCAGAAGACAGGTTGATTTGCGCGCGTCATACAGTGCCTTACCGCTCAGCTTCGAACTTAACCAGGGTCAAACTAACGAACAGGTCAAATTTCTTGCGCGCGCGGGTGGCTACCTTCTGTTTCTAACGCCGACCGAAGCAGTCATGGCCCTAGACAATCCCGCCGCCCATAAAAGGGGGAAGGAGAATCGGGAGCCTCTCAGGACAAACGAGAATGAGACCAAGCCACTCAGTTCGCCAACCACGATTGTGCGAATGAAGCTCGAAGGTGCGAATCCAGCGCCCATCGTCGAAGGGTTCGCTGAGTTAACCGGCAGGAGTAATTACTTCGGCGGCCTTAACCCGGCTCAATCACACACCGACATTCCCAACTATGCTCGGGTACGCTACGCCCAAGTCTATCCCGGGATCGATATGATCTATTACGGAAGCCAGCGAGAGCTCGAGTATGACCTTGTAGTTGCCCCGGGCGCTGATCCTGCCGTTGTTCAGCTCGGCTTCAAAGGGATCGAACGCCTTGAGATCAGTGCGACCGGAGACCTGCTCTTACACACCACGCAGGGAGACTTGCGGCAGAGCAAACCTATCGCTTATCAGCAGGCAAATGGCACGAGAGAGGAAATCTCTGCGAGTTACATTTCGAAGAGTGGAGGCGGGATCGGGTTTCAAATCGGTGACTATGACCACTCGAGACCTCTGATTATTGATCCGGTACTGGTCTATTCCACCTATCTTGGCGGCAATGGTTTCGATCAGGGTTACGCCATCTCTGTGGACGCGGTCGGTAGTGCTTACGTAACGGGGAAGACCGCGGCCATCGACTTTCCGACCACGCCCGGAGCTCTTCAAACCAATTACGCCGGTGGCGATGCTGCCTTTATTACCAAGATCAACCCGGAGGGCACGGCACTCGTCTACTCAACTTTTATTAACGGCGCCAGCGGTAATGGCGTTGCAGTGGACTTCGCAGGCAACGCTTATGTGACTGGAGAGGCGAGTACTCTTAACTTTCCCACCACACCCGGCAGCTTTCAAACATCGCCTTATGGGTTCGACACTTTTGTCACTAAGCTGAATGCGACGGGGAACGCACTCGTCTACTCGGCACGCTTTGGCGGTAGTTTCGATGACTTTGGCCGGGCCATTGCTTTAGATGCCGCAGGCAATGCGTACATCACGGGGTGGACTGTGTGCCGCGCCCCGACCTGTACCTTTCCCACTGTAAATGCTTTCCAACCAAATTACGGCGGCGGAAACAATGACGCTTTTGTCACCAAGATTAATAGCCAGGGCTCGGCACTTGTTTACTCTACTTACCTCGGCGGAGGTCAGATTATTAACGCCACCGAAGACTGGGGCGAAGGAATCACTGTAGACAGTGCGGGGTCAGCCTACGTGGTTGGTTATACCTACTCGCCCGACTTTCCCGTCACTCCTGGCGCTTATGATACGAGCCGAGCTGGGCTCGATGCCTTCGTAACAAAGTTTACTCCGGACGGCACTTTGCTCGTCTACTCTACATTTATTGGCGGTCCGGCCCGCGAGCAAGGTCAGGGCATCGCCGTTGATGCATATGGGAGCGCCTACATCACGGGATTGACCGAATCATCCGATAACCCGTTTACGTCACAGTACGACGGTTTTCCTGTTACCCCCGGGGCCTTTCAGACCACGGGCAGTTACGATGCTTTCGTTACCAAGCTCAACCCGCAAGGTTCAGCGCTTATGTATTCAACATACCTTGGCGGAACAGCTGATGTGGATAGAGGATGGGCAATCGCTGTAGATAATCAAGGAAACGCCTACGTGGCCGGCGATACAATCTCTACTAATTTTCCGGTTGCAAACTCAGTGCAGCAATCATATGGAGGAGGTTTGAGTGACGCCTTCGTAACAAAACTAAATGCGGCGGGTTCCGGGCTCGTTTACTCAACATTTCTCGGCGGCTCTCTATTTGACGAGGGCCGAGGAATCGCTCTAAGCGGAAGCAACGATGTGTTTGTGACGGGTACTACTTCTTCGGACAATTTTCCCACGGCCAACCCCTTGCAGGTCAGCAATGGCGGCGGTTTGAATAATCATGATGATGCCTTTGTGCTGAAGCTGGGCAATGCGGCCCCGCCTCCACCAACACCAACACCAACACCCACTCCAACACCCACTCCAGCCCCCATCGCGACGCTTTCCTCAGTTACCTTGAATCCTACAAGCGTTGCAGGTGGCAATTCTACGCAGGGGACGGTAATGCTGAGCGGGCCGGCGCCCACTGGAGGAGCAATTGTTACTCTATCCAGCGACGCGACGATCGCCACTGTCCCTCCGACCGTGACCGTCGCAGCGGGCGCAATCAATGCTAACTTTACGGGCCTTACGAGCCGCGTAACCACAATGAGATCCGTGACGATTTCCGCAATTTTCGGTGGGGTGACAAGGACAGCCGTGCTCACCATTCGACCCACTGACACGGTGACATTGCAGCGCGCTGAATACATCAAGAAGTCGCTACGCGTCGACGCTAGCAGCACTGACGCGACCGCCACACTGAAGGTCTACGTGACGGCGACGGGCTCATTGATCGGTACGATGAAAAATCGTGGCGGCGGCGGCTACAGCGCCATGTTGTCATGGCCAACGAACCCGCAAAACATTACTGTGAGGAGCAGTCTCGGTGGTGCGGCGTCGAAATCCGTTACGTTTAAGTAGGAGCGAAAAAGGCGATCCCGTGTTTTGATGGAACGAACCAGTCTCTTTACGCCACTAAGAAGATGGCAGAGGCTTCTTTGTACTCGTTAGGAGGTCGTATTGGAAACAATGGTGACGTTAGTTCCAGGTGAAGGTTTGAAGACTGAGAAGATGCCCGGCCACTGGGTGCTGGCGCGCTTAGGGAAGCGCGTGCTGCGGCCCGGAGGCATGGAGCTTACTCGCCGCATGCTGAAGCTGATCGATGTTCAGCGCGGTGACGATGTAGTCGAGTTCGCTCCCGGAATGGGCATAACGGCTCGGCTCACACTCGAGTCAAGTCCTGCTTCTTACACCGCCATTGAGCGCGACGAAGCAGCGGCGAAAATCGTTGGCGGCTATCTTCATGGCGATCGGCAACGCTGTTTAGTTGGTAGCGCTTCTGAAACGGGACTTCCCGATTGCTGCGCCACGGTCGTTTATGGCGAGGCGATGCTGACGATGCAGACCGAAGAGACGAAGCGGAAGATTGTGCACGAAGCTTTTCGGCTACTTAGGAAAGGTGGCCGATATGGCATTCATGAGATGTGTCTCATGTCCGATGATTTGGACGAGGCCAAAAAGAAAGACACAGAGCGAGCGCTAACTGGTGTCGTCCACCATGGTGTCAGGCCGTTGTCTATTGCGGAGTGGAGTTCACTCTTGCAGTCGGAGGGGTTTGCAGTGCAATCAGTGGAAACGGCTCCTATGAGTCTCTTGGAGCCGGGCCGTCTGATTCGCGATGAGGGTGTCGCCGGAGCGTTACGCTTTGCGTTTAATTTACTGCGCGATTCAGAAGCCAGGCAGCGAGTGTTGGAAATGCGGTCCGTTTTCCGGCGTCAACGGCATGTCCTGGGC
>JBAPXA010000197.1:0-16201 GCA_049283975.1 Pyrinomonadaceae bacterium | reverse complement strand
TCAATTCGTCGCCGCCGACTCACCGGCTTCAGCTTCCTCTTTCTTCTTCGTCCACATTCCGCAAATCTGATTTGCCTCAGCCAGCGACAGGTTGTCGTAAATATCGGCGTTGTTTACTATCTGACCGTCTTCCAGCTCGAGAACTTCCCAGTCTGGCGCCCCAGGATCCGTTCCCGCCCGCCCCGGTTTCACACGCACCTCATAAGAAATCTCAACCGCCTTCGTTTCATTCTCCATTTGAATCTGCTCCTGTAAGCGATCTTCGTTCCGACAATTTAGCACAAATGATCCGTGGGTTCTCAGGTGTTAGGCCCCGGGATCAAGTTCGAACATTCCTTTGGCTTTGCCCCCTGGTGCGCGGTAAGTCTTTGACTTGCCGCTGTGCATGGTTCCTTTTCTCGGCGCGAGGCTCAGCCTCGCATTGTTGACAGAGCGACATTGAACGGTAAGTCAGAGACTTACCGCGCACCGGAAGGCAAAGCCCCATGGTGCGAACCCAAAACTTGAAACGTTAAACATGAATCCGTAGGATGGCTACGCAATCAACAACTCTCGACTAGGCCTCAGAAAAGAAAACATGTGCACTGATCGAAGAAACTTTTTACGTTTGTCGGCCGGCATTGCCGGTGCCACCCTCCTTGGCTCTGATCTGTTCAACGCCAGCGCATTCGAAACCGAGCCGGCGCAACAACGAGAGGTTCCCGAAGCAATTCGCAAGTTGAAGCGAATGACTGAAGGCGTGGTTCCGATTACTCTCGAAGAACGCCGAGCGCGGATCGACAAAGCTAAGCGCCTCATGAGCGAAAAGCAAATCGATGCCATCTACCTCGAGCCGGGCTCGAGTATGTTCTACTTCACCGGCATGCGCTGGGGCACAAGCGAACGCATGTTTGCCCTGGTAATTCCGGCCCGTGGGGAAGTGGCTTGGATTTGTCCAAAATTCGAGGAAGAACGCGCGCGCGAATTGATCAAGATTGGCCACGACATCCGTACTTGGGAAGAAGATGAAAGTCCTTACAAGCGCGTCGCCGAGATCTTTCGCGATCGCGGACTGCGTACTGGAAGGATCGGAATGGAAGAACGAGTGCGGTTTTTTCTTTTCGACGGGATTCGCAAGGCTGCCCCAGGTTTTCAGTATGTCAGCGCTGATCCCATCACCGCTGGTTGCCGCATGTACAAGTCGGTTACGGAGCTGGCGTTGATGCAACGTGCGAATGACCTAACCATTATCGCTTACCGGGCAACACATGACAGCATGCGCGAGGGCATGACGCAGGATGAGTTTTCCGGAAACTGTAGCGCTGCCTTTCGTGCTCTCGGCGTTGGCGGCGGAGTCTTTTGCAGTTTCGGGAAGTACACGGCCTTTCCCCACGGCAGCAGCACGCCGCAGAAACTTAAAGAGGGCGACGTGGTTTTGATGGACGGCGGTTGTAGCGTTGATGGCTATCAATCCGACATCACGCGCACCTTTGTTTTTGGCAAGCCCACGCCGCGGCAACGTGAGATTTGGAATCTGGAGCGACGTTCGCAGGATGCGGGCTTTGCAGCGGCGCGCGTCGGCGCGCCTTGTGAAGCGGTTGACGCCGCCGCGCGCAAAGTGATCGTTGATGCCGGGTTCGGACCTGATTACAAGGTGCCGGGTTTACCGCATCGCACCGGACACGGCATCGGTCTTGATGGTCACGAGTGGACCAACTTCGTTCGTGGCAACAAGACACCAATCCAACCCGGAATGTGTTTTAGTGATGAACCGACGGTTGTGATCTATGGCGAGTTTGGCATCCGTCTGGAGGATTGCCTTTACATTACCGAAGACGGCCCCAGATTTTTTACCAAGCAGAGTCCATCGCTTGAGGAGCCGTTCGGGTAACAACCTCAAGTTTCAGGTTTCAGGTTTTGTTTCCTTCCCGTTCGAATTGTTTTCACTTCGGGGGCCGTGGATGGAGATTAGCAATCTCAAAGCCACTCAGCGTCGTAACGCAAGCTTTTAGTTTGCGCTCCTTGTGATCGCTAAGCAGGCTGATAGTTTGCGTTACAAAAACTGTGCGGTATATTGCCGTCGCTCAAGTTTGGTGCTCGCACGTTAGGAAGATGCCTCATGGCACGCGCAAAATCCCCCACTTTAAAATTGGAAGACGAAAAACCGCCGCCGCCAAAAACTCCGGACGTGATCGTTGACTTTGTTTTCGAGCGGGGGCTGTTCTTTATCGCGGTCAAGAACATCAGCGAGCAACCGGCCTACAAAGTATCAGTGAAGTTTAACGAGAAACTATACGGACTCGGCGGCACGCGGGAAGTTTCGGCGCTGCCCCTCTTTCGCAACATCGAGTTCCTCGCTCCGCAGAAGGAAATCTCAACTTTCCTCGACAGTAGTGATTCCTATTTTGCGCGCAAGCAGCCTACTAAAGTTAAAGCGCAAATTTCCTATCACAATGCCGAGGGCGACAAGCATAGCGTCTCTATTGCTCACGACCTGGAAATTTACCGAAACCTGGCCTTGACCGGCCGCCCGGAAGGCGTAGTGATAAGCGATCCAGACATAGATGAAGGAGAGTAGAAAACAATGGCGCGCGTAGATCCTTATAAAGACTTTAGATTTCAAGTCGAGATTGACGGCATTGCCTCGTCTCGCTTCCTCGAATGCACCGGCCTCGGTTCGGAAGTCGCGGTGATTGAATATCGCGAAGGTGGCGATCCGACCGCGGTGCGCAAGCTGCCCGGTCGCGCCAGCTTTTCCGATATCACTCTCAAGCGCGGCATCACGGAGTCGCGCGATCTATATGACTGGCACCGCTCGTTGCTCCAGGGTCAAAACGATCGCCGCAACGGAAAGATCATTTTGCTGGACGATGGAGGAGCCGAAGTGGTGCGCTGGCTGTTTCGCGAAGCCTGGCCGCGCAAGTGGGAAGGACCGGAGTTGAACGCGATGAATAACGAGGTCGCAATCGAGACCTTTGTCCTTACTTGCGAATCAATCGAGCGAGATGGTTAGGCGTGTGCGTTAGCGAAAGCTGGGGAACCACTCCGGACGAGCGCACACGTGATTTTCCTTGCGATGCTGCGCTGAATCAGATCGACGACCGGCTCTTCCGCGGCATCACGATCAACGCTGCTCCAGAGGTCGTGTTCCGCTGGCTCTGTCAGTTAAGGGCCGCACCTTACAGTTACGACTGGATCGACAACGGAGGCCGGCAAAGTCCTCAAGAGCTGATTCCAGGTTTGGAGCGCTTAGAAATTGGTCAGGATGTCATGACCATCTTCACGCTCACCGGCTTCGCCCTAGACAGGCAGCTCACAATCCGGCTGAAACCCTCTCGCAGCGCAAGCTCGGTTTTCGGCGACATTGCCGTGAGTTACTTGATCGTTCCCCAAGTGGACTGCGGCTGCCGGTTGTTGGTAAAGCTGGTGGTTCAGTATCCGCGCACTCTTAAAGGTCGCTTAATGGGCAGGTTCCTTCCGTGGGGAGATTTGATCATGATGCGGCGGCAGTTAACTAACCTGAAGCGTTTGGCTGAGCAATAATCAATGCAGCGCTGAGGCTCCCGGACCGCGGTTTATAAAGGCCCGAACTGTTCGTCGTTAATCAACTTTTTACCAGTCTGTGAAGCGATCTCCGCACTCGCCTCCAACCAAACATCCAAAGCTCTCTTCATGGACGTTGGAAACAGCGTCTGATTGCAACTATCTATCTCTTAAAGTTAAGGAGTACGGATGGCTGCTATCAGACTCTATCTGGCTGCGCTCACGCTGGTCTTCATTATCGCGGTTGTGGCGACGATTGGTATCGGCGTGTTGGAAGCGATTGTCATGACGAGTGTGCCGCTCTTACTGATACTCGATATCAGGGAAGAGCTCAGGACAGTTAGACTGCTTGAAAAACGAATAGCGGACCTCTGCCGGTAACCTCGCTTACCGAGAACAATAGAAAGTATGAACGTTTCTGCCCTGAACTTCATCTTGAGCTTTACCGCCGCTCTCATTGCCCATGAGCTGGGTCACTTAGTGGCTGCTCGTCTATGCAAGATTTCGATAACTGAGGCCGGACTGGGGTGGGGCCGGGGACTAGCTAGCATTCGTTTTCGCGGTATGGATCTGAAGCTGCGAACTCTCCCGATCGGCGCCTACATCAAGATGGACATGGTCATGTTGCAGCGGCGCACGTTGCTGCAGCAACTGTTCGTCCTGCTCGCCGGCATTATGGTAAACCTGATTCTCGGGACTCTAGCCTGGGGAACATTCTTCGGTACGATCAATCTGGCGCTGGCGCTTGGAAATCTCTTTCCTATATACCAACAGGATGGCTGGAAAGTCGGGATGGTGATCTCTCGTAGCGTATTTAATCGTCCAGTCCCGATTATCGAATGGTCTTTCACCATCGCTGGAGGCCTGATAGCTCTTGGTCTCGCCGCGCTCATACTCTCAAGCCTCTGATCTCTTTCAATTGTCGCTTTACGAAAGCAGTTTATTCACCACCTGTTTCAATTCACTTGGTTCAAATGGCTTTGTCAGATAAATCTGACAACCTGCGCTTGCGGCTTCTCCCCGTAAATCATACGAATCGTAGGCCGTCAGAATAATTACCGGCACCTTAGCAAGCTCCTCGTGCTCGCGCATTTTCCAAAGAGTAGCCAGGCCATCCATTTCCGGTATCCCGATGTCCATCATGATCAGGTCGGGCGCGGTCTTGCGCGCTAAGGAGTATGCCTCCCGACCACTGGCTACACTTACTACAAGATATCCGGTCTTACGCAAAACGTCGGCTACAAGCGCTCGAAGATCGTCATCGTCATCGACAACCATTATTGTCCGTTCCGTGATACTCATTTGTATGACTCAGGGCAGGAGAGGTCCGGCGCTAACGAAGTTTCGATTGGACGCAGGGTTTAGAGCCCAAGTCCAGATGCAGGCGCCTGAGAATCTTCCGCTTGAGTTGGTGGTGCGCCGGCGCCAAGTGGCGACGCCCCACCACCATCCGTCAGCCGCTACTTCTTAAGCGATATCCAGACGGTGTGCAGACTTCCGTCTTCAAGTGTTGCTTGCAGCAACCACGTCCCCTGATTAAATAGTGCACCCTTTGTGCTTAGATTAAAGTGCCACTGTGAATCCGTAAGTCGAAACTGGTTTCCGCTTGTGGCCGCATCAGTGGGCGTCGCATCAATCGGCGGATCTGAAGCAGTGGATGTGCTGTATCTGATTGCCTGCAGAGTGTGGATTCCCGTGGTTATCACGGAGCCGCAGGTGGAACCATTCCAGGAACTGATGGCGAACTTGACGGGAATCGTACTACCCAATTTGAACGATTTCACAGGTATCGCAAAGCTGCCACCATTGATTGTTTCAACCGAACCTCCAATCGGCGACAGGAAGCCGTCGAAGCAGAAGCTGGTCGTAATAACGCCGGTGCTGACAGTTGCGAAAGTAATCAAGTAGTTATTGCCCGCATTGCCATCGTTAACAGATCCCGCCGGTGTCAGCGTTTTCCCGCTACCTACAAAAGGTGTATCGAAGGTCTGGGTGAAGTTCCCTGTATCTCCAGCGACGATACTGCCGCTCGTGACTGTTGGGATTCCAGAGGAAGAGGTATTGCCATTGTAGATCTTCGTGTTTGCGACTGCCGTTACAGTAATCGGCCGCTTGGTGATTACGCCGGCATTGTTAGGAACCGCGCTTACATTATAGTTTCCGCCGCCATTACCATCGTTGACGGTATAGCCTACGACGGTTAGCGTTTTTCCCGTGCCGACGTTCTCGTTGTCGTACGTCTCTACGAGGTCCGTCACCGTATCACTTCCCTGTAAACCTGACACAGACGGCATCGCTGTAGCGCTGCCGGTACCGTCGTAGATCTTGGTGTTAGCCAACGCATTTATGGTTAAAGGCGCCTGATTGATCACACCGGAATTGCTGGTGAAGGTATGAACGTCATAGTTGTTGCCGCTATTGCCATCGTTGACTGTGAAGGCAGAGACTGAAAGCGTTTTGGCCGTGCCCGCATGCTTCGTGTCGTAGACTTCAGACAGTCCGGTGACGGTATCCGTACCCTGCAACCCTGAGACAGTTGGGATAGCGCCCGCGCTGGTGTTGCCATCGTAGAGTTTGGTGTTGGGCACCGCGTTGATGCTTAAGGCCACCGTATTGATCACCCCCGTAGTGTTGGTTGAGGTGTGAACGTCGTAGTTGTTGCCGCCATTGCCATCGTTGACTGTGTAGGCTGAAACTGAAAGCGTCTTGCCGGATCCCGCGTGCTTGTTGTCATAGATCTCAACTAATCCCGTAACCGTATCGCTGCCCTGCAATCCTGAGACTGTTGGGACCGCCGCCGCAGTGTTATTGCCATCGTATGGTTTGGTGTGAGTGACCGCCGTGATAGTCAGGGTCGCTTTGGCGATCTCGAAGGTGGCCGAACCAGTGTCGCCCGTGTGATTGATGTCTCCCAGCCAGCTTCCATCTGCGGTTGCTGTGCCCACGTGAATGTTGCTTCCGTAGATGAGCGAAGCAGTAACGTCGAGCGGACTCATTCCGGCGCCATTCGCTTCCGCAGTGCAGGGCGTCTGAGCTACGCCGGTATAGGTTGGTGCTGTACCTGGACACGTCACGGTCACTATGGATGATGCTTGGTTGATGACAATCGCAGCAGTGCCGGCAGCATCGTTGTAGTTGCCGGTGACATCGGTGAAGGTCCAGTTGGCAGTGCCACCCGGGACGTTGGTAAAGCTGGCGCCCAGATCGAGACCGGTGAGTGCTTCACTGAGCACGCCGGTGGCCGTACCGCTGGCGCCATGAGCAGCGCCGTCATAGATGCCCGTAAAGCCATTGACCACGATCGTGGCGTCGGCCTTACTGATGTTGGCAGTTGTTGTTGCTGTTGTTGAACTCAGGATGTACCTTGCCGCGTCTGCTCCGGTAAGACTTAGACCCGTAGCGGTAACCGTCTTGCCAGGTCCCGCGTTGGCCGTATCAAATGTGGCTGTTCCTCCCGAAACCGACACGTCGTCGCTCACGGTCAAGGCACTTGTGAAAGTGCTTGTGAGGATTGTGGCCGTACTATTTCCGTCATAGGTCTTATCGCTAGCGGTGACCGCAGGTGTAAGAGTCCTGTTGAGACTATAGGCTTGTCCGGCAAAACTCCCGTTGCCGCCACTTCCGCCTGGAACAACTCCGCTACCGGTGCCGCCGAGTTTGTTGGCTCCTGCATCGGCAATCGAATCGTTATCATTGAGGTTCAGTTGTAAGGTTCCAGTGCCGTTGCCTGTGCTCGCTGTGACGGTGTAAGACGCTCCGCTGCCTGAAACCCCAGTAATCACGGGGCTGCCAGTCAAGCCTATGTTGGCCAAGGCAAAATCACCCGTGTCTACACCGGTCACGCTCTCACTAAACGTTACCGACCAAGTTACTGACGGAGCGTTGGTGGGACTTCCAGCAGCACGATTGATTGATGTGACGGTCGGATTGGTAGCGTCAACAACGACGCCGTTTGTTAATTGAAATGTATTGCTTGGCTGATTAGAGCAGCTGTCATCACTGTACGCGATGAAATACGCATGATAAGTGCCGGCGGCAACTGGCGCTGTGATATTGAATGTTTCAGAGTAGCTGCCGATTCCGTCATGGTTGGCATTATTGAAGCAGGTCACTGTTCCAGGCGGCGTGTTAGAAATACGCCAACCAGTTGACCTCCAATTAGAATTACCGCCCCCATTATTAGTTGTAACATTGACCGTTGCAGAAATGGTTGCGCCAGACGCTACCGCAACGGATGTGCTGCCATCAAGAGTTGCCGAAGTGATTATCCGTGAATCCGTAAAAGTCGTGTGCGCGGTCCAGCCGGAGGTCAATCCTCTCGCGCTAACGATGAACCTCATACTCAGATCGTAATCTTGAACCAGATAACTACCGCTGAAGCTCCCGTCCGCTTCGGCGGTGATGTCAAATCCTCTTTCCTGGGGCGTGTGCGGATCTTCGTGGATCTTTACTCTCACGGTCTCTCCGGGTTGATAGCCGCGTCCGGAGATTGTCACCGTTTCGCCTGGAGCATAATCCAACTTGTCAGTTGTAATGCTGGCTGCACTACTTCCCAGGATTGAAAATGAATCGAGCACACTTCCGGCGCTGTTCACACCGCCAGCTACGAGCGCCTGGTTTGTTCCTGTCAACTCGCTGATTGTTTCTGCTGTGCGATCGAGTTGTGGATCGGGTTGACCGTTATGGAACAGCGCGGCACGCGTTTGCGAAGTTAAGATGCCGGGACGAAGACCGCTACAGGTGTCAGTCTGCGGTAAAACATGCGCGTAGGCGCCCAATCCGGGGAACGATGGATCATAGATTTCCATCGACTCATCGTTATTGCCTCCAACGATCTGGACCTTACCGTCAAACAAGACACGGAGATGTGGCAGCTCACGCCCAACCGTCAGTTCGCCAGCGGATGAAAAGCTGGAAACAGCCGGGTCGAATAACTCCACGGTATTAAGTGTGCTGCCATCAAGAGCACGACCGCCAACGATTAGCACACGCCCGTCCAGCAGCAGGGCGGCCGAATGCATTGATCTGGCGCTATTCAGATTCGCGCCTACGGTGCTGAAAGCACCAGTCGAGGGATCAAAGATCTCCGCGCTGCCATTTTCATCGCCCCCCGCGATTAACACTCTTCCATCAGCAAGAAGCGTCGCGCTGTGACCTGCACGCGCAACGCTCATCGCCGGACCAGAGGCGAAGGCTCCGGTTGCCGGATCGAAAATCTCAGATGTAGTCAGCGCCCCAGTAGTACCACGCCCACCGGCAATCAGCACTCGACCATCGCTAAGCCGCGTGGCACTGTGATCAGCGCGCGCATTGCTTAGGTTTCCTCCAGCAGAAAATACTCCAGTGGTTGGATCAAAGATCTCAGTTTGGCTAAGCACACCGATAGTGTTCTCGCCGCCCACGATCAACACGCGACCTTCGGCAAGCAGCGTCGCCGTGTGTCCGCGTCGCTCCAGCGTCAGGGAGCTCGCGTCGGGCGCGGACGTCAACAAGAGATTGCTAAACGCAGCTTTTGGTTGCGAGGGTTGTGACACACTGCCTTCAATACCAGTCAAACCCAGACCGAGGAATAACTGTCTCGCGGAGCTCGCTGAGGCCAGGGTCGCTGCCAGCGCAATGGTTGCCAAAGCAACCAACCCAAGCAGCCGCAGTGACAGGGTTCTATGCCTTCTATTAGTTCCTGGATTGTTAGGATCAGCGGACAGTAAGCGACGGAGAGTTCGACCGCTTAGAGTGAAGGGTGAGAAGGGCTGCATGCTCATCAAGGAACTCCTAAGGTAGTGCGGCGCACGTTCAGCAAACGCTGCTGCAGGGTTATCCGGTCTCGCTAGCGACACCTCGAGCTACGAAACATCCGCCCGCAATCGGCGCATGGATGCCCGAACCTGGGGGACACTAACTATTCAGAATTTGCCTTGACGCAGAATCGCAGTGTGGACGTTGTGAGCGCGATTCCCGCACGCGGAAGGAAACTCGTCATTACTCATGCTTTAGGCCCCGCAGTTTCTGATTCCGCGGGGCTCATCCCTGGGCTCGAAAGTTTGTCCCTATTCCAACCATGCGAAGAAGCGTTGCGATTTCAAATCAGCCTCATTCCTTTCCTGGCAAGGAACTGTTTACGCTCTGCGCATTCGTAGTTATCGTTGGCAATAACTGCGCCACTGAACAATTTAGCGAGCGGGTTCAATTGCTGTAATGGCCTCGTGACGGAAGCGAAGGCTCGACTGGGAAGGGGTTTAGAGGTTTTTGGGCTACGGCACATGGTGGCCAGGGTCAAGGACAGATGCAATCTCCGAGTTGCTCGTGTGCGAGCAGTTGTGGCAAGAAGGCTGCTGCTTAGTGCGAATATGCTTTAAGTTTGGTTCGTTCCCACGACCAGTGAAACACCTGACCCTCCCGGCTTTCGACGCAGTGCGTCCAGAGTTGCTCAGACCTTGTGGCGCTCGACACCTTGAAGTGCATAGTTATGAAACTGAATCAATTCCGGAGGAGTACCCTTATGTGCGGTAGATAACGTATGTGATAAGCTGTTGGTCGCAGCTGCTCGGTATTTCCCTTTTCCCTCCAGGACCAGCGTCGGTCTTGGAAGCTATTCACGGCGTGTCCGAGATATCTACAACGAGAACTAACAATCGGCTCCTGGCCGCACTTCCGCGTGAGGAATACGACAGGATCCTTCCGGGTCTACAGAAAGTCTCGTTTTCTCTGGGAGAAGTCGTCTATGAATTCGGTGGACAGTTGGATTACGTCTATTTCCCGACGACGGCGATCGTTTCTTTGCTTTACACAATGGAAAACGGTTCGAGCGCCGAAATGGGCTTGACGGGGAATGACGGTGTGGTGGGAATTGCCCTGTTCATGGGTGGCGGCACCATGCCTAACCGCGCGATCGTGCAGAGCGCCGGCGACGCCCTGCGGCTGAAAGCAAAACTGCTGCAAGATGAGTTTGCCCGTGGCGGGAAATTCCAGCACTTGCTGTTGCGCTATACCCAGGCGCTGATTACCCAGATCTCTCAGACCGCCGTTTGCAATCGACTACATGCAGTGGATCAACAACTCTGTCGCTGGTTGCTACTGAGCCACGACCGAGTGAAAGCCGACGAGTTGATTATGACTCAGGAGCTGATTGCCGACATGTTGGGCGTGCGCCGCGAAGGCGTCACGGTCGCGGCTGGACGTCTCCAGGATGCTGGAGCGATTAGTTACGTTCGCGGTCACATCAAGATCCTTGATCGCGCAAAGTTGGAAGAAACGGTGTGCGAGTGTTACCGGGTAGTTAAGAATGAGTTTGACCGGTTACTGGGTAGTGATTCTTACCAATGACATCCTAGTGCTGCGTTTCAGATTGTAGAGAGCTATTCCTCGGTCTCGTCCTTCTCGTCCTGGGCGTTTCCCTTGTTGCCTCCCCCAATATCTCTCATGAAGAGCGGAATAGAAGCGTCCCGGAGAAGCTCTTCTGAGATCTGCTCCGTGTTCTCGCCGTCATCTTTAAGTTCCTGACCCAACTCATTTCCGGCCTGCCAGTTCTTTGTGTTCTCGGGGGAATTTAGGCCGGCCTCGACTCCATCGCTGAACTCCGAAGAACTCGTGTTCACTACCTCTTTGATATCGCTCATTATTAACTCCTTAACGGCACTTTGTTATCGGCCAGATTAGCCACTACGTTTACCAACTCGGCAGGCTCAACCGGCTTCGTAATGTGCATTTGGTAGCCAGCTGTCAGTGCGCGCGTCCGATCTCGTACACCCGCGTAGGCCGTTAATGCCGCCGCCGGGACTCTTCCGCCGTGCTGGGCCGGAAGTTGCCGTATTTTCTCAATCAGGGTATAGCCATCGATCTCCGGCATCCCAATGTCGCTTACCAGTACATTGAATCCTTGACGCTGCAATTCAGCCAATGCTTCAACCGCGGACTCGACAGCAACCACTTCTGCGCCGCGGCCCGTCAACACCGCGGCGATCAGTTCGCAGGCTTCCGGCTCGTCATCAATGACAAGTACACGTACGCCTGCAAGCGAGGGCTGCGAGTCGGCCTGGGGTTTAGTTATTAAACCTATGGGCCACATTTCTCCCGCATTGCTGAGAACGTGATTGACACTCATAAGCGGAAGGATGACTTTGAAAATCGTGCCCTCTCCTGCACCCGGACTCAGAGCCGTCACTGACCCGCCGTGCAGTTCTACCAGTTGCCGCACGATGGAGAGTCCGAGTCCAAGTCCGCCGTGTCTTCGGGTGCTGGAAGAGTCGGACTGCAGAAAGCGGTCGAAGACGTGAGGCAAAAACTCAGGTTCAATGCCTTGACCAGTATCGCTGATGGACAGTTCGACGTGAGACTCGATGCGCTCCAGGCGCACTTCCACACTTCCGCTCTTAGGAGTGAACTTTAGAGCATTCGTTAAGAGGTTCCAGATAATTTGCTGGAGTCGCTGAGGGTCGCCGGAGATCTGGCTGGTTACCGGATCAAGAAACGTCTGGAGGTGAATGTTTCTGGCATTTGCTGCGGGCCGAATTGCATCAACGACGATCTCAACCAAGGGCCCCAGGTCGACCGGCTGCACCTCGAGTCGCATCTTGCCAGTAATGATGCGCGAGGTGTCCAGCAGATCGTCAATCAGTTGTCGTTGCGCCCGCGCGTTGCGTCCGATGATCTCGAGAGCACGTTTTGTCGCGACGTCATCGAGGTTGCCTCCCATCAGCAAATCTGACCAGCCGAGAATTGACGTCAGCGGCGTTCGCAATTCATGTGACAGTAAAGCGAGGAACTCGTCCTTGATGCCGTTTGCGTTATCTGCCTCCGCGTGCGCCGCCTGCTCCCGCTCAAAAAGCAGCCCACGTTCTTCTTCCCCTCGCTTGCGGTCAGTTATGTCTCGGATATTGCACTGGATAACCGCTCGGCCGTCTTCTTGATACACATTGCTGACAAATTCCACTTCCCGGAGCTCGCCCTTGCTCGTTTGCAGGGGTAGATCTTCGTAGCGAAGATAGCCATTCACCTGCAGCTCTCGAAACGCCTGTTGGCTTGCTTCTTTATCGCGGAACAGCCCGATTTCCCAAAGCTCCTTACCCAGAAACTCTTCCCGTGAGTAACCCAATAACTCAGTCATAAAGGGATTTACGTCCGTGATCTGCAACGTCACCGCGTTGAGAATGAGGATCCCATCTCGCGCCGATTCAAAGAGTCGCCGGTACCGGATTTCTGAAGTTCGCAATTCCCCTGCTTTCCGCGTGGGCGGGGCAATCGTCTGCGTCGCTTTGGGCAAGACTTCCCCCCTGCGAATCACAGCCAAAACTGGTTTGGTGGACATCATCGGAAAAGCCTTGGTCAGTTAAGCATTAAAGAGTGTCCGGCAAAGGGGCGGCGAGTGCAGGGCAGTCTCTACTCGTCAGCCCTGATCTCTTAACATAAATGAGTGAGGACCATCCGTGCGTTAGCCCACATATGAGCCGAAGTGTCTGGGTTACCTGGACTTGTGTCTTCTACCGGCTGGTCAAGTGTTATTGCCCATTAGGAAGAGTATCGAGCTTCCGCATTGATGATTTCATAGCAGCTGCAAGCGACGGCTCCCAAACCTGCTGGGTCCAACGTGGTCAGGGTGCCACGGCTGTAGCCAATCAATCCCTGTTTCTGTAGCTCTCCAGCAGCTTTGTTTACGCCCTCGCGGCGCACGCCCATCATGTTCGACAAGAATTCCTGTGTTAGTTGGAACTCGTCAGTCCCCATGCGATCACGTGTCATCAGTAGCCAACGCGCCAAGCGAGCGTGAGTCGAGTGGAAACGGTTGCAGGCCGCCCCCTGTGACATCTGTGTCAATCGGGAGTGCGTATACCGACGCAGCAAATGTGGCAACGAACCACCGTTGTTGCACTCCTTGCGAAAGGTGGTTGCCTTCATTCGCAGCGCCAAGCCGGCGCCTTGCACGACCGCGCGATCACGCGAAGTTTTCACTCCCATGAATACAGGCAAGCCGACCATTCCTTCCCGGCCCACGATGCCCACTTCGAGAGTAGATCGAGCGGCTACCGAGGCGAGCAAGGAAATGATGCCGCTGTTCGGAAAATAAACCTGACTGATCAGGTCACCGGCCTCGTAGATCATCTCGCCGAAGCTCAAAGGGACAACCTTAAGGTTTGGAAGTAAGTGCTCGTATTCATACTGCGGTAGCGCAGCGAGAAGCCGGTTAAGTGGCGGCGCGCGTAGAGCATTAGGCTTATACATTCAGGGACTCCTGCTTCGAGTTTGTAATCAGGACAAAAGACGGCACAGAAGGAGTGTGTAAACCTACCCGATGTCGTTTGCTGAATATGTTTGCCTGAGCAGTGGAATTGGAGGATAGAAGTAAAGAAGTTCCTGGTCTGTGCGCCAGCACACAAAGTCAAAAGGACGACAGAGTTTGTTCAACGAGAGGAACTGATGGTGAAAATTTGGCCCATTGATTCACCCGTGGCCCATCTGCCCATTAAAGCCCTCTAAAGGAACTGCAGCACATATGTGGGTTAACGCACAGACCGCATCGCCCAATCACATACACTCAGAACCACAACCAAACCCCTAAAATTTAGGAGGCAAACGTGCCATCCAAATCTCAAACCCGAGTGCTTTACGTGGATTACCATGACGACTCTCGCGAGATGTTGAAGCTGCTGCTCTCGATTTCGCAGATTGATGTTACAGCCGTGGCCAGCGCCGAGTCTGCTCTGTCGCTGATTCGCACAGAACCATTTAGCTTGTACGTGCTCGACTCGTGGTTGGCCGATTCCGATGGCTTTGAACTGTGTCGGCTGATGCGCGAATCAAACCCTGATACTCCGGTTCTCTTTTTCTCCGGGGCCGCTTACGACACGGACAAAAGGAGAGGGATGGAAGCAGGTGCCAGTGCCTATTTGTGTAAACCCGACTTGGATGGCCTGCTCGGAAGTATCAACCAATTTGTTTCTCACCCTGAAGGCGCAGCCCTTTAGTCACCGAAAGTGATGTCTGACGAAATTGTCGTACTCAGAGTTTTCGATAACGAGGTTGAGGCCCGTATGGCTCAACAACTGCTTCAGGGTGAAGGTGTGGCGACCTTCGTATTCAAGGACGATGGTGGTGGAATGGAGCCGCATCTGCAGCGCACGATTGGTGTCCGGCTAATGCTGAACAGAATAGATGCCGAGCGAGCTCATGACATTCTCCAGGCATCGGAAAGGGTATAAGGGGCAAGCACGGAGACGATTCCCCGCCAACCGTTCGTACGCTTCACTCCGAAGAACAACTTAGTCAAACAGGATTGGTGGCAAGGGGATTGCCGTGGGTTTGCTTTCGACTCTCAGCCCGGCATCATCCGTGCGCGGCAATACAGGCAAGAGGTAGTCAAGAAGCGGCTGCAACTCTGCATAGTTTGAGAGGCGGGTAACGTATTCATCGCGACTAGCTCCGATCTCAATCAACGGAACCGGATCCACTACTCCTTCATGAGTAACGATGAGAACGGGTAGGGTACCAACTTGCGCGTTCTTCAGAATCTGGCGCGCCGCCACCAACTCATAAAGTAACGGCACGTCCATATCAATCACCAATAGATCAGGAGGGTTGTGGCGAGCTTGTTGAGCGGCCTCTTGTCCATTATCCGTATCAATTACGGAGTAACCATTCCCTAGTAGGACATGTTTCAACTCTGGTCGCGCATTCTGATGATCCTCGACCATCAGCACGACTGGTTTACTTTTGTTTGCAGACACAGCAGAAGGTACGTTGCTGCAGGTGATGGCCGCATGATCATTGAAAGCCATAGAGAAGGACCTCCATACTTCTTGCCACCGTTTTGAAAATGGAACTTGGAACTTAGAATAGTTTTAGACTCGCATCTGTGCGTTAACACACATAGGAGCGCCACTTTTATTTATCAAGCTTTAAAGGATTAGACCTTGGGCTCAAGCAGTTGTAACCACAGGTCAACCGGGGGTAGGGGCTATAGTCCGAACTATTCGCTGCTTTTCCTTCTCGACCTGAACCGTCACCTTCTGATCCTCCGAGCTATCTAGCAAGAAGGATGTGATGTCTTCCGGATGCAGCGGCTTTGTGACTCGTTCCTGCGCCTTCTTCTGCGCTTCGAGTTTCTTCGCGTTCATGTTCTGGTCCACAATAATTCTTCCTTGTTTTTAGCGTAGTTAATGTCCCACCGGGACGCGTTGATAGCCTTTCTTGCCGGCTGCGTCTTCCCAGGAAATATCAAGCACGTAAGGGCTGACTTGGCCTGGTATCACTTTGAGCCTTGCAATCTGGTCGCCGTCAGCAGCGGAGGGCTTTCCATTGATCCAGGTTCGATGAGTCAGCACAACCCGCTCCTTGGGTTGCATTGACTTGATGCCGTCAAACCGGATGTGAGCTTGTGACGGGCCACCGCCCCGAGTCTCCTCGTCTTTAAGGAAGACGGTCAGAATTTCGACTGATTTGAGATTTGCGTCGGTCACATTCATCAATTCCAAAAGCACGGTTGGTTGTGCTTCGATGAAGCGAAAGACAAAAGGCTTTTCGATCCTGTTGGTTGGGTTCATGATTCCTATTAGCCAAGCGGAAAAATCTGGATTTCAAGCGACTAAGGCGGCGAGTTGGATTTTATTCAAGAGGCGAACGAGCAAGCTTCTTAATTGATTGAAATTGTCAGGGCGCGTGACATGTACATTTTGGCCGAGCGCAACTT
>JBAPXA010000196.1:0-1504 GCA_049283975.1 Pyrinomonadaceae bacterium | reverse complement strand
ATACATGGCCGACCGTTTGCGCTCCGATCCTGAGGCCAGACTTGGATGCGAGTTTTTCCAAATTGTCGAGCCCGAGTTCTTTGCGGGTGTAAATAACGTAATGGTTTTCGCTTTCGGGTGAGCCCATATAAATAAACTTTCGATGTCATAAGAGACGCCGGTTTCGCCCATGACAGCCAAGCCGATAATCGCTCCGCTCGCGGCGCCTATTGTGAGGCCATCCGGACGAACGTTGCTGTACAGATAATTGGTTCCCTTGCGGCCGCCGCCGCCGTCGATGTACTGGATTACAACGGTGGGGTTTCCCGGAATGTGTTTTTTGAGGAAGGGCACCATGGCCTTTACTCGGAGATCGCCGGTGCCGCCTGCCGACGTGGTGGCGATCAAGGTGACAGTCTTACCTTCATAGAAATTGCTCTGGGATAGGGCCTCATTCGATAACAGGCAAAAGAGTAGCCCATAAAAAAAAGTGATCCGGATTATTTTGTTCCGGGTACTCATAAGATCTCCCTTTCGCTGGTGTGGACCGTAGCTGTCATTCGATATCCCTGTTATCTAAAAACTTGCTATCTTTTACAAGCAGATTCTTAAAGTATCGCCATTCCTCGGATGAACGACCCCAGGCCGCGCGTGATGCATTTGAATTTGACCGCCAGAAGGAGGCCGTGCTAGAAGCCGATTACGTAACCAGTAGTCCTCCGCCGTTGAGCAGTAATGACGATAGCGATCGTGGTTCCGGCCGGATGTCGGGCCGGCGCTAAGGGGAGACATCATGCTGATCGACTTGAACTATCCCGATCCGGTTCCACTTGAATTAGACCCGGGTAAAACGTTGCTCCTCATCGTTGATATGGAGAACGAAGACGCTCATCCTTCGGGCAAGCGCTTCGCCGGTGACGCGGTGACTCGCATCATCCCAAATATCGCGACATTGCGCCGCAAGGTGCGACAAGCAGGCGGATCCGTAGTCCACACTCAATCGGTGCGCAAACCCGACGCGCTGGAATTTACCTTGTTCCATAACGTGGTCCGCAAAATCGAAGGTACTTGGGGCGCGGAGTTCGTGGACGAGTTAAAGCCCGAAGCCGACGAGCCCGTCGTGGTGAAGTACACGCACGATTGTTTCTATCGCACCGAAATGGAATCTGTCCTGGAGCGACTTAAGCTGCGGCCGGGAGATGCCCGAATCATTGTGAGTGGTATTTCCTCAAGAAGTTGCGTGCAGTGCGCGGTGACCGGTTTTAGCATTCGTAGCTATTACGTTTATGTTCCGATCGACTGTACCGGGCAGCGGGAAGAGGAGGAGAAGCTGCAAGCGTTTTCTCTTTTTACGAGCTTTGGCTATCGTTACAACGTAACCGTCACACGATCGGACTTGATCCAGTTTCGCTAGCGGCGCCGGCGATTAGCTTATCCATGGAAATCCATCAATCCGATCCTTCTGTCAATCGAGGCGAGCTATGGGAATGACCATTACAGAAAAAATCTGCGCGCGAGCCGCGGC
>JBAPXA010000195.1:0-4590 GCA_049283975.1 Pyrinomonadaceae bacterium | reverse complement strand
GTAACTGCCCTGCTGGGGGTCTCGGAAGTCCGGCAGTTGGAGCAAAGAGTGCTCCGGGTTGTGGGGCGGGGGAAAGGCTAAGGTCGCAAAAAGCCCTTAAATTCCGCGAGTTTCTCTCCTCAGAACTTTTTTTGAGAATTTTCTGGAGAACCGAATTCATTAGCTCTTTACTTAGGACATCCTGGACAAAACGGACTGGTAAGCGGCAGGGGGCAGGCGGGGGGCGCCGGCAGGGAGCAGGAGCAGCGTTAGCTGCTTTTTTTGTGTTTTCTCCCTGAGCTTACTGGCTTGGCAGTCTCCCCCTGCTGCCTGTCTCCTGCCTCCCGCCCTGCCCCTCCCCTCGTCTGGTATCATCAGACCCGTGCAACCAGTAATCTCAGCAGCGCAAATGCGCGAGATTGATCGGCTCACGACGGCAGAGTTTGACACGCCTTCGTTGCTGCTGATGGAAGCTGCTGCCATTGCCAGTCTTCACGCTCTGACGCAAAGATTTTCCAACAATCTGGCCGGCAAGAAAGCCCGCGTACTCTGCGGCCCGGGCAACAATGGTGGGGATGGCGCCGCACTCGCACGCGCGCTCGCTCACGTCGGGGTGCGGACCGAGGTGATCCTCTTTGGACGAGTGGCGGAAACCAAGGAAGATGCGCGAACAAACTTTGAGATTGTGCGCAGCCTCGCCAGCTTCGAGGCCGGTTCAAAAGATCGACCGTCACCCCTAAGTTTTGTCGAGTGCAGCTCGCTCGCTGAGTGGGAAGAACTCGCGCGCCCTCGTAAAGCGTACGACATCATCATCGATGCGCTCTTCGGCACCGGATTGAAGCGACCGCTTGCCGGGGTATTCCTCCAAGTCCTCGAGCATATCGAGCTGATCAGAAATGCTCGCGCACGTTCAGGAGCGTTGCGGCCATTTGTTCTCTCTCTGGATATTCCTTCCGGACTGGACGCGGACCTCGCTTATCCTATCGGCGCTGCGGTTCATGCCGATCTCACCGTAAGCTTTACAGCTCCTAAACCGGCGAATGTGCTGCCGCCTGCCTCGCATTTTGGCGGTCAGATGCTGGTGGCAAACATTGGTTCACCAGTTTCTCTTGTTGAAGCCGCGCGCCCTGACATATTCGTAACCGAGGAGAACGACGCGCGCGACTGGCTTGTGAGCACCCGTTACACGCCAGACTCTTACAAGAACATTCACGGACACTCCCTGATTATTGCGGGCTCACGCGGGTACACCGGCGCGGCAGTGCTTTGCGCAAATGCAGCGATGCGTTCCGGTGCAGGGCTGGTCACAGTAGGTACTCCTGTTTCTGCGCAGCCTGCCGTCGCCGCCGGGGCCATGCCCGAGGTGATCACAGCCACTCTCGCCGAGACTGATCGCGGCGCAGTCAGTGACGAAGCGATCGACCACGTAAGAACCTTGGCTGCTAAAGCTGATGTAGTGGCAATTGGACCGGGGCTTTCGGCGTCAGACGAACGGACGCGTAACTTTGTCAGGAGCGTAGTGGCTGAACGCGTAACGCCAGTCGTGATCGACGCCGATGGCTTGAATTGCCTGGCGCCCTGGCCAAAAACAATTCGCGGCTCCCAAGACTATCCTTTGATACTGACGCCGCATCAGGGAGAGATGTTGCGCCTGCTCGGTACCGATGATAAGTCGACGCTGCTCGATCGCATGGCAGCCGCGCGCGCGTTCGCTAAAGCGCATCACCTGATTTTGGTTTTGAAGGGTTCGCGGAGCATCGTGGCGGCGCCCGACGGGCGCGTGTTTGTTAATCCAACCGGCAACGCCGGGTTAGGCACCGCGGGAGCGGGCGATACTTTGACCGGCGTTATCACCGGCTTTCTGGCTCAAGCCTACGCGACGTTGGGGCACAACGCTGACGCGCTCTCAGCAACGATTGCGGCGCTCTATGTCGGAGGCGTTGCCGGCAATCTCGCGGCTGATGAGTTGGGAATGCGAACGATGTTGGCATCAGACATTCAAAGTCACTTGAGCGCCGCGATTCGTGCTCTGGACCCAGATGGAGAGAGACCTTAGAGCATGGTCACCTCCTTGCAATTCAGCGTTCCTGTAGGCGAGTGGTTATCCACCGGCGCGGGCGAAACTTTCTCACTAGGCTCGCGAATCGGTAAGGAACTCAAGGGTGGCGAAATTCTTTTGTTGAGTGGAGCGCTCGGCGCCGGGAAGACAATACTTGTTAAGGGAATCGCGGCCGCACTGGGAATAAACCAGGAAGAGGTTACGAGTCCCTCGTTCACCCTCGTAAACCCTCACCAGGGTCGGCTCCTGCTGTACCACATTGATCTTTACCGGCTCGACGCTGGTGCGTCGGCTGCCCATGCAGTGGACTTGGACGAGTTACTCACGAACGAGAATGCGGTGATCGTGATCGAATGGGCGGAGCGTCTTGGCGATTATCGCCTGCCGGATTCAGTCTGGCGGATTGGCATCTCGGGGGACGGCGACGATCCGCGGATGGTTTCGAGTCGGAAGGCTTAACAGACCAAAGAACAAGGCATTTTCCATTTCTCATTTTTCATTTTTTTGAAATCGGAACTGGTTAACTGGGCATTAGGAGATCCATCCGCGGCGATGTAAGCTGCGGACTCGGTCAAACAGCAATCTGAACTCGTTGACCCACGAAATGGTCTTTTCAATGAGAAATGAGAAATCAGAAATGACAAATGAAAAATGTTCTTGTTAGACTCAACAACCAAAACAATAGTCAGGAGAGTTAAAATATGCCTTATCCAGAGATCATGATCCGTCCGATGCGCGAAGAGCTTACGCGCCTGGGAGTCGAAGAACTGCGCACTGAGGCGGACGTAGATCGCACCCTGCAAAGCACCGCCGGAACGGTTATGGTGGTGGTGAATTCAATCTGCGGCTGTGCGGCAGGAAAGGCGCGGCCAGGTATCGCACTTGCGCTACAGCACGAAACACGTCCAGACAAAGTTGCTACGGTGTTTGCGGGCGCAGATATCGAAGCCACCGAAAAAGCACGCTCGTACTTTACCGGGTTTCCGCCGTCCTCTCCGTCAATCGCGTTGCTGAAGGACGGAAAGCTTGTCTACATGATGCAGCGTCATCAAATTGAGGGACGTGGCCCCATAGAAATTGCCCACGAATTGACCCACGCTTTCGACCAGCACTGCCAAAAAACCGAAGCGGTAGTCTAGGAAGAATCTGGTACTAGTGTAGTGATGGCCCGGGCTTGCCGCCCGGGCTTTTCATTGTGGCTTGGGGTTGCCGATTATGCGGATGGTTTCTGCATGGGCCAGCACCGCATCCGGCGAGCGTTGCAGCGCTCTGAAGTACTTTTGTTGAAACTCTCCGCCGTTTTCGTCCGGCGTTGTAAGTTCGCGTGCTTGTCGCAACACGCTCTCGACATCAGCTTCCGCCTGTGGCTCTTTCGCGTCCAGCAACTCGTCAATTTTTACAATCAACTCCGATAGATCGTGTAACCACGCGAACCACGGATCGTGCATCACCAAACGGAGCACTTCGTAGCTGTTTTCAATACGATCATGAACCCGTTCGTAGGCTTCTCGCTCATCATCGAGCAGCGTTTTGTGCAGATGCAGTAACGCCACTCTTGTTTCTCGCAACCTCCCTAAAGAATCGTTCGCATTCATTAGCTATCCTTTCGCCTCAGAGACTTTCAACCGCCCCGAATAATTTCCTCAATCAGAGCATCTGCGTCCAGTTGTCGCTTATGAAAAACAGTCGCCAGCGCTTTCAGATTATAGATGTGAACGCGCTGCCTTAGTTCAGCCACCAGCGCGCGAAACTCGGCAACGTTTCGCTCCCAGGCAGCAACATCTGGGCTTGTGCCTTCGGGACCATAAAGTTGCCAGGCGCGCGTCAAAGTCGTGCGTGCCAGCTCAAACTGGGCTTCAATGTCCTTCCGTTCCTCAATCCACGCGGGGGCGAATCCGGCGTTGCGCAGTAAACGGTGGACTGTCCGCAGATCTGGATCTTCAAAGGGATTCTCGCGGAGGTCGAGCGGCTGCCCTTTGCCCGCCAGATTATCAAACTCGCCCTTCTCGATCGCTTCGCGAATACTCTTTTCAGTAAGTGATTCCAAACGCTTCGTCACAACATCACCCTTAGTTTTGGCGTGCGCCGGCAGAGCGAAAGTCCCGACGCGTCGGGAACGGCGCTTTGGCTAAACGGTAAGGCACGCTCATAAGTTCATCAAGGGTCCGAGTTGCTTTGGCAACGAGTTTAACGTGGAGCCGCGGTGCGACTGAATAAGAGAAGTTCTTGCAACGATTGCCTTCGGCGGTCCGACCGGCCGTTACAAAGACCCTCAGGTCGCTATGCTATGATCGCCTTCTATGCGCCCCCAGCTCAACCTCGAAACTCCGATTAACGAACTCTACAAGTACCGCATTGCGCGTCTGGGGCAAGCGACGTCGCAAAACCTCGCTACGAGTCTGGCTCGCTTTGGTAACCGCAAGACTGCCAACGCGGCAACTGTGGAAGATCTACTTTGGTACCTCCCGATGCGCTATGAAGATCGTTCAAACCTCACCACAATTCGCGACTTAAAAGACGGGATGGAAGCATCGCTCGAACTCTTCCCCAAA
>JBAPXA010000194.1:0-2705 GCA_049283975.1 Pyrinomonadaceae bacterium | reverse complement strand
CACCAGGCATGCTCGAATTGTAGCCAAGCCGGTTCTGCAATGATGAGGCAGGGTCTACATCGGGAAATCATAGGCTTTCATTTTGCTTGACAGGTTCCTAAATCTACATAAAATACGAACGTTCGTTTTTGTGGATTATGCCTAAACTGAGCGAGAAGGCGGTTGAGCGCAAGAAAGACCACATCGAAGACGCCGCCAAGCAGCTCTTTATCAGGCAAGGGTTCCACGCTACCTCGATGCGAAATATCGCTGCGAGAGCTGGCACCTCGCTCGGCAACCTTTATAACTACTATCCGACCAAAGAGGCGATTCTCGGTTCGATAATCTCGAAATATCAGCAGGTGGTCGACGACCGATTGCGATCAATGTTCGATGAGATCGAGGACCCGTTGAATCCGGACGATCTCAAGAGGTTTGCGAGGCTCGTCAAACAGATGGTCAACGAGCACCACGAGTTTTGGTTGCTGATGTACATAGATGTGTTGGAGTTTGAGAACCAGCACTTTCGCAAGATGTTTGAAAACCTGGCGCAGAAGCTGCGGCACCGTTTTGCGAAACCCTTTGCAGAACTCCGGCGCAGTGGCGCCCTACATGACGGAGTGGATCCGGCAATTGGTTTTACCGCTGCGTACATGCAGTTTTTCAATTATTTCATCGTGGAGAAACTTTTTGGTGGGAATCTGCACCTGGGCATTAGTGACGAACAGGCGATTAACAGCCTAACCGGTATCTACTCTCGCGGAATCTTGCGGTCGGAAAATCAGCAATCGGCAGGGAAAGCGACACGCAAGACACAGCCGACTCTCCGTGGCCGCAAGGGAACAAGCAAATAATTAAGGGGACGTGATCATAAGCTTCTTGGTAAGGTTTATCTCTTTAAAAAACGAACGTTCGTGTTTATTGAAGTCTTCTGAATAGGCAGCCAATTTTAATTCGTTGCCGCGAGAGAGCTGGAGGCGGTTTTGTGATGCCGAATCATTTAAGAGTGATCAGGGAAGCACGAGGGCGGATCTCCGGCGATGGAGTCGAGCTGGCGTTCGGCTTCTGGCCCGGGCGCAAAGCGCCAGTGATCGCGATTCACGGACTGACCGCATCGTTTGTGAGTTTTGCAGGAGTTGCCGAGCGATTGAATGGCAGGAGGCCGCTCTTTGCTCCTGATTTGCGCGGACGTGGCGACTCCGATAAACCCGACGGCCCTTACGGCATGGCCCAACACGCCCGTGACGTTGCCGTGGCAATGCAATCCCTGGAACTTGGGCCCTCTGTCATCGTCGGCCACTCCATGGGAGCTTTTGTTGCCACTGCCATGGCAGAGCAAAATCCGGAACTCGTCAGCGGCATCATCATGATCGACGGTGGCTATGTTCCCGACTTGCCCGTTGGAGTTGATGCCTCACAAATGCTTGACGCAACACTTGCCTTGCGCATCGCACAGCTGAGTCGAACTTACGAGTCGAGAGGCGCCTTCCTGGATTTTTGGCGCGGTCAACCGAATTTCCCTCCCGACGATTGGAATTCCTGGATCGAAGCATTTCTTAATTACGAAGTTACAGGCGAAACAACAGTGCAGCCTAAAGCAGCAGCGGGCGCGGTGCGGCTGGACGTTGCCGAGGCGTTTAAGAAAGACGAGATTGTCGGGCGACTGAAATCCCTCCGTGTTCCGGTACTGCTTTTGCGCGCCGAAACAGGTTTGGAGCCGAACCAGCCGCCCATTTTCCCCGATTCGATGATGCAGTCTTTTCGGGAGTGCATTCCAGAAATGCAGGAAGAGATGATCTCCGGCACGACACATTTCACCATCACTCTAGGGGAACGCGGTGCTTCAAGAGTTGCTGATTTGATCGTCGAATTTGCTTTGACTTGCGAGAAGCCATGAAATTCAAACAACTAATCATCTCGGTTATCGCGCTCGCCTTTCTGCACACTGCGGCCTACGGAGGCAGTTGGGTGAGCGGAACGGTCAAGAACTCTTTCGGCTCCCGTGATTACAAATTGTGGGTTTCATCCGGATATCGCAAAGAGAAGGCGGTTCCCCTGGTGTTGATGCTGCACGGATGTATGCAGAAGCCGGAAGACCTTGCCACTGCTTCAGGGATGAATGATCTGGCGGACGCTAACAATTTTCTGGTGGTTTATCCCCAGCAGGTTGCCGCAGCTAATCCGCTTAGCTGTTGGAATTGGTTCGAACCAAAGCATCAAGCGCGCGACGCGGGTGAGCCCTCTCTCATCGCCGCCGTCATTCAGGACCTACGCTCGGCTTATAGCATCGATAACAAACGCATTTACGTGGTCGGAATATCAGCCGGCGGCGCGATGGCGGTCGTGATGGCGGCAAGCTATCCAGATCTTTTCGCGGGTCTCGGGGTAATTGCCGGAGAGGAGTACAAAGCCGGAACAACAGTTGAAGCCGGGTTAGCTTCGATGAAGGCGGGTGGTCCCGATCCGAATCAACAGGGTCTGCTTGCCTATCAGGCAATGCAGAAGAGTTTGAGCGGATCAAAAAAGCGAATGCCCGTAATCGCTTTTCATGGAACGAAAGATCCTTATCTGAACCCGCTTAACACTGATCAGCTAATCGCTCAATGGGCGCAGACAAACGACTACCTGGACGACGGTAAAGACAACGACAGCGTCACAATTCAATCGCCCAACGAAACAAAAGGCGCAGTCCCCGGTGGCTACAGCTACACAAGGCATCAGTACAA
>JBAPXA010000193.1:0-2118 GCA_049283975.1 Pyrinomonadaceae bacterium | reverse complement strand
GTCGCGAATCGTCTGGTAACGCTTCTCCGGTTCTTTCGCCAAACACTTGCGAATGATGCGCTGCAATTCAGGTGAAGCTGAAGGATTAAAGTCAGTGATGGCCGGCGCCGGGTCATGAATTATCTGGTGCAACGTGTCAACGATCGAATCTCCCGCGAATGGCTTGCGACCAGTGGCCGCTTCGTAGAGGATGCAGCCAAACGAAAAGATGTCAGAGCGCTGGTCCACAGGTTTCGCCCGCGCCTGTTCGGGAGACATGTAGCCGACCGTGCCCATGATGAGACCGGGGGAGGTGGCTACGGGGAGAGGGGGAGACACGGGGACAGGTAGAGGCGGGGAAGCGGCGATCAAAGTGTCCCCTTCGTCTCCGTCTCTCCATGTCTCCCCGTCCCCGCGTCGTTCAATCAGCTTCGCCAAACCGAAATCCAAAATCTTCGCATGCGCATCACCGGTGATCATGATGTTGTCTGGCTTGAGGTCGCGATGCACAATTCCTGACCCATGCGCTTTCGCCAGTCCCTCGGCTACCTGAAGCAAGTGCTTGAGAAGAGTTCTGAGATCGCTTTTTTCGTCGTGAATCTTCGCGCGTAGTGTTATGCCATCCACAAACTCCATCGAGATGAAGTTTGTTCCCTCATGATCCCCAATCTCATAGATGTGTGCGATGTTCGGATGATTAAGCGCAGCTGCCGCTTGCGCCTCCTGGACGAAGCGCCGCATGCGATCTTGATTCGCCGCGAGCTCTGCCGGGAGAATCTTCAGTGCAACTTTGCGATTAAGTTTCGTGTCCTGCGCGAGATACACCTCACCCATCCCACCCGCACCGATCTTGGAGACGATGCGGTAGTGCGATAGAAGGCTGTTGGTTAATAATGTTTCGATTGGTCTTTCCCTTGCGGCGTAAACCCGACTTTTCTTGACAACTCCTAAAGCGTGGGTCGGCGCGAAGGCTGTCCCAAACCGGCCGCAAGAGTCTCCCGGAGTCGCTTGCTGTTTTCGCGCAATTGATTTTAAACCGTTAGTTCACAGGGTGGCGTCATAGTGATCCAATTGTTCCCTTAACTTCGCCATGAACGCGATGAATCGCTCATCTTTCCGCAGGTTGTTCAGGTTGGCATCATTTTCGAACAACGGATAACACGGGAAGCCATCGTCCGCAGCATTCAGCAACCATTTGAGTGCCGGCTCAGGTTTGTTCATCAACGAATAAGCCGAAGCGATGCTGTAAGCGGTATGATGAAAATGGCCGAAGCCGGTTCCGATCTCTATCGCATGTTGGATCGTTTGTTCTGCTTCAGACTTCTTGCCAGCTTTCGCCAGGATCATCGCCTTAACGCCGGTTACGACTCCGCCTTCATCCTTCGGATGATTCTTCAGGTAGTCGTCAACGATTGCTTCCGTCTCCTGCGTTCTTCCAAGTTGGAACAAAATCGTAGCTCTTTGAAAGGCCCACAATGAGGGGTTCTTCTCAAGGGGCGTGCTGTTGGAGATCGCGAGGGCTTCTTCGTACTTTCCCCTATCCTCGTTGATAACGCCAAAAAGGAAGCGCGCCAGAGTGTTGCTTGGATTGATAGCCAGGGTTTTTTGAATCTCATCCCAGCTTTTATCGAGCAATCCAATGTGCAAGTAAACCAAGGCCAGTTGATGATGAGCCTCGTCCAGATTTGGATTCAATGCCAGCGCTCGTTTGTAGGCTTGAATCGTCTGTTCGTGCGGGAAACGTTTGGCGTGCGTCCACAAGACCAGACCGCGAGCAAAGTGAGCCTCGGCCAAGTCCGGATTCAGGGCGAGCGCTTTTTCGACGTTCACTTCGGCGTCCTCACTCAACTTTTTGCGCTCTGCATCGGGCGCGAAGTAAAACGCCTTGATGTTGTAAGCCCGCGCCAATTCAGCATAAGCGGGCGCAAAGTTTGGATCGGCAGCAATGGCTTGCTCCAGCAGCTTGATAGCCGCGTCATTGTCTTCTCGAGCTTCGCTGCTGACCTTCACCTTGCCGCGTACATAAAAACCGTAAGCAGGAGAGTCTATTGTCGTCACGGTGCTCGCCGTTGACGGTGTTCTGGCGCGAAACCAAAACGCGGAGACAGCTGCGATTACTGCCGTTGCGACGAGTATCAC
>JBAPXA010000192.1:0-2925 GCA_049283975.1 Pyrinomonadaceae bacterium | reverse complement strand
TTCCAGTCCTTGTCTAACGTTGGTCAGTGACACCGAATCCGAGAACCAAAGCGCCGTCGTCGCTTCGCTCTGCCGGTGCACTCCACAGACTCCGCATGGCCGATCTTCAGTTCCACACACTCCGCTTTGATTCACTGCCTTCGACGAATCTCGAAGCGGCCCAGCGCGCGCGTGCAGGGGCGGCGGAAGGTCTTTGCATTGTCGCGAGTGAACAAACAGCAGGTCGCGGTCGCCTCGGTCGCCAATGGGCCTCACCGCGCAATGCGGGAATTTACTGTAGCATCCTGTTGCGTCCCCAGTTTGATCAGAACTTGTGGCCCTTGATCACCTTAATGTCGGCAGTTGTTGTTCATGAGGCGCTCCTAACAGCGTGTAATTTAAGAACTGACATCAAATGGCCAAACGACATTCTGCATGATGACAAGAAGCTGTGTGGCATTCTCGCGGAGATCGCCGAAACGCCTTCGGGACGAGCAGTAATTGTAGGAATCGGAATCAACCTCACGAACGAATCTTTTCCCCCCGAGCTGACAGCGACATCGACATCGGTATCTTTAGCGACTGGCAGCTACGCAAATTTGGAGGATGTGCTCATCGGACTACAGCAATGTTTTGTTGCCTGGCATCGCCGACTGAATCAATCCACAGGCGCACGCGATATCATTCGTGCCTGGTCTGAACACTCCTCGTATGCCAAAGGGAAAGAGATCATGATTAGGGACGCTGATACTGAGTTTTTTGGGACGACGCGCGGGCTGACAGTGGACGGCGCTCTGAAAGTAGAAACCGAAACTGGTGAGATTAAGATAGTTCGAGCAGGCGATGTCAGCTTACGCTCGCGATAGGGCACGACCGGGCCATAAGTTTATCGAAACATATTCAAGCATAAGAGTCGGTCCTGATGACCTCTGGCAAACGAATAGTGCTAAACGCCTTCGGCTCATACGGCGACGTCCATCCGTACATGGCGATCGCTTTCGAGCTGCGGCAACGAGGCCACAATCCGGTGATTGCCACCAGCGAACTCTATCGCGAGAAAATGTTAGCTTCGAATTTCGAGTTCGTTCCCGTGAGCCCACACATCCCGCCGCCGCAGGTACAGGATGCCGAGATGATGGAAAAGGTAATGCATCCGCGATCCGGCAGCAGCTTCCTGCTACATGAAATGCTTTTTCCTTATCTTCGCGACGCTTACCGGGATCTCTTGCAGGCGGTGACGGGGGCAGATCTGCTGCTGACACATCCAATAAGTTTTGCCGGACCGCTGGTGGCCCAGAAGACAGGCATTCCCTGGGTCTCAACTGTTTTAGCCCCGGCTTCATTGTTCTCCGCTTACGATCCGCCAAGGCCGCCATTCTGGCCGTGGATGAGGCACTTCAGCATTCTTGGGCCGCGCTTCATGTCCTGGTTTCTCAATCGGGCGAAAACAATTTACAAGAGTGACACTTATGAACAGTTTCGGCTGGAACTTGGTTTACCCGATCGTGGCAACCCGTTGTTTGAGGGATCCCACTCTCCCGATCTCGTGCTCGCGCTCTTTTCCGAACTATTCGCCCAACCGCAACCCGATTGGCCGCCGAATACACAAGCGACAGGATTCGCTTTTTACGACGGCCGCAACGAAGTCGAGATGCCCGGTGAGCTCGTTGCCTTCCTGGACAATGGCCCGCCGCCAATCATTTTCACTTTAGGGACTTCAGCGGTATGGGTTGCACGAGATTTCTATCGCGAGAGCATTGCCGCCGCACAATTACTTAAACGGCGAGCTGTACTCCTAATCGGTGACGAACGAAACAAAATCACGGAACCGTTGCCGCCCGAAATAATTGTTGTGGACTATGCGCCCTTCGAATCGTTGCTGGCGAGGGGCTGTGTGATGATTCATCATGGCGGCGTTGGTACCACATCCCAGGGTCTGCGCGCGGGTATTCCAACCTTGATCGTTCCTTTCGCTTTCGATCAACCGGACAACGCCGCCCATGCGGAACGACTT
Organism: Pyrinomonadaceae bacterium; assembly: GCA_049283975.1. Taxonomy (GTDB): domain Bacteria; phylum Acidobacteriota; class Blastocatellia; order Pyrinomonadales; family Pyrinomonadaceae; genus PSRF01. The sequence continues at coordinate 932 of JBAPXA010000192.1, read as the reverse complement.
GGCACCAGTCGCACACTGCCTCGCAGTAAATACAAACGTGATAACGTGGCCCGCGAGCTCGACAAGCTTTTAAATATTCCGCAGTATGCTGCGAAAGCCAAGAGTGTTGGGGAGCAATTGCGAAACGAGCAGGGTGCGGCACGCGCTTGCGACGCGATTGAGGAGTTTCTCTTGCAACTCCCGCCAGAAACCACGAAACGAGAGCTAACCTATGCTGCTGGTAATTGATGTTGGCAACACCAACACCTCATTAGGCGTCTATCGCGAAACTGAACTCGTGGCGCACTGGCGTCTGACCACCGCTCGTTCGCGCACTGTCGACGAATATGGAGTCCATGCGCGCAACCTTTTTGAGCTTGCTTCTCTTGATTTTCAGGCGATCGACGCGATCGCGATCGCCTCAGTAGTGCCGCCGCTCAACTACACCCTGAAGACAATGGCGGAGACTTACTTCAGTCTTTCGCCGCTGTTTGTCGACAGCAACACAGACACTGGGCTGAAAATCCTTTATCAGCCAGCAACTGATGTGGGCGCCGATCGCATCGTTGATGCGGTGGCGGCGATTAAGAAGTACGGTGCGCCGTGTGTCATCGTCGACTTTGGCACCGCCACAACTTTTGATGTAATCAATGCGCAGGGCGAATATCTTGGCGGAGTAATCACGCCCGGAATCATGATTTCAGCTGACGCTCTATTTGAACGGGCCGCGAAATTACCGCGCGTCGACATCAAGCGTCCACAACAGGTGATTGGGTTGTCAACGACGACGGCAATGCAGTCAGGTCTCTACTATGGTTACACGTCGCTTGTTGATGGCGTGCTGCGGAAAATTGTCGAAGAGCTTGGCGAAGGAACGAAGAAGCCGCGAATCATCGCGACCGGTGGACTGGCGTCTTTGATCGCCACCGGTTCCGAATACATTGAAGAGGTTG
>JBAPXA010000191.1:0-10202 GCA_049283975.1 Pyrinomonadaceae bacterium | reverse complement strand
TGCCGATCACATCTTTGGTCTGGATGATATTCGACCGCTGAACTTTCGCTACGGCGCTCTTGGCCTCTACGCGAACGAGCGTGCCTGGCCTGACATTCGTCGCATCTTTAAGTACATCTTCGAACCTTCACACTTTGGCGGCGGCTTGCCCCAAGTGATTCCTCACACGGTATTCCCAAACGCAGAGTTTTGTTTGGGGAAAAACCTGCGCATTGTGCCCCTTGAAGTAATCCACGGACGGTTGCCGGTAATGGCATATCGCTTCAACGATTTTGCTTATGCGACGGACCTCAGCGAGATCCCGGAGGCGACGTTGGCGGCGCTAGAGCGGCTCGATGTGCTGGTACTCGACTGCTTGCGTTTTGCGGAGCATCCCACGCATCTTTGGCTGGACAAGGCTCTCGACTACATAACGCGCATAAAACCTCGACGCGCTTACCTGACCCACATTGCTCACGACGTAAAACATGAACGCGACTCGGCGCGACTGCCGGAAGGAGTTGAGTGGGCCTACGATGGCTTGGTGGTTACAAAGGATGATTGAGGACCAGCGTACATAAAAGAAATTTTCCATATGTCATTTTCCATTTCTCATTTTTCATTTGCGCTTCGAGGTGAGTGGCTTCCGTTTGAGTCGATCACAAAGGTTGGTCTGAAAATGAAAAATGGGAAATGACCAATGAAAAATAATAAATGAGCTTTTGAACGTTGCCTCTCTCTACAACCAATTGATGCGCCTCTTCCACGGAACTGATAACGCCGACATTCAAAGACCTACTGTGTTGACCTTGGGTGTCTTTGATGGACTTCATCTCGGGCACCAGTTGATCATTCGCACGGTCGCGGAGCGAGCAAAGGCCGTGGGCGCTGTTCCCACCGTGATTACGTTTGATCCACATCCGCGGGCTGTCCTGCATCCCGAATCGTCGCCACCGCTCTTGCAAACTCTGGATCAGAAAGTCGAAGGCTTTGGCATCCTGGGCATCGAACAGACGATCGTGATTCGCTTCACGCCAGAATTTGCGCAAATACGAGCGGAGGACTTTTTGCGCGACGTCGTTAAGGAGCGATTGCAGGCGCGCGAAGTGTACCTGGGACGTGGCTTTAATTTTGGTCACAATCGTGAAGGAAATATTGAACTGCTCAAAAAAGTCAGCGAGCAACTCAGGTTTATTGCCGGCGAAGTGGCTGAAGTTCGTTTGCGTGGGCAACGAGTAAGCTCGAGCAAGATTCGGCAGTTACTGGCGCAGGGTCGAGTCAATCTCGCGCGCCGCATGCTAGGGCGTCCTTATGGCGTGGAGGGACTTGTTATTCGCGGTAATGAGCGGGGACACACCCTGGGGTTTCCCACAGCCAACCTCCATCCGCAAAACCGCGTCATACCTGCCCATGGCGTTTACGTCACGGGGACACTAATTGACGGCCAATGGCGCCGTAGCGTAACTAATATAGGTACCAGACCAACGTTTGAAACGGCAACGGAACCTTCGGTTGAGACTTTCGTAATGAATTGGGCGGGCGACCTTTACGGCGACGTGATACGTGTGAGATTTCTTTACCGGCTGCGTGACGAAAAGAAGTTTGCGTCACTTGATGATTTGAGAGCTCAGATAAACCAGGATGTCGGGCAGGCCGAAAGGTATTTCGAGCGAGCTGGCGCGCGACATGTCTTATCAGTACTCTAAATTTCAGAAGCTTATAAATGCAGATCCAATCTCTGGTCCCAGTTTCTTCAACCGACGCAAAGGTGGTTGCTAGTCTTCCACCCTCTAATGGTGCGTCCGGCAAAGCTGCGGCCAAGTCCGCAGTGGAACCGCTGCCGACGCTCGACGAGCTGCTGGCGACTGCAGCTTTGCAGGGCCGCGGATGGCGCGGCTGGCTACGCGTGGCCCAGGTGAGCCGCGTGTTGGGCCTGCTGACGCTTTATCTCTTTCTCGATAGTTATGACGTACGCGCTAAATTCAGCCGCCGCACAGTAGATCGTTTGCGGGAAGCAGCGCGGGGAAAGGGTCGGACGGCGCTTGCCGCAGTCTGGTTGCGCGACCTCGTCAGTCGCTGTTTGGATCGCACGATTCGAATTGTGCGGTATTTTGTTTTCCGGGGTAGCGACGGCTCAGTCAAGAAAGAAGAGCGACTGGCAGAGCAAGCTACCTGGCTGCGTGAGAAGCTCATAGATCTCGGTCCGACTTTCATCAAGATCGGGCAGGCCTTAGGCACACGCGGCGATCTATTGCCACTGCCCTACATTAAAGAGCTCACGACGCTTCAAGATCAGGTTCCCGCATTTCCCACGGCTGAAGCTTTCGCGCGCATTGAGTCCGAGCTGGGCCGCAACATTCACGAAGCTTATGCGGAGATTGATGCTGAGCCAATCGCTGCTGCATCGCTCGGCCAGGTCTACCGGGCACGTTTGCACAACGGGCAGGAAGTGGCCGTCAAAGTTCAGCGGCCAAACCTGCACGCGACGATCAGTTTCGACATCGTCGTACTTTATAAGCTCGTCATGCTGACCAATCGTTTCTTTCCTCGGGCAAACGAGAACGCGGATTGGGAAGGCATGTTGCGGGAGTTTCATGTCACTGTCTTTGAGGAGATGGATTACGCCCGCGAAGGTCGGAATGCGGATCGCTTCCGTCAGAGTTTTAGGTCGTGGCGGGTTATCAAAGTTCCACAGATCCACTGGTCACACACCACCTCGCGCGTCCTCACGATGGAATTCATTCGCGGCACCAAGGTTACTGATTTGGACGGCTTGCGGGCGCGCAAGATTTCCCCAGTGAAAGTTAACCGGCTGTTGGTGCGCACCTACTTAAAGCAGTTGCTGGAAGATGGCTTCTTTCACGCCGATCCGCACCCGGGTAATTTGCTCGTGATGGACAGCGGCCATCTGGCTTTCTTCGACTTTGGCATGGTGGGTCGCATCACACCCCGTTTGCAGTCGCAAATGATTGACGCGTTCTTTCACGTGGTGGGCCGCGATGTTCAGGGACTGGGCCAGGACATCCTTAATCTGAATTTTCTGAAGCCGGGAGTTGATGCCGAGACAGTGCGGCCGGTAGTCGAGGGTTTATTCAAACACTATCTGAATCTGAGACTCGGTGAAGTCAACTTTAAAGAGCTGACTTACGATCTCGCCGAAGTGATGTACGAGTACCCCTTCCGTTTACCGGCGAACTTCACTTACATCATGAGAGCGTTGATGACGCTCGAGGGCATCGGCATTGTTACCGATCCGGGGTTCAGCTTCTTCGAGACAGCCAAGCCTTATGCAAGAGAATTCATGCTACGCCGGGAAGGAAAGCATTTCCGTAACTTGATCTTCAATAAGTTGACCGGGCGTGAAAACGGAACCACTCGCATTGAATGGACCAAGGTTTGGAAACTCACCAAGATGGCCGCCAGCATGTATTTGCAGGGGTAGCATCGGATCGCGGGCGTCCCGCCCGCACTGAGCGCGCAGCGCGAACAAAAGAAAATCATTTCTTGTTCCTTCGATACCATGCGCTGCTATATGGCCAGTCCTCGGGTACTCGACACAATCTAGCCTTCACAGGATTGTTTTCGATGTAACGAACTGTCTTTCTAAAGTGGTCGGCGTCTCGAATATAGCGGTCAAAGTATTCTTCCCACCAAAACTGGCCTTTCGCCCCAGCATCTTGTTTGCTTCATTTGCGGTGTAAGACTTGAGTGAGTGAAGAATGCTGCTGAGTTCAAATTCCTTAAAACGCGTCAATAAGCAATGAAGGTGGTTGGGCATTACCACCCACGAAAAAAGCCTGTAGCGAATGTTGTCAAACTTCAGAATTGAATCTTGAACCATCTCCGCAACATTAGGGACTCTGAGATAGCCTTGCCCGTATCCTTGATCCAAATAATGCTCGATGCGTCTCTGCAGCGCGGCTTTTGCCTCTTGCTCCTCTAGATGAGCTAGTTCGCTCTGCCAGCGATGAATTACATCTTTGGGAAGTGAATCTGCCAAATGGAGCGTAATAAATTGCGGCATAGCTCGACCCCGGTGCTGACGCAAGAATTCTTGCGCGCTGCGCGCTCAGTGCGGGCGGGACGCCCGCGATCCGATGTTAGCGCTGCGCTCACGGCCAGCGGTATGCCGGCCTTCCAATGGCATTAAAGAACAGCGGGTAGGTTGCCAGCGATTGCGCGCGGTACTGAGGCCGGAATCCAAACAAGATTACGCGGCCCTTTCCCACGGTTACTTCCACCAAAGCTGCTTTGCCTTTCAGAAGATGGGCGCCTAGCAGCCAACCCGATAGCAGCAACTCTTTGTCGTGCGGATACCAGGCGACGACGTGAACCTGGCTAGCGGCAATCTCTGACGAGTTCTTCGTGGCGATTTCAAAGGCCGGAGAGTCTTCGGCCCAGGCAATCGTTTCTTTAGGCATCCCGGCCGCCAGCGGATGGGTTGTATCCACTTCGATTCTTAAAATCGAACCCGGCACATAGAAGTCGGAACGTGGCAGACCGGCCACGACGTTGCGAACTGGTAGGTTGAATTGTTCGATACCAAAATCGGAAGCGCGATTGAGCAAAACTAGATTGCCGCCTTCTTCAACAAACTTTCGCAGCTGCTTCACACCCTCTTCTCCTATTCCTCCCGTCAACTCCGGCGGCATCGTGCCACTCCGCAGACCATTGAGAATTGTTCGCGGTGCTTGATCGGGAATGATGATCCAATTGAATTTCACGCCAAGATTTCCCTGACGTATCTCCGCATCGCTAAGCTGTGTGTGGTAAACACACCTTGACTGATTGTCTAGTACCCACCGAGTCCAACCTTCATCCATCGCAGGTGAATTCGAGCGGTAAATGCCGCGGCGGCCTCCAGTCCCATCGCCGCAGCCGCCGTTCCAGCCTTCTCCTTTTTCGGGACGCGGGCGAGGCAAAGCGAAGGGCGTAAAGATCGGTTCCACTGGTACGCCCATCAGCAGTGGAAGTGTATGAGCCGTGACGTCATAGGGAGGCAAAGGATGGCTTTGCGCGTCGCGTAGATCAGGATAGTGCTGCCGTTCCAGCAGCGCCTTGGCAAAAGCTCCATAAGGTTGAGCGAGTCGAACAACAGCAGTGCCTTGTGGGTAACGCCGCCCAGCAACTCTGAAAGCCCCGGGGAAATCAATCTTTACGCCGCCACGTTCCAGGATATCCAATAATGGTCCGACGTTGTCTGCCGGATGAATCACGAAGGCATAAAGCTCGCCTCGGTTTCGCGGCCGCACCGCAGCCTTGCCGATTTCATAAAACCGCTGCAACCATTGCTCGCGGTGAACGGAAGCGTGGCGCAGCAAAGCAAACGCCGCCGCCGTCATGTAATTCGTAATGTCTCGCAGATGCCACTCGCCGCCGCGCCAAACGGGCCCAAATTTTTCCGATGCCTTTTGCGGGTCATAGCCTTCTCGCGAACGCAGTTCGTCAAACTTCACACTGATTGGAGTCGCAATGCGCACGGAAGCAGTTTCGGAGAGAATGCGGACACCACCGTGATAGTGCGAGTAAGCTCGCGCCGGCGTCCACGCGTCATAAGTCGAGTTAGTAGTAATGCCTTGAAATCCTTGCCCGCGTAATTCACTCGCCATCCAGTTGCCCAGTTCCGTGTAACCGGCGACCAGTTGCTGCGGCACATTCGGCTCCACCGGCTGCATATAGGGCGGAAGAAATAAACGCGACCCCAAAGTGCCCTGCTGATGGATGTCGTGGACGATCTGCGGATGCCAGACATTGTGAATCATATCAACCGTGATCTTCGTTTCGACTTGAGTGAACGCATACCAGTCGCGGTTGTTATCGTGGCCCACGTACTTGTGGTAGAGCTCCGGGGGGTCGGTGCCTTCGTAAGGTGTGCCCAGGGTTTTGTCGTACCAGTTCTTGACGATGTCGACGCCATCGGGATTAAGTGAGGGCACGAGCAGAATGATCGTGTTTCGTAGTATCTCGCGAACGTCCGGCTCATTCGACGAAGCGAGCTGGTGCGCTATCAGCATGCTCGAAATTGTCGAACCCACTTCGCTGGAATGAATCCCGCAGGTAATCAGGACAATTGTTTTGCCGCGGGTCAGCAAGCGCCGTACTTTTTCCTCGCGATTGCTGCCTAGTTTTCGCGGATCAGCGAGGAGCTCCTGAATTTTCCGATACTCGCCGAGACGCGCGAGATTTTCCGGCGTGCTGATTGTCGCTAAAACAAAGGGAGCGTCCATTGTCGTCTTGCCGAGGGTTTCAAATTTGACGCGGTCGCTCGCTTGATCCAGTTTCTCGAAATAGGTTAGCACCTGACTCCAACTCGGCAACTTGCGATCGTCACCGGGGCGAAAGCCAAGAACCTCCTCGGGCGCGGGGATCGTGGCAACCGCTTCGGCCGCACTCAGAGATTGGCTGCGTCGCTGACCGCGAACTTCGAGTGGGGCAACGAATTGGATTAGGAACAGAAAGAAAAAAGAGACTGCGAGCGATCGTAGTCGCATCAAATGTTCTCCCGAGTGCAAAGTTACCGCAGTTTAGACGAGTAAGCAGTGTTGTTGAAGTGCTGAGTGCTTTGTAGCTAATTCCTTCAGAAGATTCCTCAGGAAATTTCCTGTTGGATCAAAGCCTGCAATTCAAATCAGGTCAGGGGAAGGGTTTACCGACGGTGTTTGAGTTGATTTCATTCTATGCGGGTGCAAGTCTGCCTTCCCGACTGAGAGGTTCTCAAGCAGTCCTTTCAAGTCAGCTGACTTGCCGCGCAGCAGATGGCCCGTGTAAAGTACGGGCGTTTACTATCCCGCGCATTCCCCGCTATTACAGCTTCTGTTGGAGGTCAACACGGATGTCGTCTGAAAGCGTCGGTGCGAATGAATTCCCGGATAGAATCGGGGCCAAACCTGAAAACCCGCTAGCGGCCAACTTTAGGCCTTACATTCCGGCTAGCGTCACACTCCCGGAACTCACAGCCCTACCGCTGATCATCGGCACACTGCTCGGCATGGTCTTCGGAGCCTCGTCTCTATGGCTGGTGCTGAAGGTTGGACTAACAGTAAGCGCGTCGATTCCGGTAGCTGTAATCTCCATCAGCCTCTTCCGCATTCTGAGCAAGATTGGCGTGCGTAACGCCACGATTCTCGAAAACAATATCGTGCAGACTGCGGGTTCGGCGGGTGAATCGATCGCCTTCGGCGTGGGTGTAACCATGCCGGCGATCATGATTCTGGGATTTGATCTCGAGATTACCCGCGTGATGCTCGTGGCCGTACTAGGTGGACTGCTTGGCATCTTAATGATGATTCCGCTGCGTCGCGCCTTAATCGTGCAGCAGCACGGTCTTCTGAAATATCCCGAGGGGACAGCTTGTGCGGAAGTGTTGAAAGCCGGCGCCTCAGAAGAATCACGCGCGGCCGCTTCATCGGAAGTTCGCGAGAAGGCTATCGTCCATGACGAATCTGGGGCGGGTGCGAAGACCATCTTCACTGGTTTCGGGATTGGCCTCATTTACCAGTTCGCAATGGCAGCGCTTAAGGCCTGGAAAGACGTGCCGAGTAAAGTCTTCGGTACGCCTTTCAAAGCTGGATCGATCTCAGCGGAAATATCTCCCGCGTTATTGGGTGTGGGTTACATCATTGGCCCGCGCATAGCTTCCATCATGTGCGCGGGCGGTGTGCTCGCTTATCTCGTTCTGATTCCAGCAATCAAATTCTTCGGTGAGGGGATGACTGGTCCCCTCGCGCCGGGGACAGTTCCGATTAGCGAGATGGGGCCGGACGACATTCGTGGCGCATATGTGCTTTACATCGGCGCGGGGGCCGTTGCTGCCGGCGGCATTATTAGTCTCTTCCGATCATTGCCAACCATTTGGCACGGATTGAAGGGTGGTTTGAGCGACTTGCGTGGCGGCAGCGCCGCGAGCGCAAGAGTGCCGCGCACCGATCAGGATCTTTCGATGAAGGTCGTCATTGGCGGCGTGCTTGTGCTGATCGCCCTGATCGTCTTAATGCCGCAACTGCACCTGCAATTCAACTTGCTGGGAGCGATCCTGATCGTTGCTTTTGGATTTCTGTTTGTGACTGTCTCGTCACGCCTGACTGGGGAGATTGGTTCTTCATCAAACCCAATTTCCGGCATGACGGTGGCAACGCTGCTCCTCACTTGTTTGATTTTTCTAATTGTTGGTTGGACTGGCCCTAGTTACTACGTTACCGCGCTCTCTATTGGCGGCATCGTTTGCATCGCCGCTTCGAATGGAGGCACGACTTCGCAGGATTTGAAGACCGGCTTTCTAGTCGGCGCCACGCCGAAGTATCAACAGATCGCGATTCTCGTTGGCGCTCTTGCGTCGGCCCTGATCCTCGGGCCAATTCTGCTGCGGCTTAACGACACGGCCACGGTGTACGTTGCCAAGACTACTTTTCAGCCCGTGAGCGATGGCAAGCAGTTGGATAGCGCCACCGTCGCATCGCTCCCGGTGTATACCGACCAGGCGAAGCCCAAGGGTGGTGGTGATTTTCGCATCCTCAAAAACGAGCCGGGGGCAACTGCCGTGGCCGGCCTCGACCCTGGCGAGTATCTGATTGATGGTTCAGGACGAGTCGTACAGAAGGTTGAGCGAAACTTCCCAGCTGACCTGCGTCCCAACCTGGCGGAACTGGGACCGGCGGAAACCATAAAAGGGCCGGAGGCCAGTCTCGACAACAAGAGCTATCGCACCTGGCACAAAATCAACGAAGAAAACGGCAGGGCAGGGAAGTATCTGATCGATGAACAGGGAGTGCCTGTGTACTACGTTGATCCTGGGATCAATGGAACACATCGTGTCAGGCCCGATGGTTCGTCGGTTACAAAGTATGACGCACCCAAAGCCACTTTGATGTCCTACATCATTAAAGGAATTCTCAATCGCCAGCTGCCCTGGGGGCTCGTCCTCCTCGGAGTGATGATCGCGATCGTGCTGGAGATGAGTGGCATTCCCTCGTTGGCGTTTGCGGTTGGCGTGTATCTGCCGCTGTCTTCCTCCAGTCCAATCTTCCTGGGCGGCATGATTCGCTGGCTGGTTGATAAATACATTCGCGTTAAGTTCCGCGATAAGAGCTTGACTGAGGAAGAATTCGTGGCCGAAACGGACAAGAGCCCGGGTGTGCTAATGGCTTCCGGATACATTGCCGGAGGCGCGCTGGCGGCTGTTTTCATCGCCTTCTTTGCCGGACTTTGGAAAGAGAAGACCGACGCGATAGAACTGTGGTCGCGAAGCAACAACGCTTTCTATAACGGCCCCTGGGCTGACGTGCTTTCCATGATCCCGTTCATCATCTTGATGATCTTGCTCTATCTCGTCGGACGCGAGAAACTTTTGGCGCCGAAGGGTAATCGCGGTTAACTGAGGCAACAAACTTGAGGTTTAAGGCTTCTATGAAGAGGCGCGCTGCTAAGCAGGGAGCGCGCCTCTGATTTCAAGGGAGGACAGTTTTAGCAATGGTTAGTGCGCAGCAGACCAGTCGCATTGTTTCCGCAGCAGTGGTTGCCCTGCTGGCATGGGGCAGCTTCACCTTCGCGCAGTCACAATCCCCACAACTCTCGCCCTCAGACACGGTGCGCACCTTTTATAAACTGATGCGTGAGAAAAACTTTCGCGAAGCGTTTGCGCTCTCGATCTATCGTCCGGCGATCGATCCTTTGACTCCCACCGAGTTTGACGACCTGCGCATCGATTTTGAAAAGATGGCAGGCGCGATTCCGGAACAGGTCAATATTACTGGAGAACAGATTAGTGGCGAGATAGCCACGGTGTTCGTCAAGGTGAAGGACGACGCTAACAAGGAGCAGGCAGAGCCGATCACTCTAATCCTGACAAACGGTAGCTGGGTTATGGGTGACCGAGAGAATCAGCAAATCGTAGCAAAGGCAGGAAAGAACTTTTTCTTCAACGCGCGCATCGATACTCACCACGATGAAGTGCAAGCAATGCTTACGCGCATCTCCCTAGCGCAGTTGCTCTATAGTCAGCAGCATGGCGGCAAGTTCGCCGATCTGCCGACCTTAGTGCTCGGGGGCCTGATTCCCAAAGACGTCGAAGGCACCGATTCCACTGGTTACCGCTTCCGCATCACGACCTCCGCCGATGGAATGACCTGGAAGGCGGCGGCTGAGCCAGTGCAGTACGGGCGTACCGGCAAGCTTTCCTTTTACATGGACGCGGCGGGAGTCAGAAGTGGCGACGTGGGCGGCAAGCC
>JBAPXA010000190.1:0-7461 GCA_049283975.1 Pyrinomonadaceae bacterium | reverse complement strand
TCAGTAGACAGTAGGCAGTAGACAGTAGGCGGAATACAAGTTCAAAGTCCAAAGTCCAAAGTCCAAAGTCCAAAGTCCAAAGTCCAAAGTTCAAAGCTCAAAGTCCACAGTTCAAAGATCAAAGACCAAAGTCCAAAGTCCAAAGTCCAAAGTCCGTTTATGCTGTAGACATCTCCAGCGGCTAGCCGAGACACTAAGACAATCATGAAACGAATCCTCCTTGTTCTTGCCTTCCTTGTGCTCTACATCCTGCACCAGGATTTTTGGTTCTGGCGCACAGCACATCCGATGGTGTTTGGCTTCGTCCCCATCGGCCTCTTCTACCAAGCTTGCTTCTCCGTTGCCGCCGCGCTCTTGATGTGGCTGCTCGTGAAGTTTGCCTGGCCCGGTCATCTCGAGCGTGAGGTCGAAGCTCAAGAACATCAGGAGGACGCCCCCTAGTGATTCCTGCAATCGTTGTCTTTCTCTATCTCGCCGCCGTTCTCTACATTGGAATCTTTGCTTTCCGGAAAGCTAAGGGCAAAGAAAAGGCTGAAGACTACTTTTTGGCGAGTCGCTCGCTCGGCCCTTTCGTTTTTCTCTTTTCACTCTTCGGCACAAACATGACGGCCTTTGCGATCCTGGGATCGTCAGGTCACGCCTTTTCCAACGGCATCGTTACCTTTGGACTGATGGCTTCTTCATCGGGGCTAATCATCCCTCTCTCGATCTTCTTGATTGGCACGCGTGTGTGGGCGCTCGGCAAGAAACACGGCTTCATGACCCCCGTGCAGATGTTTCGCGACCGCTGGGAGTGCGGTCACATCGGCACGGTCATCTTCGTCGTCCAAGCAGTGCTGCTCATTCCCTACATCATTATCGGAATCATGGGCGGAGGCACGACGCTTTATGCAATCAGCGGCGGCGTAGTGCCGTTCTGGTTTGGCGGCGCGATTGTGGCAATGGTGGTGATGAGTTATGTCTTCTTTGGCGGCATGCGCGGCACGGCGTGGGTCAACACCTTCCAGACAGTTCTATTTCTTTTGTTTGGCGCAGTGGCGTTGATCGTGATTGGCTCCGGCATGGGTGGATTTCGTAATGCCGCGCAGTCGATGCTCGCCGCTCCCGCATTTGCTCCGCTAATGACGCGCGAGCGCATCTCGCCGCTCTATTTCTTCAGCTACACCTTCATCCCGCTTTCCGCGATCGCTTTTCCGCACATCCTGATTTTCTGCTTGACCGCGCGCAAGATGGGCCAATTTAGAAAGACAGTGATCTTCTATCCCATTTGCATTCTGGCAATCTGGTTGCCGTGTGTGTTTCTCGGTGTGATGGCGAACCGCGTTTCCGATGTGCCGGAGATTCGCGCCAAGCAGGAAGCGCGACGCGTGTTGGCGACGCAGGGAAAAACCATGGCGCCGGAGCAGCGCGACGAGTTACGTGAACAAGCAGCCGGCGATGATGTGATCATGCTGCTGTTGAAACGTTATGCGCCGCTTTGGTTGGCAGGATTGCTGGGGGCCGGAATTATGGCTGCCGTGATGGCGAGTGACTCGCAGATCCTTGCCCTCTCGACGATGTTCACGGAGGACGTGTTCGCCTTCTATGGAGGCAAACGCAGATTCGGGGAACGAGTGCAGGTGCAAACAGGTCGCATTTTTATTGTCTTGATTACGTTGTTTGCTTACGCGGTAGCACTGCGCGCGCCGGAGACGATTTTTGAGCTAGCGATTCAGTACGCGTTTTCCGGGTTTGCAGCGCTCTCGCCTTTGTTAGTCGCAGCTTTGTTTTGGAAGGGAAGCACGAAGTGGGGCGCCCTGGCTTCGACACTTTTTGTGGCCGCGGCCGTAGTGGCAGTGGCCATTTTTCAGCACGCTGTCCCGGCCCCAGCGCCCGGTCCGCCAATCGTCTCCTGGGCTCCGGGTGGTGTTGAGGTTTTGACACGCACCCCAGGCGGTACAGCAGTGTTTGGCTTTATGCCGGTGGTGCCGATGGTAATCATCTCCGCCCTATTGATGATCGTGTGTTCATTGGCGACGGCAAAGCCGAAGGCGGAAACGATCCGCAGGTATTTTCCGAGTACATAGTGAAAAAGGGGAAAAGGGGAAAAGGGGAAGGGAGTCTGGTTTTTGGTCCCCCGTTCCCCTGTTCCCCCGTTCCCCCTTTGCCTATCCAAAACAATACAGCTTCCCATCCTGAGCGCCGATTACGATCCGGCCGCGGCCGATGGCCGGCGACGCCGAGAGTGGCGCGCCGGTGTTGAACTCCCAGATCAACGCGCCGTTGCTCAAGTTCAGCACATAAAACCTGCCGTCGTTTGAACCGACAAAAACTCTGCCGCCTGCGATTGCCGGCGACGACTCAACCCGCGCTTTGGTAGCAAAAGTCCAGGCAGCCTGCCCGTCCGGAGTCAGCCCGTGGACAAACTTGTCGCGACCGCCGACTACGATGCGGTCGTTCGTAACAGCCGCCGACGAGTAAAAAGGAAACTTTCGTTGGGGATGCTGGTAACGCCAGCCGACACGATGAGCTGTGAGATCTACCGACAAGACTTCGTTGTCGAACGTTCCGTAGTAAGCAAAGTTGCCGCGCAAAGCGGGTGAGGCGCCAGTGTAAGCATCCGAGGAAACGGAAAACAGTTCGCGTCCATCAGCGATGCGGATAGCCCGAAAGAGTTCATCGCAGCCGGCAATAAATGCAACGCCGCCGGCAACACTGGGTGTTGCGTGCACCGGCCCGTTTGTCCGGACTTTCCATAAGAGCGAGCCGTTGCGAGTCGAGACACAATAAAGGTGCTGATCGTACGAGCCAATCAGGACGCGATCGCCAACCACCACCGGCGACGACTTGATCTCATTGCCGGCTTTGAACGCCCAAATCTTTTTGCCGTCGGTGGCGTTGACCGCATGTAGCCAGCCCCCCAGATCGCCAACATAAACGACCCCATTACTGTAGGCGGGCGAGGATTCGCCGATTGGTGAGTCGATCTTGTACTTCCAATAAACCGCGCCGTTGTCCAGACTCAGTGCGGTCAGTTCGCCTTTTTGCGAGCCCACGAAGACAGTGCCCCCCACAATTGCAGCGGAGGACTCGATCGAGTCTCCGGCGTCGTAAGTCCAGATCTGTTTGAGGCTGTTAGGCACATTGCCGAGCGAGACCCCGGTGAGATTCTGATTGCCGCGAAACTGCGACCAGTTGTCTGCCGCTGTGTCCTGCGCGCTAATTTGGAATGAGCCCGCCGACGACAGCAGGACGCATATCGCACAAGCCGCCAATTTCATTTTCCATTCATCAATTCTCATTAGTCATTTAGGTTGCTTCAAGACTATTTCAAGCAAGACTCTAAGATTGCTTCGAGCATGATGCTCTCTTTTTTAGTGTCCGTTCGTGTGATTTGGTGGTCCGCTCTCGAACGGTCCGGGAAAACTAACCACGAAACAACACGAAAAACACGAAACGCGAAACTCGAAACCCCGGTTGTCACCAAGCGGCCTGATAAATTTCGAACGCTCCATTCACATCAAAGGGCCGCGGATTGAATCGTCCAGTCCATTGCCCGGCCGCTTCATCAGCGAGGGAACGCAGATCATCATGGGGAATACCGCTTGACGACAAACTCGTTTTCAATCCGCCGGCAGCAGCGAGTTGTTCTAGACGATGCGCGAGCGCCTCCACGGCTTCGTAACCCGCAGCGCCCCCCTGTTTCGCTTCCGCCCTCCGACCAACCAGCTCCAATAAGTTCGCATAGCGTTCCGCAACTACATTAGCGTTCCAGCGCACAACCGTTGGCAGCAGCATTGCGAGGGCTACACCATGCACAGCTCCGTAGCGCGCCGTTAGTAAGTTTGCGCAAGCATGCGTCGCTCCCAGCATCGAGTTTTCAATCGCGATGCCGGCGTAACATGCGCCTAATTGCATCGCTGCTCGAGCTTTGAGATTTTTGGGCTCGCTAAAGAGGGTCTCATAGTTTGCTTCGAGCAAGCGCCACGCTTCACGGGAAAACATTTCCGAGAACGGGGTACGGCTGGTAGAGACATATGTTTCCACCGCATGGGCGAGAGCGTCGAATCCCGACGCGGCTGTCACGGCCTGGGGTTGCGAGAGTGTCAGTTCAGGATCGAGGATCGCCAGGCGAAACGCCGCCTGCTTATCACCGCACGCCATCTTGAGATGAGTCCGGGCGTCAGAAATCACTGCATAACTTTGAACCTCGCTGCCGGTCCCGGAAGTCGTGGGAATTCCAATCATCGGCAGCATGGGATGCGTAACCTTGCCATAGCCGACGTAGTCCTGGATCCGACCGCCGTTTGTTAAGAGGAAATTTATTCCCTTGGCGCAATCGAGCGAGCTGCCGCCGCCGAGGCCGATGATGGAATCCACGTCCAGCTCGGCAGCGAACGACTTGCCGCGCTCGATGGCGTCTGAATCCGGATCGGCGCCAAAATCATGGAATGAGAACGTCTCGATATTGAGCTTGTGGAGCAGGGTCTCAGCGCGTTCCAGGTAGCCGATCTTAACGAGATCATGATCGGTGACAATTAAGGCGCGCTTGAATCCCAGGTCACGGGCGTGCTGCCCGAGTTGCCCCAGAACGCCGGGCCCGCTTACAAGGCGAGTAGTTAGCTTGAATTCGAACTGCTTCATTCAAAAAGGAGGAAATGCTCAGTCAGGAGGTCGCCTGCCCGCTGGCCCAATAGGATCAGCTCCAAAGGTGAGCTCTTGGTAACAGCGGCCGCAAGCGGGCCTTCCTGACTGAGCATTCCCTAGACACTCAGCATTCCCGGACTTCCAAATTACTTCGCCGGCGCAGCGGCTGCTGCCGGAGCAGCAAGCGCGTATAGCTGGTTGCGGTTCGTAATGTACAAGGTGCCGTTCGCCGGCACTGCCGTCGAGTAAACGGAACTCCCCATGTTGATTTCGGCGATTACTTTCTTGGTTTTGCCTTCCTGCATGATCAAGACGTCGCCGTCTTCGTCGCCAAGATAAAGCTTTCCGTCAATCAACATCGGCGATCCCCAGATCGCCGCAAACAAGTCGTGGGTCCAAAAGACTTGTCCGGTTTTCGCGTCGAGGGCATGCAGAAAACCACTGAAGTCGGCTTGATAGACAACTCCGTCCTTGATCGCCGGCGTGGAAATCGAACGCCGAATCTTGTCGTAATGCCAGATCATTCCGGTCTTGGTGATGTCACCGCGCTTCGTCGCGTCGATGCAGTACATGTGACCCACACCCTCACCGTGCTCCGGATCCTGACCGTTGGCGATGTAGACTTTTTCCTCGTAAACCACGGGCGTGCTGATCACCTCGTTGCGCGTCTTGGGCCAAACGGAATCTTTCGGATTCAGATCAAACTCCCAAAGCTTCTTGCCGGTGAGTGCTTCGTAACCTCGAATCCAACCATCGCCCTGGCCATGAATAACCTGCACGACGCCCCCGATTGTTCCGACCGTGGGCGAACTCCACTGGCCGTGAAGGATGCGATCATTTACCGAGTTATCTTCCCAAACGAGTTTGCCCGTCTTCTTGTTGATAGCCACGATCGCCGGCGCTTTCGGCGACGGCACGTTCACGTGACTTTCGTCCTGGCCATTGGAAGTACTGACAAAGATTAGGTCGCCGTAGGAAACGGGCGATGAGTTTGCCAGGTTATGCGGCAGTGAGCCCACTTCTTCGATCATGTCGAAGCGCCACACTACATCGCCATTAGTATCCCCAGTCAGCTTCTCGTCGGTTACTGGCCCATCGTTTTCCTTGTCGCGAAAGCCCTGCGTATCAAGACACATTAATTCGGCGCGATTCGAAACGTAGTAAATGCGATCGCCTTCAACGAGGGGAGAAGAAGCGACACCCTGGTAGGGCCAGTCGTTGACGCGACCGGCGGCCAGCTTGTCATGAACCATCTGCCACATGAACTCGCCATCAGACTCGCGAAAGGCCATCAGCACGCCTTTGTCCCCGGTTATTTTGGGGTCGCGCTGGCCCTCATTGTTTGTGCCGAGGAAAACCATGCCCCCTGAGACGACGGCATTACCGTAAGTTTGCGAGCCTAATTGCGCCACCCACTTCACATTCTTCTTAGCTTTCACGTCCCAGTCGATGGGTAGACCCTTCATATTGGAGATCATGTTGCGATCCGGTGTACCGCCCCACATTGGCCAGTCCTTGCCAGCGTCGGATGCGGAAACCGCTGGAGCGGCAGGCAGCAAGCAGTAGGCAGCAAGCAGGACGCCTGCTGTGATGAGAAGAAGTAGAGTTTTGGTTTCGACCCCTATGATTGCTTTCCGTGACTTCTTAACTTTCATTTAATGTTCTCCGATGGACATGCTGCGATTAGTATTCGTGCCAATTGTTTTGGGTGATTTCGTGTTGCCTGGATCGCGTTACCACGTTCGAAAATACGAACCACCAACTCACACTAAACAACACGAAGACCGTTATTCGTGACTCCTGACTTCTGTCTACTGCCTACTTATTCGCATACACCTTGAGATTGTCAAAATAGACTTCAGCTAAGGCGTTGCCAAAAATTCCCGGTGCCCCCAGCTTGTTGGGAATCGGATCTATGCGCTCGATCATCCAGGCGGTCGGTTCCGTTTCGCTGGCAAGCCAAACTTTGCCACGCGCTCGTGTTTTTCCGTCCGGTAAGTTCTCGACCTGTAGCTTCATGCGATACCAGGTATCGGGTTTCCAGGCGAACGGCATGGATACGGTCCGAGCGGTTTCCGGTTGCCAGGGTTCGATGTGCAACGTCTGGCTATTGCCATACAAGGTCAGCACGTAGCGCTGTGCTATCACTCCCGCATCGCCCTGCTGCCGCCGCTTTTGTGTGGCATTAACATCGGCCTCCACGGTGTAGTTAGAAAAATCGGAAGGGCCGAAGTAAGCCCGCGAGCGACTCAGTAACGAAGATCCTTCAGTCGTCTTAACCAGGACCTTGTTGCCATTCATCTCTCGCACAATGTATTTCATAGTTGTACTTACCCAGGTGGGTGGCAGAGAATTCACGGCCATGCTGTCGAAGTTCTCTGACCAGGGAAGCGGCGGAAATACGCGTACACTCGCCGTACCGGACACGGCGCCGACTGTCGCCTTTACCAAACCCGCCTCTGCAACAGCTTCAGAAGCGACGGTCAATTGCCCGTTCGCGATTGAACCTTGAAGTTTATCCAGCGACCACGCTGCCGCGGGCTCTTCGCGAATAAACACCCCGCGCTCGTCAAACAAGCGCACGCGAAAGTTTGCTTTGGCGCCTGGTTTTAGCATCAACTCAGTAGGAACTACTTGCACGTGGGCAACTGTGGCAGATTCCGGCGCAGTTTCAAGCGGCGTATTAGCAGGCCCGACTTGCTGCGGAGTCTTTTTACCAATTGCATAAAGGTTCGAATCGCTGACGACGAAGACGCGCCCATTGGAAACGGCCACGGAGCCAATGATTGCTTCTGGCAAAGCCTCGGTTCCCAGCTGATCCTCGTCCAGAACTTC
>JBAPXA010000189.1:0-4279 GCA_049283975.1 Pyrinomonadaceae bacterium | reverse complement strand
GTATATATCTCGCCACCTGCCGCCGCAAACTCCTCCGCTTTCTCTTTCATCCCCACCTCCAAAGCCGCTTGCGCGTCGATCTCTTTTTGCGCGGCGTACTCGCGGACGTCTTGCGTGATCTTCATCGAGCAGAAGTGTGGGCCGCACATGGAACAGAAGTGTGCCAGCTTGGCGCCTTCCTGCGGCAACGTTTCGTCGTGATACTCGCGCGCGACTTCAGGATCCAACGAGAGGTTGAACTGATCCTCCCAGCGAAATTCAAAACGCGCTTTGGATAAAGCATTATCGCGGTACTGCGTACCGGGATGACCCTTCGCCAGATCAGCAGCGTGGGCGGCAAGTTTGTAGGCAATGACGCCATCTTTCACATCTTTCTTATTGGGCAGGCCGAGATGTTCCTTGGGCGTGACATAACAAAGCATCGCAGTTCCATACCAGCCAATCATCGCCGCCCCGATCGCAGAGGTGATGTGATCGTAGCCAGGCGCGATGTCCGTGGTTAAGGGCCCAAGCGTGTAGAACGGAGCTTCGTGACAAGTCTCGAGCTGTTTGTCCATGTTCTCTTTGATCAAATGCATCGGCACATGACCCGGACCTTCGATCATTACCTGGCAGTCGTATTCCCAGGCGATCATTGTCAACTCACCGAGAGTTTCCAATTCCGCAAACTGCGCTTCGTCATTTGCATCCGCAATCGAGCCGGGACGCAGGCCGTCACCAAGAGAAAACGAGACGTCATAGGCGGCCATGATCTCGCAAATCTCGCGAAAGCGCGTGTAGAGAAAGCTCTCTTCATGATGTGCGAGACACCACTTCGCCATAATGGAACCGCCGCGACTCACGATGCCCGTCGTCCGTTTCGCCGTTAAGGGAATGTAGGGCAGACGAACGCCAGCATGAATCGTGAAATAGTCGACGCCTTGTTCGGCCTGTTCAATCAAAGTGTCGCGGAAGATTTCCCAGGTAAGCTCTTCAGCTTTCCCACCGACTTTTTCCAACGCCTGATAGATGGGCACAGTGCCAATCGGTACCGGAGAGTTGCGCAGGATCCATTCGCGCGTTGCATGAATGTTCTTTCCCGTGGAAAGATCCATGACCGTATCGGAGCCACAGTGAATCGCCCAACGCATTTTTTCTACTTCGTCATCGATTGACGATAAGACAGCGGAGTTGCCAATGTTGGCGTTGATCTTCACGAGGAAGTTGCGACCAATAATCATCGGCTCCGCTTCCGGATGATTGATGTTTGCCGGAATGATTGCGCGGCCGCGCGCCACTTCATCACGAACAAACTCTGGTGTAACGAACTCAGGAATAGAAGCCCCGAATGATTGGCCGTCATGTTGGTGTTCTAGTGACGAGCGATCGCCTGACTTTGGAGTGCTGCGACTAGTCGCGGCTTTTGAAAGCGGTGACGAGTCACCGCACTCCAAAAGCCGGCCCAGGTTTTCGCGGATGGCGATGAATTCCATCTCCGGCGTGATGATGCCGCGGCGCGCGTAGTGCATTTGCGTAACGCAACGACCTGGTTTGGCGCGCAACGGAGTCCGCACCAGGGCGGGAAACTCTTCAAGACGGCCCTTGTCTTTCAATCGCGCGACACTCGCGGCGTCAAATGTCAGATAGCCATCGTCAATCGGTTTGATTTCCCTACCGGCGTATTGCTCCACATCGTCCCGCGCGCTGATCCAATCGCGCCGCGGTGTAGGTAGCCCAGCGCGTACGTCACATTGCTGCTCCGGATCGCCCCAGGAGCCCTCTGTGTCGTAAACGCGAACAGGTGGATTCTCTTCCAGCTCACCTTTGAAGTTGCGCGTTTGATTCTGCGCGACTTCGCGGAAGGGAACGCGCACACCAGGCTGAGCGCCGTTGACATAAATACGACGAGAGTTCGGCAGTGTAGGGGCGTCACTCTGTGGGCGCCCCGGCGCCGTTTCGTTATTGGGTTGGTCTGTTGGTTTAATAGCGGTGCTCATAAAAACTCCTTGCAATACTCATCGGTATGGAGTGCGCCGGCAGAGCGAAGCGGCGACGGCGCTTTGGTTTGAACTGAGCTATGACGGCAAACCAAAGCGGTGTCTCCCGATGCATCGGGATTGCCACCGCACTCCAAAATAGAAAACCGTTCAGTCCAAAAGGGACGGAACGGTCATCAAGTGGCTGTTTCTCCCTTCGACGGTTCTAACCGTATCAGGTTCAAGGGGTCTCGGGCGATTACCGCTTGCCAATTGTAGATTGCCAATTGCTTCGCTAGGGAAATAGATCTCGATCCCTAAGCGACCAATCGGCAATCAGCAATGACGAAATCGGCAATCTCCCGACTCTCAGCCGTGATCTTTTTTCCGATCGGGGCTCCCCCGAAAACTTTGTAGCAGCAGTCTACTACACAACAGTTTCGAGTCCGAATCCCGAGTTCGAAATTATTTTTTAGAGTTATAATCGTCGTCCCAAAAACCTTCTCGGAGACTCTCATGATTAGTCGACGCTTTGTGGCCCTATCGCTTGTCCTTTGCTTGCTAGGCCTACCAATGCTTTCCCTGACGGTGCGGGCGCAGAATTCCGACAAAGAAATGCTCGCGCGCATCCGCAAGGAGGGCATGGAGCATTCGCAGATCTTGAAGACCATGCACATGCTGACGGACGTTTATGGTCCGCGCTTGACCGGGTCGCCAAATCATAAGCGAGCGGCTGAGTGGGCGATTAAGCAGATGACAGACTGGGGGTTTGAGAATGGTCATCTTGAGCCATGGAATTTTGGCCATCCTGGTTGGCTTAACGAGCGGCTGAGCGCGCACATTGTTTCACCAGTGAAGGATTCACTCGTTTGCGAAGTGCTGGCTTGGACACCGAGCACTGACGGCAGAGTTCGCAAGAAAGTTGTCCAGATAGTCTTACCGGAAAGGCCGACTCAGGAACAGTTCAACGAGTTCGTCGCCAAAGAGAGGGCAAGAGTAAAGGGGCGCATAGTCATGGTGGGAAAGCACACGCTTGTTCCCATTAATTTGACGCCACCGCCGAAACGAGCGGACGACAAACAGATCCAGCAGCGCTTTGATCCCGACGCGCGTCCCTCGCCAACACCAACGCCCTCGCCCACCCCGGCTGGACCCAACCTATTAACCGGGCAGCAACTCGCGGAACAGACAGACCAATTCCTAAAGGACAATGGCGCTGTGGTTCGCATTAATGATGCCGGCCGCGAGCATGGCCAGATCCGTGCCTTCAACAATCGCACTTTCGATGTGAACAAAACGGTGCCGACGGTGGTGATGCGCAATGAGGACTACGGGCGGATCTCGAGAATCCTTGCGGATAACACCGAGGTGGAATTGGAGGTTGAGATTGTCAACCGCATCTATCCTGAAGGTAAGACTTCTTACAACACCGTTGCCGAGATCCCCGGTTCAGACAAAGCTGACGAAGTGATCATGCTGGGTGGTCATTTGGATTCCTGGCACGCTGCCACCGGCGCGACCGACAATGCGATCGGCTGCACGATCATGATGGAAGCGGCACGCATCCTGAAGTCTATCGGAGTGAAACCGCGACGGACGATTCGCGTGGCGCTTTGGAGCGGTGAAGAGCAGGGACTGCTAGGCTCCCTGGCTTACGTGAAAGAACACTTTGGCGCTTACGAAAATCCTAAACCCGGTTACGAGAAGTTTGGTGGCTACTTCAATATCGACTCCGGCACTGGCCGTATTCGCGGCGCTTCGGTTTTTGGTCCGCCTGAGGCCGGCAAGATCATGCGCGACCTGCTCAAGCCGTTCAAAGATGAGGGAGTCGCAGGGGCGATCGCCACACGCAGCCGTGGAGTTGGCGGCACTGATAGCACCTCATTCAACAATGGAGGGCTGCCTGGGATTGGTTTGACGCAGGATCCGATTGAGTATGGAACGCACACCTGGCACACAAATCTCGACACCTACGAACGCATCCTCGAAGACGACGTGAAAAAGGATGCGATCGTTGTCGCGTTTGCGCTTTACAAGTTGGCCATGCGCGACGAGTTGTTGCCGCGTTTTTCGCGCGAGGCGATGCCGCCGCCGCCACCGGTCGAACCGACGCCAACACCGACTCCAATTCCGACTGCAAAGCCGACTGCGAAACCAATTCCGAGAACGGGAAGAACGTAGAAGGCTGATGCTTTGGGGTAATCGGCTCACGTTCTCTGGGTTGAGGCTTGATTCGGACCCATAAGGTCAGCTCACATCTCTGGATTGGCCTGATTCGGGCCGATGAGGTCAGTACCACCAGGCGGTAGCCGGTGGGCCGATGG
>JBAPXA010000188.1:0-1776 GCA_049283975.1 Pyrinomonadaceae bacterium | reverse complement strand
CAACAAGTATTCTCCTGACTCATTCAAGCTGAGCCCGGAAGAAACCCAGCAACTGAGCGACAAACTCAACAGCCTGGCTGAAAAGCTCGAAGCCTATCACGATAAAATGCGCAACTTCATGGAACGTCTCTCCGGTCGTTATGCCGACAGCATGGACGAGATGAACCGTAAGATGCAGGAGGCTTACCAACGTTATCAAGAGTTGCAGAAGCGTTTGAAAAATCAAATGGCAGATCGCAGCAGCCAGCAGGCCACCAATCCTGGCGGGCAGGATTATCAGGGCATGATGAACATGCTCGACCGGATGAATAAACTGTTGGAGGATGAAAACTTTCTCAAGAACCTACCCAATATGCTCGATGCCGCGGTCGATGATTTGGACAATATGCTGGACAACCTCGACTCGCTCACCCAACAGCAGTTGCAGCAGCTCAGTGACATGATGAATCAGATGCAGCAGCTTGAGCAACTGATGAATCAGTATCCGTTTCAGGGCTCGCAACGAATGGGGATGGGTGAAGCAGGCCAGATCCTCGGCCAATTACGCGGTTTGGAAAAATTTCTTCGTTGGGGTCAGCGCGGCATGGGCGATCCGTCCGAGCTCGATCTCGAGGAGATACGCAATATGTTGGGCGAGGATGCCTACGAGCAGCTTAAATATTTGAAGGGCGTCGAACAGATGCTCGAAGAAGAAGGGTACATCATCCGGACCGGTCACGGCATGAGACTCACGCCCAAGGGAATGAGAAAAATCGGCGATAAGGCGCTCCGCGAAATCTTTCACATGCTCAATAAGAACCGCTGGGGTGATCACTCCACTTCGGCGCGAGGCTCACAAGGTGAGCAGCTGGAACAAACCAAACCCTATGAGTTTGGCGATCCGCTCAATGTAAATATCGGCGAGACACTGATGAACGCGCTGGAAAGCGGCAACCGCAGCGTTCCGGTGCGGATAAGGCCGGAAGATTTTTCAGTTCATCGCAACGAGTTCTCGACCGACAGCGAAACCGTGCTGTGCATCGACGTCAGCTACTCGATGCTCATGAATGACGCCTTGCACGCCGGCAAAAAGGTTGCCCTCGCGCTGCATCGCTTGATCGAAACAAAGTTTCCTCAGGACAAGCTTCATTTGGTAGCCTTCCGATCAAACGCGAAAATCATCAGAGCCGAAGATTTGCCGTCGATTGTTTCATTGACTTATTTCATGGAGCATGGCACCGACATCAAGGAAGCGCTCCGTTTCGCGCGGCAGCTTCTCGGTTCCAACCGATCAGCGAATCGGCAAATCATTCTTATTACTGACGGCGAACCCACCGCGGCGACCCTCGATCAGGGTGGCAGGTTGCACAGCGGCTGGGGCTCAGCAATGCTGCACGGTCGCATTGTTCGTGAAACTCTCAAGGAGGTCAGGCGTTGCACCCAGACCGGCATCAAGATCAATACCTTTATGCTGGGCGCAGATTTTTACCGGCAGGGTTTCGTCGACCAGCTCTCCCGTCTCAATGCCGGCCGGGTTTTTTATACCTCGCCGGATCAGATGGGCAATTACATCGTCGTGGATTATCTGGCCAATAAACGCAAGCGCATCGGCAGCCGGTAGCAGGCTGCTGAAAAACACTCATATGCTTCGTTGCACTCGCCCGACTCGCTTCAACGTACTGAAGCGTACGCCTCAGCTCATCGAACGTCGCGCGCCTCGCCTCTGAGTCTTTTTGAGCAGCCTGTAAACCAAAAATTTTCAGCAACTGCTAGTCATCAGCGGTTTATGGATTTGCC
>JBAPXA010000187.1:0-11428 GCA_049283975.1 Pyrinomonadaceae bacterium | reverse complement strand
CGGCATGATACCGATGTCGATCTGCTGTAGATCGGAAACCTCCGTCGCCGCACGCCACGGTAGAGCTTCCACATCGACGCCATCAATTTTGTAAACCGGCGTTCCGATCACGACGAGCCGAAAGGTTTCCTTCAGTGCCAAACGTTTCAGCGCTCCCTTGAGTGAATCGAGGTGCTGCACTGTGCTGAAGCTGCCGCTCCATCCAATTACGGGCACGCGGTTGTCGTTGCTGCGTGGCAGCATTTTGTACTTGTCAGTATCAATTGTCGTGGGAACGATAGAAACGTTTTGATTAGTCTCGCGCGCGTAGTCGGCTAAATAAGGGTTGCCTGCAATCACATGAGTTGCGAGCCGGCAAATAGTCTTTGTTTTGGCTGGGAATTTTAGATAACTCAAATACCCATTTGACGGGCTCACGTACGGCACAAACACCGCATCATCGAAATCGAAGATCGTTGGCACACCGGAGCGGCTCACCAGCCGTTCGAAAATCGGCGGTCCTAACAGCGCCGCCTCGCGGAAGAGATAGACCGCATCGTAGCTCCGCAGGCTGCGAACTACTCCCGCGCGGCGCCCGAACGCCTTCGCTATCAAACGCATTTTCCTGCCGACGTTGCCTGGCTTATGGAGGGTCGCGCTAAGTTCCGGATCTTCGAAAGCGGCGTAGGTAATCTCTACGCCGAGCTTCTGCAAGTGCGGTTCCCATTGTTCCAGACGAAAGCGCTGTCCAGGCGAGGTATCGTAAACGCTAGGGACAATTGCAAGCAGCCGCATGTTCAAAAATGGATCAAGTCTCAGACTTTGAAGGGGTTGTACTTGAATCGGCAGTATAACAGCAGGGTGCGCGACGCGCCTAACAGGGTGAGATCGAGCGTCCCTCCGTGGGATCATTATCCTGACATCCTTTACAGATCGTTAACCTGAGTCGTGGGCCGGCGAAGTCAGAACCGGGAGCGATAGCGACCGGGTTTCCGGGCTAAACGATTCGAGCTCTTGAAAACTTGAAAAAGCCGAATCGCCCGAGTGTTTGACCCGGTCGCTATCGCTCCCGGTTCTGACTTTGTCGATCCATGAACGGTCTGTAAAGGATGACTTGATGATGAACACCTCCGTGGGCGCCCCATTTCAACGTGGGGCGGCCACGGAGTGCCGCCCCTACAGTAACGCGCCATTTCAAACGGGGGCGGCCACGGAGTGCCGCCCTTACAATTTCACTTGCGCCTTGCCCAACAGGTAATACCGTCGCCCATTCCCAGCATTTCTCCGAGAGACTGGATCGCTGTAAGACCCAGCCTCTCGATCTTTTGCCCCACTGTAGTTCCGGGCGGGAGATCGTTGCGCCACTTTGGCACTTCGAGCCGGTAGACTTCAAAGCCAATGCTGTTCAGCGCCCGGCGCAAACTGGCTGGAGAAAAACCAACAACATGAAAGGGAGGAAATGTCGGGCTGAGATTGATCGCCCAGTCGCGGCCCCGGGCGCGCATATAAAGATTGCCAATCCGCATTGAGAGGGAGGCTTCATTAGGAACATCAATGAAGAGCAGGCCACCGGGGCGAACGGCATTCTTGATTCTGTTAAGCGTTTCCATCGGGTCGTACAAGTGCTCCAGGATTGCCGCTAACATCACAACGTCGTACGTTTCGTCCAGCGACTTACACTTTTCGATCGGACTACATTCAATAGCGACCCCGTGAGAACGAGCGACGCGGATGAAGTCGTCAGTCATTTCCACGCCCTGTGCGCTCCAGCCGCGGTTCAAAGCGCCGCGCAGCAATTCGCCCCGCCCACAGCCGAGCTCCAGCATGCGACCCGGTCCACCGAGGACACTCTCAGCAAAGGCCGCGAGAGTTTCGCCATGTCGAATTTTTTGCTGCTCGTCGTGTAGTTGAAAATACTCTTCGGCGGATTCCTTGTCGTAAGGATTCGTAACCGGCATTAGCGTCGGATGCGTATAGATCAGAGCGCATTCGCTGCATCTGACCACATCTGTTTCTACGCCCCTCCCTTCATGATGCGCGCGCCCACCGCGAGCGCCGAGTCTCCTCGCCTTGCGCGAGCCACATACTGGACACGAGCGATCTTCGGGAGACCATTCAGTGCCGTCGGCTGATTTCAACAAGACCTCTGCTTTCATCACTGCGATTGTTCGGCAACTCGCCGGTAGACGTCAACGTAGCCACGCCCGCCGACGGTAACCAGATCGAAATGCCGGCGCGCCACGCTTTGCGCCCGCGCGCGAATACTCGGCTCATTGGCAAGGGCGAGCGCTCTTGCGGCAGCTTCCCGGTAGGTAGCATCGTCAAAAGTGCGTAACACCACACCAACCCCTTCGTTTTCGACTAACTCGTCCATATCACCGACGCCGGCATTGCAAACCACCGGCAGGCCCGCGGCCAGGTATTCAGGGATTTTTGTGGGCGAAGCGGCAATCTGTGCAAAGGTTGATTTGCGAAATGAAACTCCCAAGCGTGCTTTATTGAGATGAAAAGGAACTTGCTCGGGCGGAACAGCGAGAATCTCGAACTCACTGTCTTTGAGTCCAGCGCGACGCAAGGCAACAGCACCCTGCTCGGGAGGAGACACGGAAAGAATCCGCAAAAACGCGCCAGGCTGTAGCGCACTTAGTGCCTTAAAAAATCGGCCCATTTCTTCCACCAGGTAAAGTCCGATCAGCGACCCAGCGTAGACGACTTCAAACCGATCCGAAATCGCGGGTGCGGCTTGTGCTTCCTCGAAGCGTTGGAAGTCAACGCAGCAGGGAATCACTTGAATCTGCTCCGCGTCTTTAAGCCTTTGGGAGATCAACCACGCGCGCAGGCGCTCCGTGAGTACGACAATCTGATCGGCTCTTTGAATGCCGGCGCGTTCGAGTCGTTTGACGAGCCGAAACGGCAACGACTGTTCTTTCCAGATTCCGGCATCGACATACTCTTCCGCCAGCAGCCCGCGAATATCAAAGATCAGTTTCAAATGACCAACGCGCCGCGCCAGTAGGGCCATTGCCATCGGGACGTGGGCGCGGGCGTGTAACACATTGATGCTCTCCCGGCGCGCAAGGCTCACAGTGAATCGGGCGCCCGCGAGAATGTCGTAAAGCGTTGCCGGCAACGATGGACTCTTGTGGTAGGGAAGGTAGAACCAGCGAATGCCTGCGGCGGCAAGTTGCTCTCGCTGCGCCAGCAGTTGCTCGCCACTCCACTGCTGCGCCAATGCTGGTTCGAAGGTCAGCAGATGAACACTAATGCCAGAACGGGCCAGTTGTCGCAGGTACGGCAGGACCTGCGTCTGCACCAGGGGCTGGCGAATTCCAAAGTAGCAGAGGTAAAGCGTGCGGAGTGATGCGAGATCGGGCATGCGACTGAGCGATCAATACTAGCAGCGATATCAATCAGAGGTTCTGTAGTTTCAACCAGGCACGTCGCACCACGCGCCAAAAAGTCGGATTGGCTAGTTGCGCCCGATCCTGATTTACGGCCTCGCGCAGGTAATGTCGTGCTACATCAAACAGCCCGCTGCCATTTGCCAGAATCGCCAGATACACATACGAGTTGGAGCGAATCCGGTTTAGATAAGGCCGGTAGACTTCGGCGAGGTGTGGATCCCTGGCGATCTTATCGCACACATACTCCAATCCGATGCGCAGCTTATCAATATTCTGGTTGTTGACGCTGCGACCGTCGTGCTGTAACACGCCGTTGTTGACCTTCTCAATGCGGCCAACCTTGTGGTCGGCCAGGACTCGCAACCAAAAGTCCCAGTCCTCCGAACCGGACAGCGGAAGGAAGGTATCAAACTTATAGTTCTTATAAATATCGCGATGCATGAAGTCGCCAACACAGGCCATGAAATTTCCCATCGCGATTGCTTTGAGCTGATTCTTCAGTGGGGCCAGGGGAAATTGCCGCAGCACTTTTCGCTCAGCGTTTACAAACTCGTAGAGATTATGAAAACACTTGATATCGGGGTTCGCTCGCGCAAACGCCGCCGCATCGGCCAGGTTCGAGGGATACATGAAATCGTCAGAGTCCAGCAAGGTGGCAAAATCCCCGACGGCTGCTGCGAGCCCTACGTTACGCGAGTGTGCCCGCTCGCTATTGCGTTCATTCTTGAAGTAACGAACCTTCCCGCTGCTTACATAAGGCTTGATTACTTCATCGGTGTTATCGGTTGAGCAGTCGTCAACGACGACCACTTCGTAATGAGGATAGGTTTGCGCCAGGACGCTTTCGAGGGTTCCCTCGATTAGGTCCCCGCGGTTATACGTCGGAATTACGACGGAAAAGGTTGGGTACTCGCTCATCTCAAAAGCTTTAATTTCTGAAGTGTGCCCCAAAAGTCCAAAAGAGTCTTCGATTAATCAGCTAGTCTGGCCAACGTAAAAGTAGCGATTGCCCCAGCTAGGTTGGACCGCTGAGACAGCTTGAGAGACCCGACGCAGCCCATATAAACCCAGCGCTCTTGGCCTAACGAGATCTGCTGATGAAAGCCGCGAAGGCGCCGGCCAGGACACCTCAGTAACCGAGAATTCCTCTTGTCTAAGTTGAAAACGGTGAAAGCATTCCTCTTGCCCTTTTCTAGTGGCCAACATTACGTGATAGGGCGCCATATGAATGGGGGCCGAGCGAAACGAACGTGACAAACGAATGCCGAGCGTAAATACATTTACGTTGCCCTCAAGCGGTCCCTGCGCGATCAGCAATCCGCCTGGCTTGATCAACTTTAGGATCGCAGGCATTTGCTCGTTGATTCTCGTCATGTGCTCGATCACATCTCCGAGGTGCAGCACGTCAGCAATTGGCTCGGAGCGAAGCGCCTCGACGCTTGTCATCACTTTGGCACCCAGGCGTTGCTCCAGCTGTCGAGCGACTTCTTGATCAAACTCGACCCCCACAGCATTCCAGCCTAGAGCTGCCGCCGCCTTGAGAAGTTCGCCCTGTCCACAACCGTAATCGACAAACGTTCCCGTGCTTAACTTCGTCAGCTGCTGCAGAACTCTTTGCGGTTCCTTCGGATCGTCGACCATGGGATCAGGTGCAAAACTCATCGCATAACTTTGCCCATACATTTCGGAAAGCGTTTGATCGTCCGGCATCGGATCACAAAAGAGCGACTTGCAATTGAGACACTCGACGTAGTGAAACTCCTTGCCGTTATAGAGCGCGGTTCCCAACCATGAACCCCTCGATCGATTGCTGTTACACAATGGACACGCCATATCAAACAACTCGGGTATCTACATTTCCGCTCAAACAGAGCTGCCGTAATAATGGATGACGCTCTATGTGAGACGGTTTCAATGCAAAAAGGTCCTCTTGTGTGTGGTGCAGTTCCTTGACGGCGACAGCTTCAAGCCGCTTCCCGGTGTAACGAAAGAAATCATAACCATACTGATGCAGGAGGGTCTTGATCATGGTTGAGGATGATCCGAAATGTGCCGTCAAAACCTCATCCGTTTCAAACATGATGATGGGGGCTTCTTTTGCTGCCAGCAGATGTTCGGCGCCGCGAAAGACCAACAGCTCTGCACCTTCAACATCAACCTTCATCAGATCCAATCGCGCAATTGCATGGCTGGCGCAATAGTCGTCGACGGTAGTTATTTCGATTTCGATGGGGCGATCTGTGTTGCCGCGCTGGGTTAACGACCCGACGCCACTATTGCTATCACTGGCCGCATAAAAAACCGTGCGACCGCACTTGTCAGAAAGAGCGAGTTTCTGGCAGGTGACGTTGGTAAAACCATTCAGCTTCAGATTTCTTGTAAGCCTCTCAAAATTGTCGGGCACGGGCTCGAAGGCGTGGACTGCTCCTTCTGGTCCCACGCGCAGTGCCGCTCCGAGCGCCCACAGGCCCGTATTAGCACCAACGTCCATCAATGTATCGCCACGCCGAATTAGTGAACGTGATAGTTGCAGCGGCAAGTTGTGTCGGGCGTCCGCGAAAAAAGAGAGCACCATCCAATCATCCAGCTCTCCCGGAATCACGACGCCGGGCTCAATCTCAATCAAGAAATCCCGTCTTCGCAATCGAGGTCCAAAGAGCCGCAGCAATATTCCTTTGCCACGCTTGAACGGCCAAAGATTTAGACAAGTCCTGATCCAACGAATATCACTTGGCTCACGCGGGACGGAGTTGGTTTCTGAAGCGGCCGCTTTCCCTTTATCGCTCTGCTTAACACTTGGGAAGCTCCCATTTTTTTGCTTGTTCAATTCCAACCCCATCGAACTCCTTCAAAACCAACACAGTACCTTCCGCTGCGCGGCGCCTAAGATTTTTCGGCAACAGTTTTGTAGCAGGCGGTATAGGCGCGCGCTACACGGCCGGAATCCATGTACTCGAGAATATGCTCGCGACCGCGTCGAGCGCGCTCGCGGGCTTCGTCGAGATTTGCAATGACCTGTTCAAGTGCGGACCGAAACGCCGCCGCATCCGCAGGCGGAACAATCACCCCATACTTGCCGTCATCGAGACTGTCTCTCACTCCGCTGATATCGGTGGCAACGATCGGTCGCGCAAGCATGAGCGACTCAATGACTGCTGAGGATAAAGCGTCCTCCAATGACGGGTGAACGATGACGTCTGCGGCTGCCATGATTGCCAACGCGTCGTCGCGCCAGCACAGAAAGCGTACATGGTTTTGCAGGCCAAGGCGATGCGCCACTTTTTCCAGATGAGAGCGATATTCGCCGGTGCCCACCAGGTAAAGCGTCGTCTTGAGGCCGTCGCGCACGAGAGGAGCAAGCGCCTCAAAAAGATAAACGTGACCTTTGCGTTCATATAAACGCGAGGTGCAAACGAGCGCCAAAGTGTCCGACATTCCCAACTCGGCTTTAACCCGCGCCACTGCTTCCGGTGTAATCAAATCGAACCGTTCAGAAGTTTGCCCGTAAGGAATCAGTGAGACCTTTGCCGGTGAGACGCCTTCGTTCTTGATTAAGATGTCGCGGACCATGCGCGAGGGAGCGATGATGTGCTGCGCATGTCTGTTGATATAACGTTCGAGCGACAAGTAAAACTTTTGCTTGAGCTTACTCTTAAGCTGATACACCGCGTCTGAATGGTGTCGCGTTACGATGACTTTCCGGCCCAACCGTTTGGCAACCAGCATAGCAACCAACGTCGGTTCGAACAGATGCGTATGAACGATATCGATCTTGTTTTCCCTGATGATTTTGGCCAGCTCGCGCAGCGCGCGAATGTAGCCCGAACGGCTTTGGATGTTTAAAGCGTAAGCGGTTCCGCCCCGGCGGCGCAGCTCAGCGACAAACGGCCCTCCTGAGCCAAAGGTAACGAAGAAGAACTGAATGTCTTCTCTGGCGGTGTCGTCCAGAAGATTATTGAGAAAGTAATTTGAGGCCTCGACATTGATGACATGTAATACGCGCAAGGCGGGCGCGAGACTGTGTGTAGATCCCGCTTGAGAGTGAGATTCGTCGTTCGCCCGCTGAAAATCGGCGTCACCCATCGACTGACTCTTCATTCCTCGATGTACCCTCTTGCATTAAGTTTCATTACGCACCGCGCCTCCAAAAGGCAGCACGTTCTTGAGCATTCTGAATCCCGTGCTGACCGACTTGCGAAACATCAGTGCCAACAGCGCGCTCAACAACAGCGTGACACCCAGGGCTCTGAAGCTCACGGCATAAGCCGAAGCGCATATCGCTCCGGCGACCGTAGGCAACACAGCTAAGAGAGTCCAACTTTGTCCCGACAGCAGGCGCAAGTGCACCAGGACAATGACAACGACAAGGTGCACTGCAAACGCGATAGTTGTGGCCCAGGCGCAACCGACCAGGCCAAGGCGGGGAATGAGTAAAAAATTTAGCAAAACATTAACCAGCGCCGAAGCGATGGCTGCCAGCATCGCGATGTAGGTCACCGACTTGGAATGTGAAAACGGCGCGTAACCCATAAGCAAAGGTCCCGCTAGCGCTGCCGCCGCCATTAAGGGCCACAGGAGTTTCCCCATCTCGCGAAACTGGTCGCCGAAGATCTGCGGAAATACATAAGTCCCAAAAGCGGCGAGGCAACTGCATGCGATTCCCCACAAGAGGGTAAGCAAGGGAAGTCCATTGAGCATGAAGCGCCGTGCCCGGTCGTCGGTGCCGTCAATTTGTAGAGTTATGAAAAGCGGGATCAGAATCGTTCCCAGCAACAGCGGAAGTTGCAGGCTGGTGCCGGAAATCAAATAAACAACGGCGTAGACACCTAAGTGAGCTCCCGACAGATAGTGGGTGATGAAAAATGCATCAAGGTAGTTGGTAGACATGTAACCAAGGAGGGACGCTGGCAGTATCGGCAGGGAGAACTTCAGCATCCGCCCGAGCAAGGCCCGATCGAAACCCGAGATTGGGAATATCAACTTGCGCAGTACCCAGAAGCCGGCGGCGCTGACGGTGATGGGCGCCAGAATATAGGCCAAGGCAATTGTTAAGAACGACGCTTTGCCGCTAAACGCACAGGCGAGAATGATCAGAAAGACGATCACTCGCTCAACGGTCAGTAAACTTCCTTGAAGGCGCATCAGCTTCGCACCTTGAAGCCCTTGCTGCACGTGCGTCCAAAGAGCATTAGTCAGGAAGTGCGCGAGAATAAACAGGTAAGTTTGCGACGATAGTTTTAGCAGCGACGAGAGGAAGGGCAGCCATAACGGAGACGTAACGAGCACTAAGATCGTGTTTGGTAAAAAAATCCAAAAGCGATTCCAGAACGGCCTGGCGATGCGGCCAGTTTCGACAAACTCCTCAACGGCGTAACGCCCCAAAGAGGCGGAGGTCCAATTAACCGTCAACTGCCCAATCGCCTGAGACGCGGCGATGATAGCCACCACTGCTCCATACCCTGTCGAACCCAGTAGTCTCGTGGCGAGCCATACCGCAGCAAACGATAAGGCGCCACTCGCTATCTGGGCGGCGACGAGGCTGGCGTAATTCTTCGGTCCCTGCCGCAGGTCCCAGCTCGCGGATCTCCTCTCCACATGCTTGGCGTCCGACGAGTCTCCCGACGCGCGCGCACTAATACTGTCGCTAGCTGGATCTTCCCTAAGCTCTCCTTGAGTTAAGCTTGTCTTCAAAGTCGCCTAAGCCTCCGCCGCTGGAAAGAACCTGAACCAATCAACTCTACCGCTTCGTTGTAAAAAAGTAGTTGAGGTCCTGCGCACTACCTTCAATCCTGTCGCGCTCGGTCGGACCTTTAGGTAGCAAGTGGAAAAAATGATAGCCGAGCGGTAGCAGGACAGCTTCCAACTGTTCCTGATTGCCGGCATCGGGCCAAACTTCGCAGATGATATCCGGCCGGTCCCGTTTCAGAAGTTCCCGAGCACCGGCCAGCACATCGTGTTCGGTGCGCTCAGTGTCCAGCTTGATTAGGTCTACCTGAGCAATGCCTTGCTCTGCGACAACCTGATCAAGGGTGACAACGGAAACAGCCACCTGCTTGATTGCTTCCTCCGGAAACGTGGCCAGAAGCATGTCGCTGCGCAATGACGACGAAATCGGCTGGCCCTGATCGGGAAAATAGAAATTCTGAACTCCGGCCGAGGCGCCCACTGCCGCACAAATGCAGATAACGTTTTCCAGTTCATTTAATCTAACGTTCTGCTCTAACGAGGCGAATACCCGCGCGAGTGGTTCGAAGGCAAGAACTCTAGCGTGGGGATTTGCCAGGCTGGCGAGCAAACTATAAAAGCCGGCGTGTGCTCCCACATCGATCACCGTTTGCGCGTTTTGGGCCAGCTCGTAAAAGAGTGCGGCAGTCTCTGGCTCATACCCTTGCCAGCCGCGCCAGAATAGTTGAGTGGGAATCCATTCTTCACCTTTCGCTTCGAGTTTCAGATTTTTGCCGTTCGGTAATTTGACCGCCGTGACTCCCGTGCGTGGCAGGTGCTTGATCAAAAACTCGGGTTGATGTCCGATCAGCGAAAACAAACCGCGCAGCGTCGTCGTCGCCAGGTGGTTCAGCGAACGGGATGCTCGCACTGTTTTGAAGGTGGCTTTGATTCCCAATTCTGCTTCCGCGATAGTCATTCGGATTGCACTCGCTGTGGCGCCAGCTCCCGGTAAAGTTGCTCCCATGCATGTAAGCCAGTGCTGCTGTCGAAGTTCTCTACAGCTTTGATCCGCGCGTTCGCTCCCAAGCGTTTGCGCAATTCAGGATCGCTGTGCACTTTCCGCATAGCAGCGGCAAGCTCGTCCACCGAACCGGGTGTTACAACAACACCGGTGTCGCCGTTAGCAAATAATTCCAACACCGGAGCGATACTGGTGACGATGCAGGGCAGACTCTTGAGCATCGCCTCAATAGGCGCAAGGGGAAGTCCCTCAAAGAGTGAAGGAAACACAAAAACGTCAGACATCTCGAGACAGGCACCTACATCTGTTCGCCGTCCCAGAAACTTCACGCGTTCGGTCAAGCCTAACTCTGCCGTCAGTGCTTCCAGTGGTTTTGTTTGCGAACCCTCACCCACGAAAGCGAGATAGGTGTTCGGCAAATCAGCAGCCACTTTCTGAAACGCGCGCAACAAGACGGGCTGGCCTTTTTGCGGTTCCAGTCGCCCGACATTGAGGAACACAAAACCGTTCGCCGGAATGTTATGATCTTTCCGTAATGCTGCCGCTTCGTGCGGCTGACAAACAAGGGTCGCCTGATCGATGGAGTTGTAGATGACGCGCACATCATCGTCAGGCAGGCGCAGATTGCGGATTGCCGAATGGCGCACTGACTGGGAACAAGCAATAAATACGGGCCGCGCATGACGGGCAGTTAACTTATCGATCTGTTGCAGGGCGGCGACTTTGCGCGGCGGCCAATGTGCCGCTCTAATCGTTTCTGGATCATAGTTTGTCAGGTGCAACGTATTGATGATTGGAATGCGGGGGCCAATTAGCATGCTGAGGCGAGCGCCAATGTCGCCTTCAAAGAGCCAGGTCTGCACCAGGTCGGGACGGCGCGCCCTGATTAACGGCACAAGCTTGGCTGGAGCGAACAACCAGGGCCACTTACGTGGCAGGTTCAGGCAAATTACGTCATGCCCGGCAGCTTCGAGCTCAGCAACGAAATCACCAGGCGGTCGCAGGTAACAGACCGTATGCCGGACCACTTGCGGATCAGTATTGCACACTAGGTTTACAAGTTGGCGCTCAGCTCCGCCGCGGCACAACGTGGTGATGATATGCAATACATGGATCGTCATAGTGAGCGTTTGGCGATCTGGGGCGGCACCTCCGCAATTCGTTTCTTACGTGAGAGAAAATTCCACAGCTCATCTTTGTAAAGCCGGCGGACGAGGCGAGCTTCTTCCAGCGGTTGACGACGTAACGTTAACCAAGACTGCCTGATTAGGGAAAGCCCATAACCGGTCAAGAGGTTTGCCACCGCATGCGTTCGTGAGAAATGTAGACCCTGCATCCGGAAAAAGCCTTCATATAC
>JBAPXA010000186.1:0-4498 GCA_049283975.1 Pyrinomonadaceae bacterium | reverse complement strand
AGTCGCTCGATTTCGGCTTCGCGTCCGATCAACGGGTCGAGCTTGTCATTCGAAGCGTCGTCGGTGAGGTCGCGGGAAAACTCAACTAAGTGCGGAGTGTCCTTCTTTTGCGAACCGCGCGCATCCGCTCCTGACTGCCGCGCAATTTCATCGCGCACTGCATTCAAACGCAAGCCGCGCTCGTAAAGTATTTCGGCGGCCATAGAACGTTCTTCGCGGAGCAAACCCAGTAACAAATGTTCGGTGCCGATGTGCCGGTGCTGGAGTCGATCGCTTTCCTCGTGAGCGTAGGCCAGCACTCGTTTTGTTTCCGGCGCGAGCGGCAACTCCACCGATGTGGATATCTTTTCGCGTAAGAGGGTTCGTCCCTCAATCTCTTTACGGATTGATTCGATCGAAACCTGGGCGCGGGGGAAGAAGCGGGCAGTGAGGGTCTTGTCTTCGCGCATCAATCCCAACAGCAAGTGTTCCGGTTCAATTGCCGGGGCGCCAAACTGAGACGCCTCGTAGCGCGCGAAAAAAATTACCCGGCGTGCCTTTTCTGTATAGCGTTCAAACATTGGGCGTTCTTGTCTGAGGTTACCTATGATTACCGTACCGGGGATCACCATGCCGGGCGAAACTTCAGCCCGGCACTTGCCCCGCATTATAACCTATGATGCATAGTGCCAACAGTAATTGCTGGTTTCTCCTAACTTAAAACGGTCAACTGTCGCTTTATTTCAGGTTCAATGCAAATCTGGGACGGCTTTAAGTCGCCCTTCATCAATTCTAAGAGTTTGATTACAAAGTTGCGCCAGTTTTTCATTGTGGGTGGCAATAACAACGATGGCGCGGTGACGTTGGGCATACGAAATGAGGAGTTCACCCAGCTCCTGAGCTAACGGCGCGTCCAGATTGCCAGTCGGCTCGTCAGCTAATACAAGTGCAGGTTGCTTAATCAGAGCCCGGCAGGTGGCAACGCGCTGCTGTTCGCCGCCGGAAAGATGACTCACCGGATGATCCCCGCGACTCTTCAACCCCATTTCGGTTAAGGCCGCCAGCGCTTGCGTCATTGCCGCCGGACGGCTGAGCCTGGCAATCAAAAGCGGCAAGGCCACGTTTTCTACGGCGCTCAAGTCTGCCAGCAAGTAGTGAAACTGGAAAACAAAGCCAACCTGATCGCGCCGGAAAGTTGCCAGTTCGGAAGAACCTGCGCCGTGGATTGCAAACTGTCCCAAGGCGATCGAACCGTGATCGGGCGCTTCAAGTCCGCCAAGCAAATTTAGCAAGGTGGACTTTCCGGCTCCCGATGCTCCCACGATCGCGACGCTTTCACCCTGCTTTACCGAGAAAGAAACTCCGCGCAACACATCGAGCTTCTGGCCGGAGGGTGAGGAGAAACTCTTGCGGAGATCGCTGACGCGAAGTCCAACGTCCAATGACCCGGGTCCAACGTCAGAAAACCCAGCATCAGTTTCTGTACGACGACTGTCGTGTTCGGACTTTGGACTTTGGACTTTGAACATTGGACTCGATGTCGGACTAATTCGTGTCCCGGAGCATTTCCACCGGGCGTACCCGTGCTGCCGCACGCGCCGGATAAATTGTAGCGATCAGGCTGAGAAGAAATGCCACCAGGGCTGCCAACGCGACATCACGCAGTTGCGAGTGAAAAGGGATGTTACTGATCGAATAAACATCAGCCGGTAGGCTTACAAGCCGATAGCGGTTGCCCAGGACGCAAACGACGGTGCCCAACACCACGCCGAGGATTCCGCCAATCGCCCCGATGATTGCGCCCTCCAGCATGAAAATTCCCATGATGCTTCTACTCGAGACACCCATCGCTCTCAGGATTCCAATGTCGCGTCCCCGTTCGACGACAACCAAAATCAGTGTGGTTGTGATGTTGAAAGCGGCAACGAGGATAATTAGCGCGATGATGAACAGCCCCATGCGGCGCTCAAGAGCGAGTGCGGTGAAGAGCGGCCGGTTCGCCTCCTGCCAATCGATGGTTCGGTAAGAGTCTCCGAGCGCGTTGCTAATTCGCGCAGCGGTGTCCGCTGTTGAGTAGAGGTCGGCAAGCTGAACGCTAACCACGGTCGCTGCGTGGTCGGCGCCCGCGAATCGCGAAGCCACGTCGAGCGATAGATAGATCCAGGTCGAGTCGTATTCGAAAAGTCCGGAAGAGAAAATTCCGGCTACGCGAACAAATCGTCTGAAAGGTACATCGCCAGGGCGAGTTGCGGCGGCGCTACTTGCCGGAATGAGTTCCACAATGTCATCAACTTGCACTCCGGTGCGGTTCGCCAATTCTGATCCCACGAGCACCGCCGGCGGCTTATCGGTGTGCTGTCCAGCACGCATGCTTTCGCTCGAGCCAGTGGTCAGCGAGCTATTTATTTCCTTCAAGACAGCAGTATTTGCGGTGTCGATTCCGCGCAGCACCGCGTAAGCCGAGCTTTTGGGTCCGATAATTACGGCGCCGTCATAAGTGGTGCCGAAGGCGTTTGTGACACCGGTGACCTTTTCGATTTGCTGCGCCACATGCTGATAATCACGCAAGGGCTGACCATCGGTTCGCACCACGTTGATATGCGCTGTGCCGCGCAAGATCTTCTCGCGCATTTCGTCGCGGAAGCCGTTCGCAAGCGCCAGGGCAACAATCAGCGCACCGACGCCCACAGCAATTCCAAAAATCGCCACAAGCGCGGTTACGCGAGCGAGCCGCCGCCGGCGACGCGATTTCAGATAACGGAGTGCGAGAAAAACTTCGAAGGGCATGATTTGAATCAGGTGCGACCGGGAGGACACTTCTTGGTATCGAGCGGCCGATTCTCCGGCAGCAACTGATGGAGCTCAGGAACGGGGCGAAGCTGATCTGGTGTTGCGGTTCTGATCTCGAAGATCGTGTCGCTTACTTTCTCCAATCTAAAACTCTGCTCCAGCGCCACGATGGCCGGAATCTCGTCGCGCTGCCAACCACAGGGCAACCACCAACGGGGATCGGCATCTAGAAAAACGCGCCGGCCGGCAGCCAGATGATCAGCGACGGCTTGATTCAAGTCTCCAGGCCAGCCGCCACCAGTTCCGATTGTCTTCCATTCTCCAGCACCAATAGCTTTCCAGTAAGTGACGGCGATCGTTTGCGCGCCCGAGATCATGACCGCATCTCGCGGCACCTTCGCCAGCTGGTGCCGGTATTCTTTACTCAAGGCGCGGCGCTGGATAAATTCCTGGCTAACAGGCTTGATGAGGATCGTAAAGATCACTGCCATCACCAGCAGCACCGTCACGCACGATGCAAAAGCCAGGCGCTGACTGCGGAGGAGTTTTGCCAGTTTTCTAATCAGGAAGTCCGCTGACAACGGCGCGAGCGCCGGGAGTCCCGTTAAGAAGTAACGCCAATTTACCGAGGTGCTGTAATTCAGGTAGAGCAGCAGATCGGCAGCCATTCCCATTAAGCCAAGTAACAATAGAGGTGAGAGACGCCGCCGCCGCCACTCTGAGAACACTGCGAAGGGAAAGGCCAGCAGCACGAGTGGCGCGCTGATAAAAAAGTACATCAGGTACGGCACCGCATTGCCGAGACTGACAGGATGTCGTGCTGATTCCTGCGCCATCGATTCGCGCCAGCCGAACCAGATGGTTCTATAGTGCGGATCAGTGAGAAACCAAAACGCAAACCAACCCAGCGCCAGCACCAGGAAAAATATCAGCGACAAAGCAACATAGCTAAGTTCGCGTCGCTTCAATTTCCAACCCAGCAGAAACGGTGCTAATGAGAGCCAGGGCAAATAGAACGCCATCGTTTCGCGGAGATTGACTCCCAAGCCCATCAGCGCCGCGCCCGCAATTACCAGCCCGGCTCGTTGTTTTTGAATTCCGCGCAGGTGAATCACTAAAGCGGTTGAGAGCAGCAGGACCGAGGGCACGTCCGTCATCACCTGTCCGCCGTAGAGGACGAATATTGGTGAGAAGACGACGAACAGCGCCGCGAGAGTGGCCGCGTAAAGCGATTCAGTAACTTCCTTCGCGAGCAACCAGCAAGCAATCACGGTGAGAGGTGTTTGCGCGACGACGGCGTACTTAAAAATCAGATACGCATTCTCCGGTGCGACACCAAAGAGCGCGTGGGCCAACTCATAGAGAAAGTGATTGCCAAAGATGAAGAGGTTTCTCCCGAGCGCCATTGAGGAGGGATAGCCGGCGAGCGAGAGCATCGTGTAATCGATCCCGTCCCAATCGCCGATAAATGGATCGAGGAAGTAGAGCGTCAGAGCCAAAGCCAGCAGCGCCGGCAACAGCCACCAGGACCAGGCGCGCCAAAAGGAAAGGCAGGAGCCGGCAGAGCGTTCCCCCACCACTGAATTGTGGTTTGTGTGTGCTGAGTTAGCCGTTGCCGGCGTGTTTGTCTTTGGGCGTGCTCGGTTCAACGAGTTGAGTATCTACAGGCGCGTCGGGACGTTTCACCATTTTCACGCGATTACCCTGCGCATTGTACTCAACTTCATCC
>JBAPXA010000185.1:0-2814 GCA_049283975.1 Pyrinomonadaceae bacterium | reverse complement strand
CAGGGGCGCCCACGGAGGGACGCCCCTACAAGTCATCTCCGTTGGCAGTTTGGACAGTAATAGGTCGACCTTCCTCCTTGCACAACTCGGCGAATCCGGCTGCCACATCTAACACACGGCTCGCCTTCACGTTCATAAACTCGCCAGAATCTTGCGGAGCTGCCGATGTAGCTGCTGCCGTCGTCGTCCAGATCTATTCTTAAGGTCGAACCTTCTGCAATCGCTTCTTCCAGAATTTGTCTAATCGCTTCGTGCAATCTCAGCACGCGTTGTTTTGAGAGGCGCGCCGGAATCGCGAAGGGGCTGATGCGCGCCAGAAACAAGGCCTCCGAAGCGTAGATATTCCCCAAACCCAAAACCTTCGTCTGATCCAGCAGCAATTGTTTCAAGCTGCGTCGAGAGCGTTTCAGGATCTGCTGTAGGTGTTCAAGTGTGAAAGAGTCGGATAACGGCTCGGGTGCGAGCGCGCTGAGTTGCCGGCTGTCGTGGAGATTGGCGCGCGTGTGTAGGCTCATCCGGCCAAACTGCCGCATATCGCAAAAGGCAAGAATGGATTCGTCGTCGAGATAGAAAACCGCATGAGCGTAAGGTGGGAGTTTTTGCGAAGCAGGAATACGAACAAACTTTCCGGTCATGCGTAAGTGGACCAGAAGCACTCGGGCATCGTTCAATTCGATCAGGATGTATTTGCCGCGCCGATTGACGCCTTCGATGCGCGCGTTCTTAAGCCTGCGGGCAAAGGCGCTCTTAGTTAGGAATGGGGCGGTGCGAGGAAGTCGGAGTTG
Organism: Pyrinomonadaceae bacterium; assembly: GCA_049283975.1. GTDB lineage: Bacteria > Acidobacteriota > Blastocatellia > Pyrinomonadales > Pyrinomonadaceae > PSRF01. The sequence continues at coordinate 2,029 of JBAPXA010000185.1, read as the reverse complement.
AGCCGCCAGGATGGTTTTGCCTGTTACTGCTTTCCGCAAAGCGCGTACAACATGTTCGACCTCGGGTAACTCAGGCATTGGAAAACATTGAACTTAGTGCTTTGTACTTGGAGCCTTGAAACTTTGGTTTTGGGAATCTAGCCAAGAAACCCAGGGACGCAAGAGACAGAACAAAGTACAAAGAACAAAGTTCTAGGTTCAGAATTTCTCAAGTTGAAAGTCGAACTCCCTCATCCAGCAGAGCATTCATCTTCGCGACTGACGTTGCCTCCGCATAGATACGCAGCATTGGCTCGGTTCCGGATTGCCGGAAAAGCAGCCACGACTCATCTGCAAACAGCAGTTTGGTCCCATCTGTAGTCTGAACTTCAACAACCTTGTCTCCAGCGATTTGTGCTGGAGGTGCGGCCGCCAGTTTGACAACCAGATCTTGCCCCATCGCCACTTCGAGTTGCCGGTCGCGCCTGCCAAAGTGAAATTCACCAAATTCCTTGTGCAAGGCTCGCAGCATTTCGGAGGGCGACTGGCCGGCAACAGCAATTGCTTCCAGAAACAAAAGTGAATTCAGAATTCCGTCGCGCTCCGGAATGTGATTCTTGACGCCGATGCCGCCTGATTCTTCGGCACCGATCAAAATATCGTCCTTGAGCATTAAGTCGGCGATGTACTTGAATCCGATCGCAGTTTCGTAGAGCTTGAGTCCGTGGGCGGCGGCAATCCGCGAAAGCAAAACTGATTGCGAAAAGGTTCTCACGACGGCGCCCGACATGCCACGATTACGAGCCAGGTGTAACAACACCAACGGTACAACGTCGTGCATAGTCATGGTCTCGCCACGTTCGTTAACGGCGCCGACTCGATCGGCATCGCCATCAGTGGCCAGACCGACCAGGGCTTTAGTTGCGGAGACGCGTTGCTTGAGTGCGCCCAGATTGCTGTCAATCGGTTCCGGGTTGACACCGCCAAAAAGCGGATCCCGATTCCCGCGGATCGTTTCAACTCTTAGCCTCCCGCCTTTCAGAAAACTCTCGACCCAGTGCCCACCCGACCCATGCATTGGATCGACTATCACCGTCGCCTCCAGGTTTCGTAAACGGTCCAAATCGAAATACGAATTGATTTGCTTGCGGTAAGTTTCGAGCGCCGCATCAAGTTGAACTGGATCGTTTGAAAGTGACGCGCGCTTTGGTGGGTTCGCATCAACCAGCTTTTCGACGGCGGCAGTGGTTTCCTCCGCCGCGCTTCCGCCCCAGGGAGCTTTGATCTTGAAGCCGTTAAAGTCTGGCGGATTGTGGGAAGCGGTGATTACCACGCCACCATTCGCCTGCAGATCTTTCACCGCCCAGGAAACGAGCGGGGTGGGCATTGCTTCGGAGAAGAGCGCCACGCGACAACCATTACCCGCGAGAACTTCGGCTGCCCGGGCGGCGAAGTTCTCCGACATGAAACGGCGATCGTAACCCACAACAGCAGACGGTTCCGATGAGACTCCTAAAAGAAAATCAGCATAAGCCTGGGCCACCCGTTCGACATTTGCGAAGGTGTACTCGCGCGCAATCAGTGCTCGCCAGCCGTCTGTTCCGAACTTGATTTCATCTGAACCCGTCATAATTGAATTGATAGGCTGACTTCGCACCTGTTCGTGTATTTCGTGGGAGTTCGTGGTTCGCATTAAAAACCGTTAAGGCCCAACCACGAAAGGACACGAAACGACACGAAAAAAAAGCTAAGAGGTTACCGCCGGCGGCTGCCCGGTGATTGTGTAGTCCGTCACCGAAGTCTTGTCACCCAGAACTGACCCGGCGCCCACAACTGCTGAACGGCCGACGTGGCAACCGCGGCCGATGATCGCGCCCGAAACGGTGGCGGCGGTCCCGATCCGCGTGTGGGGCCAGACCACAGAGTTCTCGACACGCGCTCGCTCTTCGACGAAACACCCGGCTCCTAGTACCGAGTTAACAATCTGGGCGCCAGGCTTGATCTGACAGTCGTCACCAATGATCGAGAGTTCATCAATTTCAGCAACCGT
>JBAPXA010000184.1:0-6945 GCA_049283975.1 Pyrinomonadaceae bacterium | reverse complement strand
TTGGCGTTGGGCTAGCGATCGGCGCCGCCTGGGGCGGCGGTTGGGGTTGGGGATGCGGCTGGGGCGGCGGCAGCATCAACATCAACAGAACCAACAACTTCGTTCGCGCTGGGGGCGTGGGTGGTATAGGCGGCGTTGGCGGTGTTGGTGGCGTTGGTGGCGTTGGTGGTGTTGGTGGCGTTGGTGGTGTCGGTGGCGTCGGCGGTGTTGGACGTCCGGGTGGCGTTGGTGGCGTTGGTGGTGTTGGTGGCGTGGGGCGGCCCGGCGGCGTTGGTGGTCCTGGTGGCGTTGGCGGTCCCGGTGGTGTTGGGGGTGTCGGTGGTGCCGGCAATAAGTGGCAACACAATCCGACCCATCGAGGTGGTGCTCCTTATGGTGATCGCGGTACCGCAAACAGATTCGGCGGCACGACGCGTGGTGATTCATTGAACAACCGGCAGCGAGCCGCGCAGCGAAACGTTGGCCGGCAAGGGGGAAGTCTCGGCAGCACGACGCGTCCTGGGGGAGTTGGTGATCGCGGCGGCGCGGGTGTGGGCAACCGCTCTTCTGGAATTTCCAACCGAGGCGGAAGCAGCGGCAGCTTCGGAGGCGGTGGTGATCGGGTGGGCAATCGCAGTGTCGGCAACACCTCTTCGATGGGCAATCGCGGCGGATTTGGCGGAGGCTCCGGCGGGTGGAGCGGAGGCAGTGCTCGTTCCAGCAGCAGTCGCGGCGCATCCAGCATGGGCGGTTGGGGCGGCAGTCGAGGCGGCGGATTTGGTGGTGGCAGAGGTGGTGGTGGTCGCGGCGGAGGCCGCCGGAGGTAAACATCATGAGGTTAGAAAGGGGCATCGTGAACTCGAATACTTCAAGTCTGCTTTGGCAAAGAGTTATGGCGTCCGTCATCACAGCAGCTCTGCTGCTCACCTTTTCCTTGCTCTTCGTAGTTCGCGTCGGCGCGCAGACAAAGTCGACTGTAAGGGGTAGGGCCTTTGCCACTCCTGAAGACGCTGCTAATTCACTTATTGACGCGGCCGAAAAATATGACGAAGCCGCGCTGATCGAAGTCCTGGGTCCTGACAGCGACGGCATCATCCACACCGGCGAGCCGGCGCGCGACGGCGAGAAAGTCAAAGAGTTTGCCGCGCAAGCGCGAGCGAAGCTGAGCGTCGAGGTTAATCAAACAAAGACTCGCGCGACCATGGTCGTCGGCAACGAGAATTGGCCCTTCCCTGTGCCCATCGTCAAAGCCGGCAAAAGCTGGTTCTTCGATACAAAGACCGGCCGGCAGGAAATTCTGTTGCGGCGGATTGGACGCAACGAGTTGGACGCGATTGAAATCTGTCGCGGCTATGTCGAGGCACAGCATGAATATGCGTTGAAGAGACGCGAGGGGTACGACGTCAACCAGTACGCGCAACGGATCATCAGTACACCTGGCAAACAGGATGGCCTGGCCTGGAGAAACGCTGACGGAACCTGGGATGGACCAATCGGCGAGAAGGTCGCGGCCGCAATTGCTCTCGGCTACAACAGCCGCACCGAACCGTATCACGGTTACTACTTCAAAGTTCTGAAAGGTCAGGGTCGGGCCGCGCCGCTGGGCCAACTGGACTACATCATCAAGGGCGTGATGATTGGTGGCTTCGCCCTGCTCGCTTCGCCGGCACAATACAAGAACACTGGAGTTAAGTCTTTCATCGTGAGCCAGGACGGCGTGGTCTATGAAAAAGATCTCGGGCCACTAACGCTAGAATTCTTCAAGAGTATGGAGCGCTTCAATCCGGATAAGAGTTGGACTCCAGTATTGGAATCATTGGACTACAAGGTGAAACCGGGGGAGTAACTCGTCCATTCTGCTTACGGATCTGACTATGATAATCAACTCGGCCTTAGACCTGATTTTTCGTGATTTGTTTTACCGTCTTCCGGCATTCGCCGCGAGTCACGACGTGTTTCTAAAGTTGGAGGGTTTCAATGTTACCGGCTCGATTAAGTTTAAGACTGCGATAGAGCTTGTGGAGGACTTGGAACGCCAAGGCATCGCCCGGCCACACGAAACCGTGTTGGTCGAATCGTCATCAGGAAATCTTGGACTGGCGGTTAGTTTGGTGTGCGCGATCAAAGGCTACGAATTTATTTGCGTCACGGATCCCAACGCTAATCGCTCAGCGATCCGGGGCATCGAGCTCTATGGCGGCAAGGTGACAGTCGTCGAAGAGCGCGATCCGGCTAATGGCTATCTGGGAACCAGGCTAAAGAAGATCGATGAAATACTACGGTCGGATCCAAACGCGATCTGGCTCAATCAATACGCAAACCTGGCCAACAAGAATGCTCACGCCAAACAAACAGGGGACGAGATCGCACGCGAATTCGATAGTGTCGATTGGATTTTTGTTGGGACCGGCACGACCGGCACACTCGCCGGAGTTTCAGAGCGGCTTCGTTCGCAATTTCCCGGGGTCAAAGTTGTCGCTGTCGAGCCGGTAGGCTCTGTCACATTCGGAGGCGCGCCCGCCAAAAGAAACATTCCCGGCATTGGCACGAGCGTCAGACCAAAGCTCGCGGACTTCGCCAAACCCGACAGAATCGTTGAAGTAAGCGAAGCAAAAACGGTTGAAGCTTGTCTTTCCTTCGTTCGAGACTATCACTTACTTGTTGGCGGAAGCACCGGAACCGTGCTGGCCGCTGTAAAGCAGCTCGCCCGGGAGTTCCGATCTGGCGACACAATTGTCGCCATCTCAGCGGACCTCGGTGAAAAGTACCTGGATACTGTTTACGATCCGATCTGGGTAGACCAGGTAATTAAGTCTGAAGTTAGTGGCGCTCCTGAACAGGTCGGGCTAGGGCAGACTTATGCGTTCGTCGCGGCTGATTGATGACTCCAAAAAGACACTTGACCGCGCAAAAGCGGTAACTGATCGATAGCTCCAGCGGCATCGATATTCTGAGTCGGGCCTAGAGATGAGAATAAGAACGTGTCACCCGCTCCAATATTTGATGTTGTGCCTGGCCCCGTAGTTAAGCGTGTCATCGACGCCAATAAGAAACAAATTTTTGCTGCTGTTGAGGCAGCATACCGCCTGCACGACTCAGGAAGCACAGTAAATCCCGACAGTTACTTCCTCCGCTATCCGGGTAATCCCAACACTCGCATCATCGCCTTACCCGCCCATCTCGGCGGTGAGGTTCAAAAGAGCGGTATCAAATGGATATCGAGTTTCCCGGAAAACAGAGCCAGCAACTTAGCGCGAGCATCTGCCGTCCTCATCCTGAACGATGCCTCGACAGGTTATCCACAGGCCTGTCTTGAGGCATCGTTAATTAGTGCGACCCGCACTGCCGTTTCTGCTGCATTGGCAGCGGAATGCCTTTCGCCAACTCCCTTTGAAGGAACTCTTGCAGTAATCGGAACCGGGATAATCGCGCGTACAACCGTCGAGTGGCTCTTATATCGAAATTGGAAGTTTCGCAAAATCAAATTGTACGACGTGGACCAGAATGAAGCGGTGCACTTCAATAAGTGGCTTTGCGATCAGTGCAATCTGCACGGACATATTGAAGATTGTTTAGAGGACGCTACATCTGATTCGTCTCTAATTCTTTTCACTACGACTGCGCCGGATCCTTATTTGGCGAACAAGGAACTATTCGCCCAGTCTCCTACAGTCTTACATTTGTCGTTGCGTGATATTTGCGTCAACGTGATTCTCGCATCGCAAAACATTGTCGATGATGTCGATCATTGCATGAAGGCTAAAACGTCGCTTCATCTGACCGAAATGGCAACGGGCAATAGAAACTTTGTCTCCGGTAGTTTAGTGGATGTTCTCGAGAAGAGAGTCAAACTAGATAATCAGAGGCCTCGGATATTTTCTCCATTCGGCCTGGGTGTTCTTGATGTTGCGGTGGGCAATTTTGTACTCGAGGCGGCAAAGTCTTCCGGCGAGACTATCGAGCTACCGGACTTCTTTGGCAACTCGGCACGATGGTGACGAACATGGGAGATTCTTCGAATCGACATACGTCTACGTTAGACGCCCGATCCTCATGCCTGGAGTGGTCGATAAGAAACGAGAATGTGATTGGCACTCAGGGATTACCAGAAGAGGCATCGCACCGTTCACGGGTATGGAGCTGCAACGAATGGGACCCGTTGGAAGAGGTTATTGTAGGCAATCCGCTGAATGCGCGATTTCCCACACCGGACCGAAGCACCCAGGTTGCAGAATTTCCTGATCGCTCATTGGCCGAAATTCCGCGTGGCCTTTTTCCACAACAGATCATTGACGAGACGGAAGAGGATTTGAATGAGTTTGTCCAAATCCTGAAAGATTGTGGCGTGACCGTCAAACGTCCGGACACCTGGTCCCATGACGCTAAATTTTCCACCATCCACTGGGAGTCTCAAGGTTACTACAATTATTGTCCTCGCGATGTCCTGTTGGTCATTGGTGACCAGATCATCGAAACACCCAATGTCATTCGCAGCCGCGCTCAGGAAACGTTTAGTTATCGCACGTTGCTGATTGACTATATGAAGGCCGGTGCAAAGTGGCTCAGCGCCCCCAAGCCCATGCTCCTTGACTCGCTCTTCGAAGGGGTTGATCTGGACAAGCCCACACCACGCAACGATGAGCCGGCCTTTGACGCCGCAAACGTCCTGCGTTTTGGCGAGGACTTGCTTTATCTGGTCAGCGCCACCGGTAACGAAATGGGCGGGCACTGGCTGCAATCGATTCTCGGTGACAGATATCGGATCCATTTCCTCAAAGATGTTTATTACGGCAGCCATATCGACTCGACCCTTGTGGCCTTACGCCCTGGCCTGGTCCTGGCTAATCCTGCTCGTCTCATTGATGACAGCCTGCCCAAAATTCTGAAGCAATGGAAAGTCATTTACAGCCCTCCCATGGAAAACACTGACCGCTACGATCCTGACTACTTATCCATGTGTATTGGTAGCGACTGGATCGACATGAACTCATTCAGCATCAGTCCAAATTTGGTCGTCGTCGATCGTAATCAACCGACTCTAATAAAGCTTTTAGAGCGGGAGGGTCTGGATGTAATTCCGCTTAAGCTGCGGCACTCCAAGCTGCTTGGTGGGGGACCGCATTGCGTAACTCTGGACGTGCGCCGAAAGGGAACGTTGGAACGGTATTTCGACTGAAGCAATCCAACTCGAAATCAAACTCAGCAGGGATAAGAGCGGTCTCGCATGCTCAATCGCGACCCCGAAAAGAATTTCGAAGAGTTTTGGCAGACCTTTAACGACCGTTATCCATTTTTCGAAGTGAGGAATGTCGACTGGAGGAAGCAGTATGAAACTTACCGAGCTAAGGTCACGAGCCAGACAGGTGATGATGAGCTGTTCGAGATTTTTTGCCTGATGCTCACGCCGTTGAATGATGGGCATGTGAGTCTGATGGCGCCAACAAATGGGGATCGGAAAAGACGCTTCACGCCAGAGAAGAAGCCCAGATTCTGGCGGGAATTCACAAGCCGGCAGCGGATCAAGCAGTTATTCCAAACGACTGAGAAGACTTTAGTCGCCAATGGTTTTAGTCAACCGAAGGCTTCTGAGGCGTGGATGCTTCACTACGGCAGGTCTCAGGCATTTGGGTATTTGCGGATCCTCGAGCTGGAAGGCATTAACGGTCGGAAACTAACCGCGGCGCTGGACAAGGTTGGTCGTGATTTCAAAGATTTTGAGGGCATGATCATTGACATCCGTGACTGTCCAGGTGGAGACGATGACACCGCGATCACGATCATCAATCGGTTTTGCGCCCGCAGGAGAGTTGCCTTTCACCGCCAGACAAAACTTGGCCCCGGCGAGGATGACTTTACCCTATTAAAAACCTGGCACATCGAACCGGAAGGTGACACTCGATTCATAGGACCGATCGTGCTGTTGACCTGTGATTCTGTTTTTAGTGGCGGTGAGGCCTTTGCGCTGGCAATCAAGCAACTGCCTCATGTCACGATAGTTGGCGATCATACGAACGGCATATTCTCGTATGAACTGGAGCAGAGACTTCCAAATGGCTGGCGCTACTCCTTGTCGTATCAGAAGTACTTTTCGGCTGACATGGTCTGCTACGAAGGCAAAGGCGTACCGGCGGACATCGAACTCTTCAACAGGAAGTCGGATATTGAAGCCGGTACCGATCCGTTGATTACTTGCGCAATCGAATTGTTGAAGTCATGCGCTGGATGATCTTTTTTTTATTACCGCTGTGCCTTTTGGGTCAGGCTGTCCAGCCCTCCGCGAGGTTCGCGGAGAATCAATGCCGCTCTGTGGAAGTGTCCAAAGGCCAAATTGGCGAGGGTAAGCTCCAATACTGCGATAACGGAACTGACCAGGAGATCTATCTTTCAGGTGAGATGGACATCAGACCGACGGATCGAAACGAGAAAAACGCTGCGGACCTTGTCGCGCTGAAAAAGATCATGCGCGAATTCAAAAAGAGAGATAAAGGCATCTTCCGAGTTGTGACCAACAACGCGGGCGGCGGAGAGACCGAATGGCATCAGAATCTGATAATCGCCGTCGAGGACGCGTGCATCAAAGACTGCCAGATCATCACGGAAATCAAAGGAAGGTGTGAATCGGCCTGCAATCAACTGCACATCACCTGCGTCAGTAATGCCAGAACAATTCTCCATAACGCAGCCAGGACCTGCGAGCACGCCACCACAGATGAAGACAATCCGAAATGCAATAAACGCGATCCCTTAGTTCCGGGCGAGCGCGATCTTTGCAGTGCCCAGGTGGCCATAAATGAATACGAAGAACGTTGTGGGGAACTTACAAAAGGAAGAAATCTGAAGATAGACGATGAACGTAAGAAACAGATTTATGAATTCATAGAAAGTTTGGCAAGAAGAGGTGTGTTTGACACCACGAGGTTGACTTGCACGCCTTTGCCCTGGGCTGAGACCGGTTCGACAGCAGCC
>JBAPXA010000183.1:0-1905 GCA_049283975.1 Pyrinomonadaceae bacterium | reverse complement strand
AGTTGAATACCCTTCTTTAAGCAGTCCGCTGCCAATCAATGTCTGCTTCAAGCCCAACACTGCTGATTCAACCAGCTTGCCCACAATCATGCAGGTACGTGATGCCACCGTGGGCCCACTATTCGGCACCAGACTGGTATCAGGCTGTGCGATCTCAATCAAACTCGCTTCCACACCGAGGGCCTCGGCGGCGATTTGCGAAAAGATAGTGTTTGTTCCCTGGCCGATCTCCGTACTGGCGGCCAAAATGCGCACGCGTCCGGTTTCGGTAGCTTCGGCCCCCACGACCGATTGCAGGTAGACCTCTCCGGAACCGGTGAAGCCGGCGCCGTGCATGAATGAGGCCAAGCCAATCCCTCTCTTGACGTTACTCCTGGGATTCTCCGCCGCAAATCTTTTGCGCTTTGCATGGTAGTCGCTCAGTTCGAGAGCGCGATCCAGGAGCTTGCTCATCTCCACTTTTTCGCGAATCACCTGGCTAGTCGCCGTCGTCTCTCCTGCTTTCACAAAGTTGCGCCGGCGAAGTTCTTCCGGCGACAGTCCAACCACATGCGCGACCTTATCGAGATGACGCTCAAGCGCAAAAATGCTTTGGGGCGCTCCAAACCCTCTGAAAGCTCCGTGTGGCGGCGTATTGGTAGCGACGGCGCTGCTGCGAATCCTGACATGTGGACAACTGTACGGACCTGCCGCGTGAATTGTGCCGCGCGAGAGGACGACTGGCGAAAGCGTGCAATAGGCGCCACCGTCAATCACGAACTCCATTTCCATCGCCAGCAGCTTGCCGTCTTTGCTAACCGCGGTGCGATGACGCGTGCGCGAAGGATGACGCTTGGTGGTTGCGACCATGTCTTCGGCGCGGTCATAGATGATCTTGACCGGCTTGCCGGTCTTCCACGCCAACAAGGCCGCATGTCCGGCAATCATTGAAGGGTATTCTTCCTTGCCGCCAAAGCCGCCGCCGGTTTCAGTTTGAATCACGCGAATCTTGTCTTCGGGAAGCGCAAACAACTTCACGAGGGCCTTGTGAACGTAGTAGGGACATTGCATCGAGCCCCAGACCGTAACGCCTGCAACTGGATTCGCGATCGCAATGGCGCCGTTGTTCTCAATGTAGAGTTGTTCCTGCGCTCCGGTGTGGTACTCACCATCGACTACGAAATCTGCTGAGTCCCAGACGTCGGCGACGTTTCCCTTATCAACAAGGAATGATTTGAAGATGTTGTCTTCACCCCAAATGATCTCCTTCCTGTTGGCAGAATCCTCTAGAGACAAGATCGCCGGTAATTCCTCATACTCAATTTTCACATTCCGGCGAGCTTCTTCGAGTAAGTACTTGTCGAGATGCGCGAGCAAGAGGATCGGTTCCTCGGAGTGATTGACGACACCGTCGGCGAGGTAAGGCTGATCATTCAGAATCAGCGCGACATAGTTTTCACCGGGGATGTCTTTAGCAGTAACGACAGTAATTTGATCCCAGGGAAGGTCGCCGGCGAAAGCAATGCTCTTGATACGACCACGAGGAACGCCGCTGCGCACCGTCACGGCATGAAGCATGTCGGGAAAGGTGAGGTCATCGATATATAGCGCGGCGCCCGTGACCTTGCTGCGCCCCTCTTTACGCGGGGCAGACTTGCCGACGAGATGATTGTTCGTGGTGGCACTCATGTTGGAAGAGAATACATTACAACCTAAGGGGCAAACGGGAGCAAAGCTTTTAGCAAAGTTTCCACATCGAAGTTAATGTTCTTGGTTCGTCCGCGCAGCGGACGGCTGAGTGTAGTGAACCCCTAAGTTGAGACAACTGGTTGGGGCCGAGTTGATTGTGAAAACGACTGTTCAAACTCTGCTGGTGGAACGTAGCCGAGCTTCGAATGAAGTCGTTTGTGATTGTAAACTTCATCA
>JBAPXA010000182.1:0-6663 GCA_049283975.1 Pyrinomonadaceae bacterium | reverse complement strand
TGATGAAGTTTACAATCACAAACGACTTCATTCGAAGCTCGGCTACGTTCCACCAGCAGAGTTTGAACAGTCGTTTTCACAATCAACTCGGCCCCAACCAGTTGTCTCAACTTAGGGGTTCACTACAGACAATAGCCCAGCACTTCAGTGCTGGGTTCCTGGTGAAACAGATATTTGAGTCCGTGAAACGGACGGCTGAAGACTAGTACATTCAGACTGTGTTACGTACTTGCTGAGGGGGAGAATCTGGAACCAAGGCACTGAGAAGTGCTGCTCCACTGTCAGTTTCAGTCATCCGTTTCACGGACTGTCGTCTGATACTCTATGCACTTACCCAGCACTGAAGTGCTGGGCTACTATCAGTCGTCCGCTTCGCGGACTGTTATGAGCAAAATCACCCGCTACCTCCAACGCCTAAACTATTCCGGCACGACCGTGCCAACTGCTGAAAATCTCCGTCAATTACACCTGGCGCACTTGCAAGCAGTTCCCTTCGAGAATCTGAGCATTCATTCGGGAGAGCCCATCGTTCTCGAAGACCAGGCATTGTTCGACAAGGTTGTCCGGCGCGGCCGCGGCGGCTTCTGTTATGAGCTGAATGGTCTCTTTGCGAGTCTGTTACGTGAACTCGGATATGACGTCGTGAAGCTCTCCGCGCGAGTCGCCAACGATCGGGGCGAGTTGGGACCAGAGTTCGATCATATGACCTTGTTGGTGACGGCGCCGGACGCACCCGAAACACGCTGGCTGGTAGATGTGGGCTTTGGGGATTCGTTCAACGAACCGTTATTGCTCGATTCTCGTGAGCCACAAACACAAGGCGCTCGGGCTTACCGGATCGACACTGACGAAGATGACTTGGTGTTAATGCAACGCGAGGGTGAGGGTGATTGGAAGTCGCAGTACCGCTTTACGCTCGAGCCTCACGAATATTCCGACTACGTTGAGATGTGCCGTTATCATCAAACTTCGCCGCAATCACATTTCACTAGAGCACGGGTCTGTACCCGAGCAACGCCTGACGGGCGGATCACTCTCAGTGAACTTCGATTTATTACAACGACGAAGGGCGAACGTCAGGAACGATTGTTGGACGACGAGAAAGCTTATGAGTTTGTATTGCGCGAACAGTTTGGTATCGAGATGACTACAAGCAATTCTTGATCAGAAGGATCGATGCTCTGCCAGAAAATGCTCAGTCCGGAATAGTCATCGCCATCCGCGGACACTAATGGCCAGTTCCGCGAAGGTGCAAATCGAGAAACTCAAGGATCGCTTTGTTCGCACGAATCTCGTTGGCCTTCTTTGTGAAGCCGTGACCTTCGTTATCAAAGACAACGTATTCGACCGGAACGCCGCTCTTCTTCACAGCCTCAACAATCTCATCGGATTCCGGTTTGATAACTCGCGGATCGTTGGCGCCCTGCAAAACGATCAGCGGCCGGCGAATTTTGTCGGCGTGAAAGAGTGGTGACGATTCCTTTAACATTTCGAGTTGAGTGGTGGGATCGCCAATCTCTTTGTAGAGAGACTTGCGGAAGGACTCCCAATACGGCGGAATCGATTGCAGTGTCCGCACCCAATTGGAAACACCAAAAATGTCGACGCCAACAGCGAACTCCTCCGGCTTGAAAGCAAGAGCAGCCAGCACCATATAGCCTCCGTAACTCCCGCCCATCACGCCGATTTTGGATTCGTCCACCCAACCGAGTGACTGTAGATACTTCTTCGCTTCGACCACGTCCCAGAGCGGTTCGCGTCCGTGTTTACGATCGTCAGCCACAAAAAACGTCTTGCCGTAACCTGACGAGCCTCGGTTATTCACATCCAGGACCGCGTAACCGTGGTTGACCAGGAACTGGACCTGCGCCCTGTAACCGCGCCGCGCCTGCCCGCCCGGACCGCCGTGAACCAGCACCAGCGCCGGAACCTTGCCAGTGCTGCTTGCCTGTTTAGGCTTGTAAAGAATCGCCGGCACTTCCATGCCGTCGAACGATTTGTAGCGAATGTTTTCGGCGTCGACTAAATCTGCGGCACTAATCGCCGGGTTTAGACTATTCGTTAACTTCAACGCCTTGCGCGAGGCAAAGTCGTAGACATAAAGGTTCGCCGGCGAACGATCGCCATTGAGGTAAAACGCCATCCGACTCTCGCTGGGCGAGATCGTGACACCAGTAATGTCGCCATCCGGCAGCTTGGGCAGGGCAACTTGTTTCCCGGTTGTAGTGTTGTAGATTCTTATGACCGTTCGTGCATCCTGGTTGATAACCGTCACTCGATACTTACCATTGTGCGAAAAGTAAGTCGTCCAGATATCCCAGGGCTCGCGTTCGACATCCGTAGATTTGCCGGTCGCCAACTCGTAACGCTTCAAATATTGAAACTCGCCGCCTTCGTCCGTGGTGTAGTAAAGAAAGCGTGTTTGTGGATCGAAAGCTTGGGCGCCGAAAGCAATCTCACCCTGGTGCGGGGTAATGTTTTTGATCTCCTTCGACTGCGTGTCATAGAGATAGATGTCCGCATCGGTGGTAGATTCACCTGTCTTATTGAAGGCCAGGTAACGCTTATCGTTGGAGATGTCTGACAAGGCATAGCCAGTTTCATCCTTGAAGACGAGCGTCGCTTTCATGTCGGCGGGATTCATCTCGTAAACGTCGAAGAAACGCGCATCACGTTCGTTCGTGGAAAAGAAGAATGTTTTCCGATCGTGACTCCAACCCAGAAAGTTTGCTTTAGTTTTCTCCCCCGGGGTCAGATCGCGTTCCGGCCCATCACCGCCGAGATACAAATGGCTATTCTCGTTACCGCCTTTGTCATAGGAGTAGATAAAGCGGGCGTCGTTGGGGAAGTAAGAAACCGCAAACGTGCTTTCCTTGGTGGAGTTGGTTAGCTGCCGGCCATTACCGCCCGTCGTGCCCACCGTATACACATTAAAGATTCCCGACTTGTTACTGTGAAAAAGTACCTCCTTCTCATCGGCTGAAAAAGAAGCGCCGCCGACGCGTACTGTGTCCATGAACTGTTCGATTGTGTATTGGCGGGGTTGGGCTGTTGCACTCGCTGCTGGCTGCCGAGGCTTTCGCTCGAGCGCTTTCTGCGCGAAACCGGTCGACGAAAATAGAGTAAGCGTCCCCAGTGAAACTAAGAGCAGAAGCGTATTTCGAGTTAGGTTAATGACTCGATTGTCATTGGTCGGTAATCTCATATTCAGTTCCTCGGTTTTCTAAATGCTGGGTTGATTTGACGAGTGTAGTGTGATTCGGGTCTGCGGCCACGCACACATCATGTTGGATAACGTTCTAAGAACGTCCGATTGACAACTTAAGTTTCACGTGGAAGTGATGATGATGCCATGATGCTCCCACCCACTAAAGTTTGCCAAGCGAAAGAACAGGACAAAATGCCATGAGTGCTGAGAATTTACCCGTCGCCTGCAGTCTGACAGATTCTGAATTACAGCAACGCCGTAAAGAAGTTTTGCTGCAGACCAAAGCTGCAATGACTGGCATGAAAGAAACCGACAGCGGCTTTATCTATCAGTTTTCGTCGGCGAGCGAACAAATCACGGCGTTGGCAAATCTGATTACGCTCGAACACCAGTGCTGTCCGTTTCTCACATTCCGACTAACGGTCGCGCCGGGGGCAGCACCTGTTTCACTCGAACTCAGTGGCCCGCCGGGAACAAAAGAGTTTTTGACGATGCTGTTTGATTGAGGGAATCGAGCTGGAGCCAAGACGTTGATTTGCTACGTCAGCGATGAGTCCATTCGCGACGGCATTTAACTGTTGGGCACCACTCGGTACTGTACGGGTGATGGTAGCGACCGCATTGAACCTGGCATCACTCTTGACGGCAATAATCCGAAAAGGTTCTAACAAACTTCATTTTGTGCTGCACACCTTGAATGCGGTCGCTACCGCTCCCGTATTGTACCGAGCCGCGGCCAGTTTCCGAGCGCGCTGCTCTTGCGCGATTCGTTACGTACCAGTCCTCGTTAGCTACGCCGCATGTTTTTGAGGTAGTTTATTGCCAACGTTCGCAAAACAATCGCTAGGAGCAAATATGAAACGCAACGCGTCAGCCGAATGGAAGGGTGGATTAAAAGACGGTATGGGGACGATCTCAACTGACAGCGGCGTGCTGGCTGAAAGTCAATATTCGTTTAGCACTCGCTTTGAAGATGGCAAGGGAACAAATCCGGAGGAGCTGATTGCTGCCGCCCATGCGGGATGTTTCTCGATGGCCTTGTCGGGTCAACTCGGCCAGGCAGGATTAACGGCAGAAAGCATTCGCACAACGGCCAGCGTCAAACTCGAAAAGACTGATGCGGGTTTCGCGATCACATCAGTGCACCTCGAAGTAAAAGCGCGAGTGCCCGGCGCAGATCAGCAGGCCTTTGCGACGGCTGCTAATGACGCCAAAGCCGGTTGCCCCGTCTCGAAGGTTCTAAAGGCTGAAATCACGATGAACGCCAGCCTCGAAGCTTAGCCTGCACGTGGGGCAGGCGTGCAAACTCATGAGTCACTTTTTGACGTTCGTCTTCGTCAGTCCTAATGAAGCGAACATTGAGCAACGTGTAAATCAACTGGTAGACCCGTATTTTGACAACGAGGATCGAGAACCATCGCCCGATGAGCAGATTAAGTGTGATGGGTTCGTAATCGGCGGACGCTACGATCAGGAGATTTTTGGCGTCGAGCAGATGCATAACCTCACACCGCCGGAGTTTGAAAAGCGTTACGGTCTGGATGTGATAAGAGTCGAGGACAACGTGCGTCCGGCGCGCGATGTGCCCCGGAAGTTGGTTCCCTATGCGATTGTGACACCCCAAGGCAGATGGCTCGAGTGCAATGATTTTGTTGACTGGCCGGCAAGAGCCGCAGAGTTGTTGCACGAATATAGTGAGTATCTGGTTGTGGCTGTAGATTGTCATTGCTAAATTCGTGAATCGTAGTGAATCGTGATTGGTGGTGGATCGTAATGAGAGCCTCCGAACTACTCAACGATCTCTTTCAACACATGGAGTGGGCCGACGCCACCGTCTGGCGCTCCGTGCTTGACTCGCCTGCGGCTTCCGCCGACCAGCGCATCAAGGATTGGCTGCATCACATCCACATGGTGCAGCACGCCTTTATCAATGTCTGGCGTGAGCAACAACATTCAGAAAACGCAGGTAGCGATTTCGCCCTTACTGAACTGCCGGCCTGGAGTCGCGAGTTTCATCGGCTTGCCGCTGCCTACCTGCAAACTCTTGGCGAAGAAGATCTCGATAAGCCCTTCGTAATGCCCTGGGCAAAGTACTTAACGAAACACCTTGGCCGCGATCCTTTCGTGACAACCAAAGGTGAAACCATCCTCCAGGTCGCCGCGCACAGCACTTATCACCGAGGTCAGGTCAACGCTCGGTTACGCGAGCTAGGCGGTGACCCGCCACTGGTTGATTACATCGCCTGGATTTGGTTTGGGAGACCCGCGGCGGATTGGCCCGTTGTTACCAAATGACTTTCTTGGGATCGCGGGCGTCCCGCCCGCAATGAGCGCAACGCGCGAAAGCGCATTAAGCATTCGCTCCTCCCGCGCGTTGCGGCCGAGACGGCCGCGATTCAATTGCGCGGCTCTTAGCGAATCTTTCTGAAACATAGAATTCGGGTGAGCTCGTACATCCAGCTGGAGAAACTGCGATGTTCTGTCCGCGCTGTGCTGCCCAGAATAGTGATGACACGAAATTCTGCCGCGCCTGCGGCACGAATCTGGCTACGGTGAGCCTCGTGCTATCTGATCCGCAACAACTTTCCACCGCCACCCTCGAAAGGGTAGCGAGTATTTCATCAGTCAAACGTCGCGATGGAATTTCAAAACTCGTTCAAGGCAGCGGCTGGCTTGGAGCCTCAACGATCGTAGGAGTCGCGCTCGGTCTCTTCAGCAATACCAACGACTGGATCTTTGTCTGGTTGGGTTTGGCAAGCTGGATGGCTTGCCTGGGAATAATTCTCTGGTCCCAGGGGATCAATAAATTGATCGAAGCGCGCTTTTTAAGCCGCGAACTCGGGTTAGGGGAGGCGGATTCAAGCCAGGCGACTCAGCAACTCAAAAGAGAACCGGCGACGGCGTTGCCCGCAGTCCCAAACACTAATGAACTCACGCAACCTGGCAGTGTCGCCGAAGGCACTACCGAGTTGCTGAAACGATAGCCCATTCCCGAATGCCGTTAAGTCTCGATCGACTGCACGCTCGCGTCAGAAAAATTACCCTGCTAAAGGTCTTCACCGTCTTCACGCGCATCCTGCTCGCGCTCGCCTTTCTTCCTTCGGGGATAACGAAGCTAACGGGAAATCGCTTTACCATACTTGGCCTCGACGATCCCATTGGCTTCTTCTTCGAAGCGCTCTACCGTACAGGTTTTTATTGGCGCTTCCTGGGCATCTGCCAACTCACAGTCGCCTTACTGCTTCTAATCCCACAAACCGCAACCCTGGGAGCGTTGGCTTATTTCCCCCTGATCCTGAATATTTTTGTGATTACGGTCTCAATGCATTTTACCGGCACGCCGGTGATCACCGGACTAATGCTGCTGGCAAACATCTATCTGCTGTGTTGGGACTATGACAAATTGAAGCGAGTATTTAGCCGTTAAGGGACGCGGAGGAATATCAGTACAGACG
>JBAPXA010000181.1:0-2276 GCA_049283975.1 Pyrinomonadaceae bacterium | reverse complement strand
GTGGTATACACGCTCATTGATAACGCAGTTAAGTATTCCCCACCTGAGATGCCTATCGAAATTACCGCAAAACGCAGCGGCGAAGGTTACGTAGAAATGTTTGTCGAGGATCGAGGCACCGGGATTCCTCCTCAGTTGCGCCAGCGCGTTTTCGATAAGTTTTTTCGCGCAACTCGTGATGGAGATGTGTCCACAAACCAGCCTTCGGGGACCGGGATGGGACTGGCAATTGCGAAGGGAATAATTGAAGCGCATAACGGGAAAATCTGGATCGAAAGCGGAGCCGGAGGCATTGGAACTCGGGTGATCTTCACGCTTCCTATCGGGGACGAAGACGAACCCAACGAGCCCGGGACCGACCGTTGAGGTGAGCAGTTCTCCTCTGATCCCTGAAGCGATGAACAAAAAGCCACGTATCCTGATAGTCGATGATGAGCCACAGCTGACTCGCGTACTGCGAACCGGCCTCAGCTCTCGAGGCTACGAAGTCCGTACGGCCGCTGATGGTCTTTCTGCGTTCGAAACGTTTGGCGACTGGGCTCCGGATCTCGTCATCACAGACTTGGCAATGCCAAACATGGATGGCTTGGAACTCTGCCGACGGTTGCGCGCGATTTCGTCGGTCCCAATTATCGTTCTTTCTGCCAAGGACGAGGAGAAGACAAAAGTTGAAGCCCTGGACCTTGGCGCCGACGATTTTGTCACGAAGCCGTTCGGAATTGATGAGCTGCTTGCGCGAATTCGTTCCTCACTACGGCGTGCCACCACGCCGACTGCTAACGGAACAACACTAACGGTTTTGGAGTCAGGAGACTTTTATGTTGATCTCGAGACCCGCACCGTTAAGGTGCGTGATCGTGGGGTTCACCTGACACCAAAAGAGTTTGACCTGCTCGTCTATTTAATGAAAAGCCCTGGCAAGGTTGTGACCCACCGCTCCGTTTTAGCCGCTTTATGGGGCGGCAATTATGTCGAGCAGAACGAATACCTCAGAGTATTTGTGGGGAACCTCCGTAAGAAGATCGAGATCGACGCCACGAATCCTCAATACATACTCACCGAGCCCTGGGTGGGTTATCGTTTCAATCCTCAGGGCGCATAAACCCGCCAGATTCCGCTCCCTCTCATCTTTACAAACTTTTTATGAAGACTTTACGCCGTCTTTAGGCGAGCAGGCGTAGGTTCTTTGTATGAACAGCCAAAGAACCACAACCGAGATTGCCTCGCGGAAGGCGACTCGAGCTGTCGTGTGTTTGGTTTTCGGGATCGTCGCCGCATTGCTGGGAAGCCTCTTAACATTGATTGCGTGGATGCAGGGTGCCGACGCGCATCCATGGCTCCGTGGTTTCGGCACCGCATTCCTCGTTCTCATAATTCCATTGCTGATCCTGGCGGGATTCTACCTTGATGACATGGAGCAAGCGGCAACCAGCAGGCTAGCCGAGAAGCAAAGGAGCGGGGAGAGCGGTAGCGTCTTCGGCTCATTGCTTAGTCGGCTAACACTCTGCTTCTGCCTCCTGCTCCTAATTCCAGCCGAGCTGCGGGCACAGCAGACCATTTTTAATGTGCCAAGCGCCGACGTGCTGGATAAAGGCAAGGTCTACGCAGAGTTGGACGTGCCTTTTAAGACCAATAACGATCCCCTAAACATCGTGCCGCGCTTCTCCTCGTTTGTCCCGCGGGTAGTGATCGGAACTGGTAGCGCGCTCGAGATTGGGTTGAATGTTAGCGGCAACATCAATCCGGGTCCTGACTCAACGACACTCGTTCCAGCTATCAAATGGAAGGCCTACGACGGCGGGGAGAATGGCTGGGCGATCCTCCTGGGGGACAATGTGTTCGTCCCCGTTCGCAACAAGTCTTACGGCATCGGTAACTACGTCTATGGGCAGGCGAGTAAGACGTTTACAACAAAGACCCGCCTGACGTTCGGCGCTTACCACTTCAGCGACAACGTGGTTGCCCCAGACGCGCAGCGCGCGGGCGGTCAGTTTGGTTTCGAACAACCCCTAACAGCAGAGTTCAGTCTCGCTGCTGATTGGTTTACGGGCAAGCATACCGCTGGTTACTTCACGCCCGGCGTGATTTTCAGACCCCACAAGAAGGTAACTGGTTACGCCGGGTATTCCCTCGGCAACTCAAATCTTAGTAGGGGCAATCATTTTATTCTGCTGGAGTTGGGCTACAACTTCAACTGAGGGTAACGACGATGTTTGACCTGATTTTTATCGCTGCCACTCTCATATTTTTTCTCGTCGCCGTTGGCTATGTGAAGG
>JBAPXA010000180.1:0-2068 GCA_049283975.1 Pyrinomonadaceae bacterium | reverse complement strand
ATATCACAGAGTCACCACAGGCGCAGCGAGGCAAAGTGTTTAGAGGGATAAACTCCGCACTTATTTCACTTTGCTTGTGACTCGTAGACGGTGCTGTTTTACTTCGAGTCTTGGAGTCTTGGCGTCTGGGCGGTAAGTGGATGGCAACGCATGACCGCGAGTAGAGTTTCGGAGCTTCAGATCGACTCTTTGTAGGCTTCGAGGTTTTCCTGGATTGTCAGGAGTAGTCGAGACTTTAGGGTCCTGGGCTTCAGCTGGTCAGGCGCGACAGGGTGCCAGCTGCCAGGAACCAACACCTGGGAATCGATGAAGGCATCAAGGGCTTCCTGCAAGCCGTTAACTTTGATCTTCCCTTTGATAGCAATTATTTCTTCGATGATGAAAATGAGTGCGTCTCCTGTTAAGCGATGCCGGTGGTTAATGACGGCTGAGCGCTCCTGAAGTGTTTTCAAGATTTCGTCAAACGGCATGCCGAGAGATCCAATCAAACGCAGATAGCACTGCTGAAAGTTCCGCACGTGAGCGCGGCGCGAAGGTGTCAACTGCAAATCTCTTTTTCCGACGTAAGAAGCAGCCATCACCCGCAGGAAGATCTCGTCCGGCATGTAACCACTCTCGTCGTCTTCCCGGTTCATGCTCTGCGCCAGATAGTAAGCGGGCATTTGCCGCAGCAAGTTACGAATCAGAAACACCGGCTTGTGAGTAAAACCGTCGTGTAGCTTTTCGATGCCCCGAGCGACTTTAAGATCCTCAAAGTAAGTCAGAGACTTGTGAAACTGTTTGACCTCCGCACGCGCGCTTTTTAGTAGCTGATCGATTTGCTCGGCGGTGAATCCTATCCGCCAGAGAATGCGGTAATCACTTTCGTCCGCGAAAGCGCAATCGAAGGTCTGCAAAGCCTCCGCAGTCTTAAACTCACGCAAGTTTCGTTTCTTCCCAGACGAAATAAAATCCATAGCCTGCGCAAACGTCTGCACAATGAGCCGCGCCCAGTAACGCTGCTCCGCGAGCGACGCCGAATAGCGGTCTACGTCCTTGAAGCGATACTTGTCGTGCTTGGCGGCAAACTGCCGGATCGATCCGTAATCCAGGATGGCGCCGCTGGCCAGCATGTTGTCACCGTCCCAGGCCAACCAGTTGAAGATGTATTCCTCTTCGAGCAACGCCGCCATCTTGCCGTAAGAGCGCGCCAGGTAGTCGAGCGCGCGTTCGTATTTGGCTGGCTCCGCAGTTGGCAGCTTCCAGAAGCCGTTCTCAACTTCTCGTTTGATGAAGTAATCGACCGACGCCTTGAGTTCTGCGTGCCGTCCCTGTTTGAGGTAACGAAAGATGTGGGCGGGGCGGACTAGATTGGGCGCGCTTCTGACGCCGATGGCACTGCCGTCGGTAAAGCCAATCACGGCCAGACAGCGTTCGGTGGGAATGCCTTGCCGGTAAAAAATTTCTGACATGACGGCGCTGCCCACCATTTCATCAAGCTCAGCCAGTCCTGAAGAATACCCGTAAATTTCATTGCCGGTTTCGACAGCTCCGTCAGCTTCTTGTGCACCGGGACTTAGAATCGTGGCCCCGGTTCCGCGACTGGAAATATCAAAAACCAGGTTGCGCGTCCGCAAAGATCCGTTCCAGATGCTTCTGCCATCTCCCGAAGTCTTTCCCTGTTTGTTGCGGTGTTGAGTCTGCAGATAACGGGTCGCCATGTAATGACCTGGCTTTACCGTTTCCGGGGCATACTTCTTCCCCAGCTTCAGATCGTATTCGTTGATGATTTGCAGCGAGAAGGTTTCGAGGATGACTCGTTCGAGATCTTTATTGATGAGGCTCGGATGATCGAGGGGGATCAGTTCCAATTCGCGAGCGAGCGGAAAATTGAAGAAGAGAACACGACCCTTCGGCCGGTAGCGAGCACGATAGTCGATAAAACCATCTGCACTAACTTCCCGCCAGGGATGTGTACCGTCTAATTCTTTGAACTTCTCATACATACTGAGCTGTGATGAGAAGGCCCAAACTCTGGTGAGTGTGAAACTATCCAGGTTGAGAGTCAATAGAAATTGTTAAGTTGCAG
>JBAPXA010000179.1:0-3410 GCA_049283975.1 Pyrinomonadaceae bacterium | reverse complement strand
TCCAAATCACTTGCTGCAAACGTTCGGCATCACCGCTGACTAACAGCTCTGGTGTTTCGAATTGAGTCTTAAGCTCAATCTCTTTTGCCTCGGCGGCCGGGCGGACGACATCCATCGCCGCCTGTATCACAGACATCAGTTCGAGCGGCACCATTCCAATTCGCAATTTGCCTGTGATGATGCGCGAGACGTCGAGCATGTCTTCAATGATTTGCTTTTGTGACCAGGCATTCCGTTCAATCACTTCGACAGCGTGTTCCAGGTTCTCGGGATCAAGTTGGCCCGACCGCAGCAATCGAGCCCAACCGACAATCGCATTTAGTGGCGTTCGTAACTCGTGGGAGATTGTCGCGAGGAATTCATCTTTAAGACGGTTTGCTTGCTCAGCCTGAGCGCGAGCCTCTCTTTCAGATTCCAACAACTTCGTTCGCTCTTCTTGCGCCCTCACAGTTTCCGTGATGTCCATGGTGACGCCGCGCATGCCAGCCGGCTTTCCGCTTTCATCGCAAACCACGACCGACTGTGACTCAACCCAAATTTCACGGCCATCCTTGGTCAACCAACGAAACCGATTCACGCCCCCGGTTCCCGCCGCAAACGTGCGCGCCGCCGCGCGTCCGGCTGCTTCCCGATCATCTTCGTGAACTATGGTGCGCCAAAAGTTCGGAGTGGAAAGCCACTCTTCCACGCTATAACCAAGCATCTTCTCGACATAGTTGCTAACGAAATCGATGCGCTGGCTCTTGGCCTCGGGTTCGCCCCAGGCCTCCCAGACGACGCCCGGCACATGGGCAACGATGTCTTCCACCCGTTTTCGCTGCTTGGCAACCTCTGCGGCGAGGTGCAGCTTTTCCTTTTGCGCAGTCGTGCGCTCATGCATTACGGCGTAGAGAACGTAAGTGAGCAGTGCGGTCGAGCCGATAAAAAGTTGCAGCAGTAGCAGTGATTCGTTAGGCCCGCCACGAACGAAAGAACCATAGCCCTGAGCTGTACCCCAAACGGCCACCGCCGACAAGAGCAGGGTCGCCGCGGTCACGGTACGCTGATCAAGTCGCAGCGCCGCCCAGACGATAAAAGGCAAAGTTAAGTGGGCAATCGGGTAACGCTTGTCGGCGCCGGGGATCCAACCGGCGAAAGCAATCAGCGAAACGAGTGTTAAGGCGGCTAGCAGGATCAGCGCTTCAATCACGGCTTTCGGAGACACGCGCCTCTTCAAATTAACGTCCCAGGCGAGCAGGAAGGGCGCTACGATCAGAGCGCCAAAGCCATCGCCCAACCACCACGTGAGCCAAAGGCTAGCAAAGTCTGCCCAGCGCGCCTCGCCGCCGATGCACAAACTGATATTGCCAATTGTGGAGCTGATCATGGGACTGGCGACAACAGCAAATAGAGTGAACTTGAGCACACTCCGGATGGAGCTGAAGGAATGATCAAAGGTAGCTCGATAGGTGAGCAGGTAGGCAGCGGCAACTGCCTCAAGGGTGTTGCCAATTGCGATCCCCAGAGCGACTGGGGCTGAGACTTGGGTCCACAGGTTAGCAAAGAAAGCCCCAATCAGTATCGCGGGCCAAAGGCGGCGGCCAAAAATTAAGAGAACGGCGATAGCGATGCCCGTCGGCGGCCAAACTGGGGAAACGTTGGTGTGTGCAGAAGCCAGCGAGAGCCCGAGCTCCGCCGCTAAGAAGTAGGCGAGAGTGACGATGCCGGCCAAACCGAGGTAGCGCCAGGACCCGAATTTCATTTCAGAGAAACCGTAGGAATGCCGCGTCTGAACCGAGGTCAGATTGGAGAGATTCAATTGAAGTCTAGATGAAAGTCCGACGAAGCAAGGCGAGCCGTCAGGAGACGGCCCGCCGAACTGTTTGACCACCCCTTGTTCGTTGGTCAATAAGATAGCCAGCTTATGTTCTGATTTTGTGTCATGAAAGACACAAATGTGGGAGGGATGCCAGGACACGAAAAGTCGAAAGCTCCTCTCGTATCAAAACTCAAATCGCAGGCGTTGCGGTTGGCTGGCGGTAACCTGCAGGGTGGGTCTTCAGCCAAGCCCAGGCCGACTGAATGATAAGATCCAACTCCTGAAATTTAGGCGACCAACCAAGGTCCCGCTTGATGGCAGCCGAACTCGCAATCAGAGTCGGAGGATCACCAACTCGCCGGTTCATGATCTTAACGGGAATCAAGCGGCCAGTGATCTTCTTCGCACAGTCAATGACCTCTTTAACGGAATATCCTTTGCCGCAGCCAAGATTGTAGATGGCATTGCCAGGAGTTTGGAGGGCAAGAATGTGCGCGCGCGCGAGATCCACTACATGAATGTAATCGCGGATGCAAGTTCCATCCTCGGTTGGATAATCGTCGCCGTATAGTTCCAGGCCAGGTCGCAAGCCTGCGGCCACCTGCAAAACAATCGGAATCAAATGAGTTTCTGGTGAGTGCCATTCGCCACAACGCGCCGTTGCTCCGGCAGCATTGAAATAACGCAGCGAAGTAAACAGGAGATCATATGCCTCACTGTACCAGTTAAGCGCTTGTTCAAAAGCCAGTTTGGTTTCGCCGTAAGGATTGGTTGGCAAAGTTGGATCGCTTTCCTCGATCGGCTGTTTCGCGGGCTCACCATAAACAGCGGCGGTCGAAGAGAAAACGAGTCTTGCTACTCCTTCTTCACGCATTGCATCAAGTAGCGAAAGCCCGGCAAGAACATTATTCTCGTAATAGCTGGCAGGGTTTTCCACAGACTCCCCAACCAACGAAGCCGCGGCCATGTGAATTACTGCCTCGATGTTACGCTGACGCAACGCCGTCTTTAGGCGCTCTCGATCCCGCAAATCTGCCAGGATAAATTCCGCGCCTGGCGCAACTGCTTCACGATGTCCTTTGGAAAGATTGTCGTAAACAGTGACTTCATGCAGATCGCGCAAGAGTTCCTCAACAACAACGCTGCCGATGTATCCGGCGCCACCCGTTACAAGTACATTCATCTGTTTCCTTAAAGATTCTCGAGCTGAGATCCCTAGTGCGCAATCCCAGCTGATGTCAATCTAATCGCCCAGCAGTGTTGGTTCAGAGGCGCATTATGTCGTGCACGGCACTACTGATCAAAAGCTGACGGTACTTTTCTTAGATGAAGACTAACAGATTTTAGGGAGAGGAAGGACGAGAAATTGTGGTGGGGCCGGCTGCTGGTGAAAGCGGAAGCTGGACCAGCAATCGACCCCCACATTTTGCTGAGTTGTGCAGCAAGTAGGCCCACTCTAGCGACGGCTCGAGTAATGATCGGTACGCTACCGAACTAAATATTTCATTCCCGACGCTGGTTCTGATCACGAACTCGGTCGCAATGCCGGCAAAGGGAATAGCCGTCAGGCTTGGAGCGTAGCAAACTCAATCCAGCCAACTCACTTCAAAGC
>JBAPXA010000178.1:0-29252 GCA_049283975.1 Pyrinomonadaceae bacterium | reverse complement strand
GTAACACACGATCAGATAGCTGCTGAACCGCAATCCGTAACGGGAACGGATCAATCGGCGGAAATGCGTCATGCATTTACCAACTATGGCGTACTGATCAATAGCGGTGAGTGGGGCGGCAAACTTTCCGCAGTTGCGATCAGGGAAATGGCGCAGCACGCGGAAACCAGAGGCTTCGGCGGCGGTGCTGTGACTTATCGCTTGCGCGATTGGGGAATCTCGCGGCAGCGCTTTTGGGGTGCGCCCGTGCCGATTATCAACTGCCAGAAGTGCGGTTCAGTTGCTGTGCCTTATGAAGACTTGCCGGTAGTGCTGCCTGACACCGCGGAATTTACAGGTAGTGGAGAATCACCATTGGCGGGCGTGTCGGCATTTGTGAACACGACCTGTCCGCAGTGCGGCGGTCCAGCGCGGCGTGAGACAGATACGATGGATACGTTCGTCGACTCATCCTGGTATTTCTTTCGTTACTGCGATCCGCATAACGACGCCGCGGCCTTTGACCCAGAAATCGTCAAACAATGGATCCCCGTTGATCAATATATCGGCGGCGACTCCCATGCAGTGTTACATCTGATCTACACGCGCTTCTGGAACAAGGTGATGCGCGACCTGGGACTGGTCTCATTTGCCGAGCCGGTGAAGAAGTTGTTGACGCAAGGCATGGTAACTAACCGTGTGGAAGGCACCGATGAATGGAAAGCGATGTCCAAGAGTCTGGGTAACGGTGTCGATCCAGACGAAATGATCGAAGCGTTCGGCGCCGATGCGGCGCGCCTTTTCATCCTGTTTGCAGCACCGGTTGAAAACGAATTGCGTTGGAACGAAGCCGGCATCGAGGGTGCGGTTCGTTTTCTGCGCAAGGTCTATACGATGGTGTGGCGCTGGCACGAGCGACTCGCCGACGCGACGCAACGAATGCCAGCACCGCAGGTCGGGGAGTTTAGCGCCGGCGCGCGCTCGTTGCGACGCAAAACACATCAAACGATTGCTCGCGTCACTAACGACTTCGAACATCTGCACCTGAACACAAGCGTGGCAGCCTTAATGGAGCTGTTCAACGAACTGACTGATCTGGAGGTCCAACCTGATACTGATTCGCCGGGTGATCTATTCGCCGTGCGCGAAGCATTGGAGTCGCTCACGTTAATGCTGGCGCCTTTCTGCCCGCATATCGCGGAAGAACTCTGGGAGCAACTGGAACACAGCGGTGGCTTGCTGGCACACGCCGCTTCAGCGGCGGTCCCCAGCTGGCCACAGGCGGACCCTGAATGGGCGCGAAAGGAAGAGTTGGAGATCCCAATTCAGGTAAATGGGCGTTTGCGTGCACGCGTGCTGGCCGCGCCGGATGTCAGTGAAGAAGATCTGCGTGCCGCCGCACTCGCCGATGAAAAAGTACGGAGCTTCACTGATGGACACGAGGTCGTAAAGGTAGTGGTGGTGCCGCGGCGGCTTGTGAACATAGTTGTGCGTTAGTTGGGCGGTCGCTCAAGGGCGAATGATTTCAAGCTGTTGCGGCTCGGGAGACTGTTAGTTAGAATCACAAAGCGCGTTTGCACCATTCAGCCGTGCGGAAAGCGCGTGGGCTACTGATCAGCTTCCGGTCCCAAGCGGGTAGTCCCGAGTGACCTTCGAGCCTTTCAATGAAAGAATGTCCAGCCTGCAGGCGCTGCTTCCCTGATGATATAAATCATTGTCCTCAGGATGGCGATGCCACCACCCAATCGCTGCTGGGCGATCCTATCCTCGACGCTCGTTATCAATTGGAAAGACGACTCGGCCAGGGTGGCATGGGTGTCGTCTTTCAAGCCCGCCATATCCATCTGAAGACAGCGCACGCTATCAAGGTGATCTTGCCGGACCTCGTCGGCAACGATCCGATGCTCGTCACGCGTTTCCGTCAAGAGGCCCTGGCCGCCGCCGCCATTCGCCATCCCAATATCATTGCCGTCACGGATTTCGGGGTGGTGCGCGGCAACATGCCGTTTCTGGTGATGGAGTTTGTGAGCGGCAAATCATTGCAGGAGTTGCTTGCGGAAGAGGGGGCAATGCCGCCCCCCCGGGCGCTCGAGTTGATGAACGCAATCGGCGCCGGAGTCGCTGCCGCGCACCGGATGAACATCGTGCATCGGGATCTGAAGCCACTGAACATCATGACGCAGGACAAGATGTCCATCGCGGAAGGTGTGAAGATCCTCGATTTCGGCTTGGCCAAGATCAAGTCCGGAGAACTGTTGGGATCATTCGTTCAGGCCAAGACCACAGGACTGATGGGTTCCCCATTTTATATGGCGCCTGAACAGTGGTCAGATGAAGAGCCTGATGCGCGCGCCGATGTCTACAGTCTGGGGATCATCCTTTATCAAATGCTCGCGGGCGACGTGCCTTTCAAAGGAACGTCGATTCCGTCGATCATGAAAAAACATCTGACGCTCTCGCCGCCCAGCTTCCAATCTATCGGAGTGAAAGTGAATCCGGCGATCGAAGCAGTGGTGCGCCACGCTCTCGAAAAAGATGTTGAGGCGCGCACCGCTTCCGTCGGTGAATTTCTGATTGAGCTACGCAACGCGGTTAACGCCTCTCCTGAAGCCAGCACTCGGGCTCGCGATGTTTCGCCAGCCGATCCGAACCGAACTTTGGTTTCGCCTCTCTCCGGCACCGATCCCGAAGTTAAAGTGGGACAACAAACGAACGTTCAGGCGCCCACTGAGTCGTTCTCGGCCCGCGGAAACAGAACCGCGGTGGTGGAGGACGGCAGGACGGGGCAGGTCACGGCGTCCGAGCAGGATAAGTCTGACGAGGAGGCTCGTGAGCGAGCCGCGCGTGAAGAACTAGTACGAGAGGCCGAAGCCCGACGCGAAGCGCAAGACGCTGCCGCGCGTGCGCGGAAGGCTGAAGAAGAGGGACTGCGCCAGGAGCGCGAAGAAAAGGAAGAACGCGAACGACAACAGCGAGAACAACTGGAACGAGTCGCGCGCCAGGCGAGTGATTTGGAGGCACGACTCGCGCGCCTTTCAACCAGCTTGCCGCCGGCTGCGGGATCAGTGGATCCCGAGGCCACACAGTTGCACCAATCCAGCGCTGGCTCGTTTTCCGGGACTGCCGGAATCGCGGATCGGACCGGACGGGTTCACGTTGATTTCGCGCCGAAACCGCGAAACACGGCGCTCTATGTGGGCGCGGCTGCTGTGCTGGCTGTCCTGATCTTAGGCGGTGCGATCACGGCGTACATAATGACGAGATCGGACGCGATTGTCACCGACCCCGATCGGCCTACACCTTCGCCAACCGTTACGACAACGCCATCGTTCAAAGCGGACCTCGTCGAGATTCCTGGAGGCACCTTTCAAATGGGCCGTAACGATGGCCCAACCCAGGAAAGGCCCGCTCATCCGGTTACAGTAAAAAGGTTCTTGCTCGATCGAAATGAAGTTGTGAACGGTGAGTACGCGGAATTTGTGCGCGAGACGAACGGTGCTGCACCTTCCCATTGGCCGAACGGCAAACAGATCTTTGGTCAGGAGAACTGGCCGGTCGTAAATGTCTCTGCGGATGATGCTAAGAAGTTTGCCGCCTGGCGTTCGAAACGTGACGGTGTGACTTATCGCTTGCCCACCGAGGAAGAATGGGAGTATGCAGCGCGCGGCGGCGATCAGGATTATCTCTATCCCTGGGGCAATGACTGGGAAACCAATCGGGCGGTGATGTCTGAAGGTTTTCCCAGGGCAGTCGGATCATTTCCACAGGGAAAAAATCGTTGGGGCGTACTCGACCTGATGGGTAACGTTTGGGAGTGGACTTCGACGACGATTGCTTTTTATCCAGGCAACAAGGGTGGTGAGTTGCCGCCCGAATACCGGACGTGGATCGTAAAGCGAGGCGGATCCTTTTTGAGTGTTCCCAACGACAAGAATGCTCCGATCACGGCCGCCTACCGTGACTTTGCCCCAGGGGATACGAAGCACGCGTCGATTGGTTTTCGACTGGCCCGTTCAGTAGACTAGCTAGAGATCGGTTTGGTGTTCGCCCAGAAAGTATTTGAGCCCAGAGCTTCAAGCCTTCAACCAGCGACAACGCTAAACTCATTCTTTCAATCTCACCGCGCTAGAGCGTGGTGCAGTGTCTGGACGGTAGAGACGGAACCTCTACTGAGCGATTTTCCCGGCTCGAATTGACCCCTGTCACCCGGGCGACGCGCCGTTGAGCTTGAAACAAGAGCCCAACCATTTTGGCTAAACGCGACGGTTGGTTACACTAGGGCAGTTCAAAACATACATCTCGACTTTCACTTCCAACAGGTTTAGGAGAGAGCAATGAAAGACTTTGCGATGGTGCGCTCGATTTTGGTGGCAATGGCGCTGGGAATGGGGTTGCTGCTGCTAGGTACGCCGAGCGCTCTCGCGCAGGCTGTTGGCGCCGACGTCGGCGGCGGCGCGGGCATCTTTCGTCCCAAGAATCCCGAGACCCGCAAACGAACCGGTAAGCCGGCCACGCCGGTTACGAAACCGGGCACTTCGACGCGCGCCACGCCCCGTCCCACCCGCGTCACTGCTCCCGTCAACGACGATCGTGTTGAAGACTTGCTGGACAAGGGCAATGAGCTACGCGACGCGCGCCGTTTTGCGGAGGCCGAAGAAGCTTATCAGGGAGTATTTAAACTCCGGCCGCGCGATGCTCGCGCTGCCTATGGCCTGGGTAACGTCTTCACCGATCAGCAGCGTTGGGACGATGCGGAAGCGGCTTATAGAAACGCCGTGCAGTGGAATCCAAAAAACGTTGATGCACTCGTCGCCCTGAGTGTGGTGCTGGTGCAGCCGAGTACCGGGGCCGGCAATGCCAAGCGGCTGGCCGATGCCGAAAGCTTCGCTCGTCGCGCCGTCCAAATCGAGCCAATGAACGCGGTGGGTTGGGATCGACTGGGGGTGGCGATGGAAACGCGCGGTTCATTCACCCCTGAACTGGAGCATTCGTACCGGCGCGCCATCGAAGTTGATCCGGAGTTTGCAGTAGGCTATGCGCACCTCGCCCGCGTTTTGAAACGTTTCGGGAAACAGGTTGAGGCGGCTCCTCTTTATGACAAAGCTTCCGAGCTTGCCAAGGATCCGGCGACCTTGAACCTCATTGCCGAGTCCATGCAGGAAGAGCAACTTTGGGAGAAATCTGGACCGGTGATTAGGCGGGCCCTCGAACTCGACGCGCGCAATCCGCGTTCGACCTTACTGATGGGACGAATGCTGCTGGTCCTCAAAAAGTACGATGAAGCCGAGCCTTACCTGAAGACCGCTGCTGAAGTCAGTCCGCGCGCTTTCCAGCCCTTTAATCTTCTGGGACGATCCTACCTGGCTTTGGGCCGACTCGCGGACGCCGAGGCAGCTTACGTAAAGGCGGCGGAATTCGCACCCGCCGGTGACCGCAAACAGCTCGCGGGCTCTTTTGGTTTTGCGGGCGTTGGCGACGAATACATGAAGGCTAAAGAGAACGCCAATGCCGAGCGGGCTTACCAGCGTGCTTTGGAGCTCGATCCTGGCAATCCTGAGTTGCAGCAGAAACTTTCCAAGGCCCGTTCGCGTTGATTTCGGTTGAAATAATAAGAGAGGACTTCAAATGAAGCGTTGCCCCAAATGCAATCGTTCTTTTCCAGACGAAAGCCAGAAGTTTTGTACAGTTGATGGTGGCTTGTTGATCGCTGAGCCGACTTTTGATCCGAGCGCCACTATGCGGGCGACTTCTGCCGACCTCGGGTTACCCACGGAAACCTTCTCAAGCCAGGCAGCTACCAGCCGCAAGCTGCCTGATATGGCGGAAACGATTCTTTCTACGCCTGCTCCTGCGACTGGCTCCACTTCAAAGCCGCTGCCGTCCGCAGATAGTGAAGCACCCACGTCAGCGCCGCTTCCGGCCCTGCCGGAATCACTGGCTACGGCGGAAACAGGAAGCCTCGCGCCGGCCAGGAAAAAGTCAAAGTTGCCCTTGGTGCTTGGCATTCTTGCGGTCTTGCTCATCCTCGGAATCGGTGGTCTGGCCGCTGCGTTCTTTTTTGTAGTTAAGCCGCGCCTCGACCAAATGCAGAATCGCCCAGTGGTGCTCAGCGACGCGCCTTCTCCCGAGCCGCCAACCAACACGAACGAAGCTCCCGCGACAACTCCCGACGTCACCACAACGCCAGATGAGTTTGTTCCTCCGGCGGATGCGACGAAGTTTGAAAACTCGAAAGACAATCTTGATGGCAAATTAGCGGAACACTATCTCGACTTTTCCTTCTACTACCCGGAGGGCTGGCAAACAGATCCCAAGGCCGGAGTTGCAGGGGCAACGAATTTCGTCAAAGTCGAAAGACGGCTGCCCCCGGACTTTACCCAAGAAAACTTTGCTGTCGGCTGGTACACGAGCCAGGGAACGTTTGAGGCGGACACGCCGCTGTTTCCGCGTTTGGTGGAACTCTTGAGCGCGAATCTGTCAAAAGACTTTCCTGGGTACCGGAAAGTTTCGGAAGGCCCCACGAAAGTAAATTCGATGGACGCGTACGAGTTCCGCTTTGTGAGTCTCTCGAAGGAAACTGAGAAGGGAGACATCCAGGTTTGGGGCCGCGTGGTTTTCTTGCCGAGTGGCGTTGCAGGACAAACGACCGGGGCAACGTTAATCATGCTTGCCACGTCTCTTGCTCCCGAGTTAACTGGCATTGAAGATGTAGGCGACAAGGGCGAGATGCCGGTGATCCTGGAATCTTTCAGGTTTGTGAAGAAATAGCCACGTGCTCGATTGCCAATTCGACGGCCATGCGGGCGAATGTTATTCTCGACATGCTTTAGTCTTGGTTGGTAGTTGAAATTATTTATGTCTGCTGAAAAACAGGTTACCGGCAAACGCAGGAGTTTTTGGACACCGACGCGAGTGGCAGCAACAATCATGGTGCTGACACTCGTAGCGATGTTCGGTGCCTCCAGTTGTAATTCCTCTGATGAACGTGTCACCCGGGAACCAGCACCTAAGGCGAAGACCGCGCCGGTGAACCCGGCCGCCCCTGCTACGGCGCCGGCGACAGCAATGGCTACCCTGCCGGCGACAGTGCTAGATGCCCAACTGAAGGCAGTCAACGGCGCTCCGATAAAACTCGCTGATTACAGCGGGAAGGTTTTGGTGGTTAATCTGTGGGCCACCTGGTGTGGCCCGTGTCGTTCAGAGATTCCGGAGCTGGTAAAGCTCTATCGAGAGTTTCGGCCGCAGGGGTTGGAGATTGTGGGGCTCTCCACTGAGAACCCGGAAGCTTCAGCGGAAGGCGTGCGGCAGTTCGTCAGCGATTTCAGTATGAACTACCGCGTGGGTTGGGCGACCGCGGAGGTAGCCGTCGCCTTGATGAATAATCGCAATGCGATTCCGCAGAGTTTTGTGATTTCTCGCGACGGCCGTGTGCTGACTCGTTTCGTCGGCTTTAACGCGTCGGAAACCCCACTGAAACTGCGAAAGGCTGTCGAAGAAGCGTTGAATGATAAGGGCAAGATTTAGTCGTCGTCCGCTTCTGCCACCGCTTGTTCTAATTCGCGCTCGCCTTCAGCTTTGAGACGCTGAGCCTCGCCCTTGAGCTTCTGATCCTGTAGCCCGTCAGCAACCTGTTCTTTAGCCTGACCCTCGATAACTTTCATTTCGGCTTCCACCCGATCCTCAATCTGATCAATCGGCGCCGGTTCATCCAGTTCGTCCTGCGTCACAATTTTGTTCTTATCAATCTCCATTTGTTCTCCGCCCCCCCGAGATATTTGCGATTTCCGGTTTTGGATTGCCGATTGGCATTTCTGATGTTGTCGATAGCTGCCACTCAGTAAGCGCTACTGGTAATTGAGCAATCGGCAATCGGCAATTCGCTTTCAGTCTAGCCGAAGGCCGCGATCCAAGTCACATCGCGAGCGCTCCTTTAACAACTCTTCGCGAGATTTGAGTCCTGACTTCATTAGATCAGGGAAATATCCTCGACAAGCATAAAAGGTGCGCTGTAAA
Source organism: Pyrinomonadaceae bacterium (assembly GCA_049283975.1). Taxonomy (GTDB): domain Bacteria; phylum Acidobacteriota; class Blastocatellia; order Pyrinomonadales; family Pyrinomonadaceae; genus PSRF01. The sequence continues at coordinate 21,260 of JBAPXA010000178.1, read as the reverse complement.
CTTCTCAGCAATGTTGGGCATTATCACTAAAACTCTTCGAGGTGGCCTGGGATTAGTCCTCAGCTTTTGGATCGCTGGTGCAGGATGCATGTTCGGCTGCCAAAACATGCTTGCTGCTGCCGCGGTAAGCAATGATGCTACGAGTCTTAAACAAGACCACGCCACAATTGTTTCCGGTGATGCTTGCGCTTCCAGTGGCGCTCACGATTGTTGTGCCCAGAAGAAAGCTGCCACCAGCAGAGCGAGAACGCCTGTAGCGGTGGCAAGACCGTCACTGCAAACTGCGGCGCTGATTTCGCAAACGGAGTCGTTTCGTGGTGATTCTTCCGGCAGCAGGAAAGACTGTCCCCTCGCGCTGAGTCGCGCGGTCGCTGTGACCAAATCGAGTGACAGTAAACAAGTCGCCGTTACATTCGCCCCCGCACTTAAGGCGCTCTTCGTTGCACCTTCGCCTGAACGACAAACCTCTTTCGCCTCAAAAGCCAGGTTGCCCAATCGCGGCCACACCTACCTCAGTTGTTGTGTATTCCTGATCTAGAGATCTACCTGCTTTCCGCAAAATTCCCTGCGCGGTAGGAAGACAAGTATGTCTTTTCTGCTGAGCGACAGGTATCGGTCTGTACCGGTACCGCACTAATTTTATTCTTATAAGGAGAAATAGAAATGAAAAGCATTAAAGGATTTGCTCTGGGTCTGGCACTCGGAGTTGCAGTCGCAATCGGCACAGTTGGTCTGGCCCAAACCACCAAACCAGCCGAGCAAAAGCAAACCGCCGAATCATGTTGTGCGGCCTGTTGTAAGCACGACGGTTCCGGCGCTATGAAGGCCGGTGAAATCAAGCACGAAGCGGGGATGAAACATGCCGCTGGCATGATGAAAGCCCACGAAGAGGGTGGTTGCTGCTGTTGCGGCGATTCTTGCGACATGCAAATGAAGATGAAAGAAACCGAGAAGACCAAGCCGGAGTAAATGCAGCACGGTTCTCGCCGGCATCCACTTAGTGGGCGCCGGCGAGTTTTTTCGCATCGGCAGGGACGCAGTTGTTTATCAACACCGAAACCAGCAAAGAAGACCGGCTTTCGGGAGGGCTGATGACTAGATTCATTTTGCTGTTTGTATTGATGCTCGGTTGCACCGGGCCGCTAGCTGCACAAGTGGATGGAAGATTTGAAGGCCTGGTTGTTTGTTGCGCTGATTGCTGGGCGGAGGCTGACCGGAACAAGGTTGAGTACGGCACCGCCGAGAACTTGCTGAAAGCGAAATCCTGCGTCGAGGGCGGAGATCCTACCTTGCTGGCCGTGCGTGAGCTCGACAAGTTCACGCTCTACGAGCTGGTGCCGCGGCGCTTTCGCTTGCCTGGCAAGAACTGGTTGGAGTTCGTAGGCAAACGAGTCGCGGTTAGCGGGACCATAGAACGAAAGAAACGAAACACAATCCGCGTTGACACTCTTGACGTGCTGGCGCTCAGTCTCGCTGAACAGGAAGCCGCGAAGACTGTCGGCAACGAGGTTGATCTCAGGCTCCCCAGCTTGTCGGGTGACGAGCAAAACCTCGCCAGCCTTAAGGGACGGGTGGTAATTCTAAATTTCTGGGCCACTTACTGCATTCCCTGTAAGGCCGAGATGCCGGACCTGGCTGTTATCCAAAACGAGTACGCAGCTCTCGGAGTCCAGGTGATCGGCGCCTCTACGGATGAAGCGAACGATCGTGGAAAGGTTCTCCAGTTCGTTAAAGAAACAAAAATCAACTTTCCTATTTGGTTAGGGGCGAGTACCGGCGACATGACTCGCTTCGGTCTGGGCGGGGCATTGCCCGGCACAATAATAATTGGCAAGGACGGGAGAGTTGTCAGAGTGATTTCCGGCGTCGTGAATCCCGTCGACTTGAAAAGACAGATCGAGGCCTTGCTAGCCTTGCCGGTGACGGCACGTGTTGTTTCAGGCAACAGCGAGGTTGCAGTAACAAAGAAAGATTCGCCTCCGGCGGAAGTCTCCTCCGTTCCCAGTTGACCGCTTTGACCGGGAGAAGGCCGCGCCGTGAGCGGGGCAGGAGGCGACACCAACCAGCGTTGGACTTTTGGCTTGCGGTTGTTGACGAATCAGATTCCCAGAGCGTCAGTGCGAACGACGCTGACATATAGATTCCACGAACGCGTGCAGGCGGGCATTGAATACAATCCGCGTGCCGATGAAGTTGGCGTGATCGCTAATGTGTTGCTATTGCGCGAAACGGAAAAGCGGCCGGCCTTGATGATTGGAACCAGCACCGATCGCATCGGCACTCCGTCTGGTCAGTCGTTTTATGCAACGCTAAGTAAGAACTTGAAAAGAGAAACCGGTCTCCCAATCGCGCCTTACGTTGGGGCTGCTTATGGAACCTTTGAGGATCGACTCCGTCCCGTTGCAGGTTTGAATATCGCGCTCAGTCGAAAGTTCTCGTTGTTGGGCACCTTCAACGGTGTCAACGTTCACGGGTTGCTGAATTTCACTCACAAGCAACATACGCTTTCCCTTGTGATGGTGAAGGGAAGGGATCCGGGAATGAGCTACAGCTTCAGCTTCTAACCCAATTCTGTTCGTTGCGAAGGACATTTCTCCCCAACCGCGAGAGTTCCCTATCCGCGGAGCAAAAGTTGAGAATCAAACCTCCACCCGGGCTGCACGTTTAGGTGCACTGCCCCCTATTTCGTTTAATTGCGGCTGATATGGGGACGATATTAGCCTCATTTAGCAGTCTAAATCCTGTGCCATTAATGGCCCTTTGTTTGCTCTGTACAAGGCTATGATAAACACCGAAGTCTTTCCTTTATGGTCAGGAAGCAAAAGCGCAGTTCAAGCCCAGCCTGAACCTGCGCCACTTTCGGATCATGCTTTGGCAATCGCCGCCGGCAAGGGTGATATGGGAGCGTTCGAACAATTGTACGAGCGACATAATCGGCGTGTTTATGCGGTGTGTCTGCGCATGACACAAAACGTTGCCGAGGCGGAGGACCTCGCCCAGGAAGCCTTCATTCAGTTGTTTCGCAAGATTGGCAGCTTTCGCGGCGAGTCGGCTTTCACCACCTGGCTGCATCGTCTGACAGTCAATCAGGTCCTAATGCACTTCCGAAAGAGAAGCGTTAAGCTCGAACGTACAACGGAAGAAGGTGAGACACCTGTACAAATTGTGCGCGGGACGGAGAATCCAAACAAGATGCCGGTGCTCGATCGCATTGGTCTGGACCATGCGCTGAAGGGATTACCGCCCGGTTACCGTTCGGTCTTTGTCCTCCATGACATTGAAGGTCATGATCACGAAGAGATCGCAAAAATCCTGGGTGTGGCTGTGGGTACGTCGAAATCCCAGCTTCACAAAGCACGGATGAAATTACGACGACTCTTGAAAGAAGAAAACCTGGAAGCCGTAACCACCTAATGCCGGCGCCACCATTAACGAGAAAGAATTGAAGCGCATCTCGACTGCATTGAGTCTTCACCTTTCGCGCTTATCAAGTATTTGGATCAAGAAGCTCTCGCAAAAACTTAAATTGCTTTCTTTCCAGACACGATAATCATTCGGGCGGGAAAATTCATTCGCTCGTTGGGAAAGAACTCGCGAACCGCCTCCTGAACCTCCTGCGCCACTAGCCCTCCTTCACTTGCCGAGAGTGTGGTCAGTTTCTCCCGAAGCGTACCGGAAGTCTCTGAGCGCATCTCCCAAAATTCCTTTGGTGAGATCGGCGCAGCAATATAAAACTCGAGCTCTCGTTCTTTGACGTCAATAGATCCAGCATCTTTTAGGAGGTCTGCCAGCACGCCAGGCTCGGCGAAACGAAAAGCACCGGGTGCATTTGAGTCGCCTCCCGGAGTATCGAAATGACGAGCAACTACATTAGTAATTGCGTAGGAGAACGGATTCAAATCACTCTTGCCCCATACGGCCAACGAGATCGCGCCGCCTGCTTTTGTCACGCGCAGCATCTCCCGCAAAGCAGCAAGCGGATCAGGAAAGAACATGGCTCCCAGCCGGCATACAACGGCATCGAATGAGGCACTTTCAAATGGCAGCGAGTCAGCCGCACATTGCCGGAACGCGACATTTGTCACACCTCGGCGCTGCGCCTCCATTTCCGCTGCAGCTACCATCTCCGCGATCACATCAGTGCATGTAACAGTGCCGGTCGCACCGACGGTTTCAGCAATAGTTAGGGATGGTTCACCCGAACCACCAGCAACATCCAGCACTGCCTGACCTGCAAGGATGCCGGCGTCGTGAATAAGCGCTTGAGTGACAGGTTGAAACATCGTTCGTATGGTGCCGAGATGTTTTTGCCAAAAGAAGGCTGACTCGCGCCACTCACGCAAGACCTCAGATTGCTGACTGTCACTCGACCGATATCCCATTGCCAACCGTTTGATGAACGCTCGACTTGCAGAGCGTCACAGGCACCCGCTCAGAATTTGATGGCTCCGACCAGAGTCCTACTTGAAAGCTCCGACATTAACGATTGCAGTGCGAACATATGAAGGCTTGCCGAATTCGGTCCAGGCGAAATGCACTTCGTCTCCAAGCGGCGCCATTCGTGGAAAACCGCTTGAGCGCGAGATGTTCGTTTGAGCGATTACAGCTGGAGCACCAAGCGATCCGTCGGGACTCACTCGCCGCACTTTGATCATCCCACCTTCTACTGTTCCTGAGAGCCAGCAAACGAGAGCAGAGCCGTCCCGCAACACTAAAACATCCACTCGTCCCTGCGTTTCACCATCATCTACGTCAATAGGACCTGCGAATGTCGCTCCGGCATCGTCAGAGAACGCCACCTTTACTCGCGGCGAGTCGTTGGCGGCGGTATACCAGGCTACCGCCACGCGCCGACCAGCGGCGGCGACCGACGGGCCATTCACCGGGCAGCCGCTTATCACCCAGTTGTCCGAGTGTACCGGCCGCGGCGCACTCCAGCTTCCGTTCTGACGGCTTACAAAGTAGATGTCGCGCACCTCTTTCTCAGAGCGATCACGATAGACCGCGATCGCGCCTCCTGAGGTCAGCGCGGCCGAGGTTTGACAGCACTCACAAACGCGTTCGTCGAGTTGGGCTTCTTCTGAAAGTTTGCCGTCGCCATCGATAGCTGCATAACGCAAAGTCATGCTTACCGGTAGAGGTGTGTGCTCATCGCCTTCACCTTTAACGTCTTTGAGATTACGACCGTCCAACCACACCGCTCCGAGACGGCCGTCAGCCAGCGGCATCAGCGAGACGAAACCGTGCTCAGTCTGCGTGTTGTCTGTATGCGGAACAACTGGCTTGCCCCAGGTATTACCCCCATCTTCAGACCTGGCGATGTTAACGTCGTACGCGTAGGTCCCTGAACCACTCTTCACCAGCCAGTGTGCTGCCAGGGAGCCATCCGTGAGCGCAATCACTGAGGGGAAGTCGGCCCAGTTAACGAACCAATTGTCTCCTTCCGCGACTGTGCGAGCTGTCGACCAGCTACCGGCATCGCGTGTAGCAAAGCGTAGCGCGTATCGCTTACTGCCGACTTTCTCCACCCAGCTAAGAATGATCCGGCCGTCGGTTGTCGCACTGAGGTCTGGTTCGCGGCTCTCCGCGCCGGCTGGGGAAGTGCTCGCTTGAATCGTAAGGGGCGGCTGCACTGCTGGCGCAGGTCTAAGCGCCTTCTGGGAAGACGAATCGGTAACGGTTCGGTTACAACCGACAGTTAGAAGCGTCAATAGCAAAAGCAGGAAGGCGCGTGACGCGCGAAATAGTTTCATGCCGAGATAGACTCTCCTCAAAAAGCCGTATCGTCTGGTAAGACCGAGGGATGCTACAGCGTCGCAGCTTACATTAGTTAGTCGGCTTTCGACGCGTAGCGTCGCGGTGAATTTAGCTCGGCCTTCGAAGGACGCTTGGGCGGCTTCCTAGCCATCTGCTATATTCAAGCCTCAACTGCAAGACGTAAATGACATGTTCCACAATGAATAAGCGGTTCTTAGCAGCCACTTTCGTGGCGACTGCTTTGCTGTTCAGTCAGGGAGGCAGCCTCCTGGTTGCTGCGCTCTGTCCTCATATGCAGTCGGGACTGGCGTCGTGTACGTCGCAGTCTGCGGAACCCAAGATGTCTCATGAAGACATGGGACACATGGGTCATCAGCAGATGGAGCACGAGCCTGACTCTCAACCTAATACCGATACCTCCGCATTTGGACAGCCGATTGATCCGTGCCCACACTGCGCTATCCATTCAGGCACTACTCCACGTAGCGCCTCGCTTAGAGAAACGGAAGTTGCAAAGCGTTCGCTCGACCTAAGTATTCCGCTCCAGGTTCCCAAAGTTGTCCCAGTTACTCTTTCGACCGTTGCAGTTTTGACTTCCAGAGCGCACGGGCCACCGGGCAATCCGACGCCCAGGCATATCCTCATCAACATCTTCCGCATTTAGTACCTTCCAGCAATCACATTCGTGATGGCGACGCAGGCGTCTGCCTGTGTTGCTCGGTTTCATTTAAAGCTCCAGCTAGAACTTCGTCCGACTTTAGTTTGACGAGCCATTAAGGGGGAATCGTGAATCGGTCAGGTAATTTCAGTATTGCACTGCGAACAATTAGTGCATTGACCTTAGTGTTTGCGCTCAGCGTGAGTGCGGCGCCGCAATATCAAGGTCATGACATGTCAAAAATGAAACCGGCAAGTAAAGCGAAGCCGAAGACTGTGCCAAAGAAAAAAAGGGCAGCGACTCGGGCTCGGCGAGTTTCGGCTCGCAGAGTCAGTCCGCCGAAACCATCGCCGACGCCGATGCCACATGTGATGACACCCGGCATGCAGATGCCGACGGCATCACCCTCACCGGCGGCTTCGCCGCATATGCACACGCCTGGAATGCCTATGCCAGCTAGTTCGCCGCCGGCAACGCCACAGGCGTCGCCAGCACAACATGACACGCACGTGCCGACGCCTGCTGGTTCACCCGCAAATCAGCCCGTGCCGCAGCCGCAGCACGACATGCATAAACCTCAACCGGAAGCGTCACCTTCACCTTCAGCTTCGCCTCACGAAATGGATAACCACAAGCCGACGACCCACGCTGCGGAAGAGCATGCCATGGACATGGGGCCCTTGGTCGTGATGTCTGGGGACGACATGTCCATTAGGGTTGGTGCCAGCGAGACGAACTTAATGCCCATGGGCCAGATGGGTTCGGGAACATCCTGGCAGCCAGCGTCCAGTCAGCTGAACATGCTACACAAGGCTTCAGGTGACTGGTTATTGATGTTTCACTTCAACGCCGTCGCCAGCGTTAACGCGCAGGGTGGGCCGCGAGGAGTAACAAAGTTTGAATCCGCAAATTGGTTTATGCCGATGGCCTTTCGCAAGGTCGGGCCCGGCACGTTGGAGTTGCGCGGTATGCTCAGCTTCGAGCCTTTTACTTTTCCGCCGGGAGGTTCACCACTCTTATTCCAGACCGGCGAGACTTATAAAGGCCGGCCGATCATAGACGCGCAGCATCCACACGATCTCTTCATGGAGCTCTCAGCGTCTTACACGTTGCCAATAGGCGATCGCGCGACCTGGTTTACGTACTTTGGTTATCCAGGTGAGCCGGCCTTGGGTCCGACCGCCTTCATGCATCGTGCTTCAGCGTCTGAGAATTCCTCGGCAGCTCTCTCACATCACTTGCAGGATTCGTCGCACATTAGTTTCGGAGTCTTGACGACGGGATTTACTTATCGTTGGTTCAAGTTGGAAGGTTCTATCTTCAACGGGCAGGAGCCGGATGAAAACCGCTACAATTTCGACGCCCATCGCTGGAATTCTCGCTCGGTTCGCTTATCCTTTGCACCGAATCGCAACTGGTCTATGCAGATTAGTCACGGGTTTTTGAGAGACCCCGAGATACAGGAGCCGGGCGACGTAAGGCGTACAACGGCGTCGATCAGCTATAACAAGCCATTCGGGCGGGGCAATTGGGCGAGCAGCGTGATTTGGGGACGCAATCACGAGAACCATGGCGGTGAGATCTTCAACCTAAACGGTTATGTCGCGGAGTCAACAGTAAGATTTCTGGACAAGAACTATCTCTACACAAGGTTGGAACTGGTAGATAAAAATGCGCTGCTTCGAGATGAGGACCGGATACGACTGGGAATTACCGATCACCATCCTTCTTTCCGCATCGGTGCATACACCTTCGGCGGCGCCCGCGACATTTGGACTACTGAAAAATTGTCGCTGGCAATTGGCAGCGACATGACGTTCTATTCGAAGCCTTCAGTGCTCGATCCAATTTATGGCGACAACCCTGTCTCCTGGAAACTGTTTCTACGGCTGCGGCCCGGCAAGATGGACATGGGTAATACGCACGGTACCACCCGGGGTCATGAATAAAGGAGGGGATGTGACGACACCCAAACAGGAGAATCGCAGCGAAACAATCGTCGCTCTAGATCCGGTGTGCGGGATGTCCGTTTATCCCGAGAATGCGGCAGGTGCTTTTGCATACAAAGGACAGACTTATTATTTTTGTAGTACTCACTGTCTCCACAAGTTCCGCGAGCATCCGGAAGAGTTCCTTCAGAAGTCGACCGGAATCCAGACCTCCCCGCCCATTGGAATTCAGCGTGAAAAGAAGCCTGCCGCAGCCCCTTCGGCTCAGACTTATACCTGCCCAATGCATCCTGAAGTACGACAGGACAAACCTGGGTCCTGTCCGAAGTGCGGCATGGCGCTAGAACCGGTTACTGTTAGCCCGCCGCAGCAGAAAACTGAATACACATGTCCCATGCATCCGGAGATCGTTCGCGATGGCCCCGGCAGCTGTCCGATCTGTGGTATGGCGCTCGAGCCGCGCACCATCACTCTCGCCGACGAAGAAAATCACGAGCTCAAGGATATGCGGCGACGGTTTTGGCTCAGCGCCGTCCTAACCATTCCTCTCTTCTTAATTGGAATGAGTGATCTGATCCCCGGTACCCCTTTGCAGCGGCTCGTTCCGCCAGCCGCTCTGGCGTGGCTGCAATTGATTTTGGCTTCGCCAGTCGTGCTTTGGGGCGGCTGGCCCTTTTTCGTGCGGGCCTGGCATTCGCTAGTTAACCGCAGCCTGAACATGTTTACGCTGATTGGGCTCGGCGTTGGAGTGGCTTATGTCTACAGCGTTGTAGGCGCATTATTTCCAGATATTTTTCCTCATTCGTTTCGCGCGCATGGTGGCGACGTTCCGGTCTATTTTGAAGCCGCCGCAGTAATCACCACGCTCGTGTTATTGGGCCAGGTGTTGGAATTGAAAGCGCGGAGCCAGACTAGTTCGGCACTCAAAGCCTTGCTGGGTCTGGCGCCCAAGACAGCCCGGCGGGTAGCGGCCGACGGCGCCGAACAGGATGTATCGCTTGATGAAGTCCAGGTGGGTGATCTCTTGCGGGTGCGACCTGGAGAAAAGATCCCGGTTGATGGTGTTGTCGTGGAAGGGTCGAGCGCTGTGGACGAGTCAATGGTAACGGGCGAATCGATCCCGGTTGAGAAAACCGCAAGTGACTCTGTTATTGGCGCGACGGTTAACGGCACCGGCAGTCTGATAATAAAAGCGCAGCGAGTCGGCTCCGAAACGCTCTTGTCTCAGATCGTACAGATGGTAGCTGAGGCCCAACGCAGCCGCGCGCCTATTCAAAAGTTGGCCGATCTGGTTGCCGCTTATTTCGTACCGGCCGTAATTCTGATTGCCATCATCACCTTCGTTGTGTGGGCCACGATGGGACCAGAGCCCAGGATGACTTACGCAATTATCAACGCAGTGGCGGTGTTGATAATTGCTTGTCCTTGCGCGCTGGGCCTGGCGACTCCGATGTCGATTATGGTAGCCACCGGCAAGGGCGCACAGGCGGGAGTGCTTTTCAAAAACGCTGAGGCAATCGAAGTTCTGCCAGATGTGGACACCCTCGTGGTGGACAAGACGGGAACCCTCACAGAAGGAAAGCCTAAACTTGTCACGGTTGCGCCCGTCGCGAGCGTGAATGAGCGCGAGTTGCTGCGCTTCGCTGCCAGCCTTGAGCGGGGCAGTGAACATCCCTTAGCGGCAGCCATTGTTTCCGGTGCACAGGAGCGAGGTATACAAGTTGTGAACACACAGTCGTTCGACTCCATCACCGGTAAAGGAGTTAAAGGTCAGGTGGAAGGGCACGCAATTGCCCTGGGGAACCGCAGCCTGCTCGATGATCTGGGAATCGATACCGGCGAGTTGGCTAGCCAGGCAGAGGAGTTTCGCGCCGACGGCCAAACTGTGATGTTCGTTGCAATCGATGGCAAAGCCGCTGGGCTGGTAGGCGTTGCTGATCCCATAAAGGAGAGTACTCCTGAAGTCATCAAGCAACTTCATGGAGAGAACCTTCGCATCGTGATGATTACGGGCGATAGCCGCACGACGGCTAACGCAGTGGCGGCGAAGTTGAATATCGATGAGGTCGTGGCCGAGGTGCTGCCTAATCAGAAGGCTGAAATTGTTAAGCGTTTTCAGGAAGAAGGCCACAAGGTCGCGATGGCAGGAGATGGGATCAACGATGCGCCGGCGCTAGCTCAGGCCCAGGTTGGCATTGCGATGGGAACAGGAACTGATGTGGCGATGGAGAGTGCCGGCGTCACGCTCGTGAAAGGCGACCTACGCGGCATCGTTAGGGCCCGGAAGTTAAGTCGCGCCACAATGGGCAACATCAAGCAGAACCTCTTCTTTGCGTTTGTTTACAACTCGCTGGGCGTACCAATCGCAGCCGGAGTTCTTTATCCGTTTTTCGGAATTCTGCTAAGTCCCATGATTGCGGCTGCGGCTATGAGTTTCAGCTCAGTGTCGGTGATCGGCAATGCGCTGCGCCTTCGGCGAGCGCAACTCTAGCTGTGACCAGTTCGAATTGGAGAAACCTTGGTCACTTCTTCGCGAAGATCATCCAACCAAGCAGGAAACCGAGAGCGAGGGTAAGTAAAGTAGGAATCCACATCCAACTGAACCCACCGTTTATCCATCCGTGTCCCATCCTGTATCCGCCGCTTGCTCCTTGGCCCATCATCCCGCCACCTATCATTGACCCAGTCATTGCCCCGCCGCCGAAGATCAGAAAAAGCACGACGACGACGACAAACGCTATGATCAGGGGTGTCTTGCTCGATTCGTTCATCACATTAATCTCCTATGTGTGCGTGATAGTTGTTTTGCGAATTGTGGGGTGGGTGTATGGCTGATTTGCTCCCCACGTTAGCGCAGCACAAGAATCGCACCTCGAACGCAGGCTTGGCGGCTCAACAAAAAAGACTGCGTTGAAACAACGCTTACATCTTCATTTCCATCTTCTTCTTCATCGCCATTTTCTTACCTGCTTTGCTGCCGCTATGCATTTTCGACATCATTGCGAAGTGTTTGAGCAGAGCATTACTGTGTGCTGCCACTTGCTTGGAGTCTGGCTTATCGGCCTGCACATCGGTCTCAAGCGCACTCACCTGGTCTTTCACCATCGCCCGATCCTTGTCCATCTTGTCCATCATCGTCTGCATCTTCGATTTCATGTCAGCGCTCATCGTTTCCATGTGTTTTTGGTGGATGGCTTCCATGGCATCGAGGTTATGTCTTAGCTCGGCAACAGTCGCACGAGCGAATTCAACGTCCAGAGCTCCTGGCTTCACTGCTTCATCGCGGAGTGTCCTGGCGAACTCAGACATACTTTTCATGTGAGCCATCATCAGCATGTGATGCGGCGACTTCATCATCATGGACATCTCCGACTTCATGCCAGCCATTCCGGGTTTCTTTGGTTCGCCGGGTGTGTGCCTGTGTTGCGGCCATGCTGCAGTCGGAATCAGCAGAATAAGCATGATGGCAGTAGCTGACAGCAATGCGCGTGGGTTCACTCTCATATCGGTATCTTCTCCTCTGATTGGTTGACTGGAATTCGGGCATTAAAGACTGCCCGCTATGCAACCCTTGATTCTCTCCGCTTCTGTTCTGGTGTCTGTGCTCTATCACACAGAGCAAGCTTCGTGCCCCCAACCTGCCTATGCATTGTCCCTGGCCTCTTGAGGACAGACATTGTTGATTGCCTGCGGGGCGAAAATATTCGCAGCCCAGAGCGCAGAATCACCAAACCTGGGGGAGTAATCATGTGTAACCGAAACCTTGGGCCAGCAGTACCGCCGGGTGCCCCGGATGATCTTGGCGGCGAACCAGCCTGGCACTGGATATGTGTGTCAACGCACAGATGGAATGCCCTTCAAAGTGATTGAATCACCCCCAAATCTAAATGTGACATGTCGAGCTGCAGCGACTCTCGCTGCGTTCAATATTGAAAATGACCCATTACCGCGGAATTATTCTCAGAGACTCGGGGGGTTAGGGTGATCTTTCCTGAAGACCATCAACCTACAGGCGGAAAACGCGGGTATTTCGGTTCGGCATGTTCTTTGCACTTTAGTGGCAGAACCCTGAGGTTTACCTAGAAAGGGTTACCTTACCAATGTTGTTCGAAACGGTTATCGAGCGATGCTGAAGCGGTTTTCATCTCTGATTCTGGCGCTGGTGATAGGTGGCAGTGTGCTGGCTGGCACGGTGCGACCCAGTGATGAGCATGTCTGCAAGATGGCGGGCATGGAGATGATGACGGCCATGCAGATGCCAACAGCGTCACCTTCTTTGAGCCATTCACACGAGATGATGGCGGGCGGGGAGATCATGCCGGGCATGGAGACGATGCCGGGGATACAGATGCCGCCAGCGTCGGCTTCTTCTAGCCATTCTCACGAGATGATGCCCGGGATGGAGATGATGCCAGGCCTGGAAACCATGCCGTGCTGTATGAAGCATCGGGCTCAATCTATTTCGAGTCAGTCCGGCTCTCAGGGTCAGTGCTGCATTAACATCCCGCAAGAGACTGGTTCTAGCGGAACGAAGTTTAGTTTGCGTCCGCCTGCCTTCAGTATCGCAGTTAATCATCCGGCAACTGTGCATCCCACTATGACGGCGCCGAAGCCATACAAGTGGTTCTACTCGACTGAAGTCTTCTTACCCAATCTCCAGTCAAGTTACCTCCGCAATCTTTCCTTTCTGATCTAGTGCCCACAAGGCCGTCGTGTGTCTGGTTGTCGTGTGTCCTGGAATTGAAGGGCCCAGTCGAACAACAGGCGCCGACGTGTAGGCGCGAGCGAGCTGAGAGATCAATCTTGACGCTCGTTTGTGGGTATTTGTGTTGGGTTGACTCCGGAAAGGACCAGAATCTAATGAAAAAGTTGGCGATCGCACTTGTTCTTGGAGCTGTTGCAATGGTGGCTGCGGCCTGCAACTCAAGCAGCACAACGGACTCCGGAAAAGTAATAAAGAGCGCGTCGGTGGGAAACAACCTGTCAGTCGCGCTGGCCACGCGTGACGGCGTTCTAAGGAAGGGCAATAGCGAGTTCATGCTTTCGTTCACCGACTCATCAGGTAAGGCTGTAGATGTCGCCGCCGTATCTTTAACGTTTCACATGCCACAGATGGGGACAATGGCGGAGATGAATGACACTGCGACTTTCACAACAACGGCGACGCCAGGTGTCTACAGTGGTCGCGCAAACATTCAAGTCGGTGGCGAGTGGCAAGTGAAGATCACTTATGAAGGGCCAGCTGGACGAGGGCAGGCATCGTTTCCAATAACCGTGCAATGACAGACCGGCAATCGGCAATCGCATGATTCACCGTCTCATAGAATTCAGCTTAAGGAATCGTGGGATCATCATTGTCCTCTACATTGCGCTCGCGGCGTGGGGCTACTGGGCGCTGTTACGCACGCCCATTGACGCCATCCCGGACCTCTCTGATAACCAGGTGATTGTCTTCACCGACTGGCCTGGGCGCTCGCCACAGGAGGTTGAGGATCAGGTTACCTATCCGCTCGTGACCAGTCTCCAGGGACTGCCCGGCGTGCGCGTAGTGCGCGCCAGCTCAGCCTTTAGCTTCTCGATGGTCAACATCATCTTTGAAGACAATGTTGAGCTCTACTGGGCCCGGACACGGGTTCTCGAACGACTGAATCTCGTAACCAAGCAGCTTCCCGAAGGGGTCATTCCCACACTTGGTCCCGATGCCACTGGTGTCGGTCAGATCTTTTGGTACACGCTCGAAAGTGACGAGATGAATCTGCGTGACCTGCGCACGCTTCAGGACTGGTTCGTCCGCTATCAGCTCAACTCTGTTCCCGGTGTCGCGGAAGTCGCCTCAGTCGGAGGTTACGTCCAGCAGTATCAGGTGGATGTTGATCCAAACAAGCTGCGCGCGTATGCCCTGCCACTCTCGACCGTCGTGGAAGCTGTCCAGCGCTCCAACAACAATGTCGGAGGCAATGTTGTCGAGCAGGCGGGGCAGTGGGCCGTTGTGCGTGGTGTCGGGTTGATTGAATCCGTGGCCGATGTTGAGAACATTGTGATTGGCGCTTCAAACGGCACGCCCATATACGTCCGTAACGTGGCCGAGGTAAAGCTCGGCAATGCATTCCGCACCGGTGGGCTCGACAAAAATGGCAAGGAAGCGGTGGGGGGCGTCGTGATTGCGCGCTATGGCGTTAATACCCTTGAGGTGATTGACGCAGTCAAGCAAAAAATCAACGACTTGCAGGGCGGCCTGCCTCAAGGTGTGCGGCTCGTACCGTTTTATGATCGAACACAACTGATTCTGCGCGCCACCAGCACGTTGAAGTGGGCGCTGATTGAAGAACTGCTGCTCGTAACGCTGGCGCATATCATTTTCCTCGCTCACTTCCGTTCGATTCTGATCGTCACAATCCCGCTGCCCCTGGCGGTACTGCTCTCGTTCCTGTTTATGCATTACATGGGCATCAGCTCAAACCTGATGTCCCTTTCGGGAATTGCAATCGCCATCGGTGTGCTGGTTGACGCTGGAATCGTGGTGACGGAAAACGCTTTTCGTTTCTTAGAAAAGAGAGGAGTAGATCCAAAAGACAGGCGACTGGTCTGGCAGACAGTGCTCGATTCAACTAAGCTCGTGGGTCGGCCGATCTTTTTCTCAATGGCGATCATCATTCTTGCGTTTATTCCAGTCTTCGCGCTGACGGGACAGGAAGGCAAGCTCTTCCATCCACTTGCTTTCACAAAAACTTTCGCCATGGTCGGCGCCACGATCATCGCCGTGACACTTGTGCCTGTCCTTTGCACGCTCCTGCTTGGCGGCAAGTTTCATACGGAACAGTCAAATCCGGTGATGAGGTTCCTGCAAGCTCTCTATCGTCCCGCGCTCAGTATCGCACTGCGTCATCGACTAATTACCGTAGCGGCAGCGGCTATCCTCTTTACCGGCGCCATTGTTCTGGCGAGCGGCATCGGGAATGAGTTTATGCCGCCACTCAACGAAGGCGACTTGATGTTTATGCCTGTCACCGATCCGGCGATTTCGATTGATGAAGCGTTGCAGATTACCAGCAAGCAAGACGAAATTCTGAAGAGCTTTCCGGAGATCGAATGGGCCGTTGGTAAGGCCGGTCGTGCCGAGACTTCGACCGACCCTTCGCCCATTAACATGACGGAGACGATCGTCCACTTGAAGCCACCCGAGCAATGGCGTCAGGGCTTAACGCGCGAAAAGTTGATCGCCGAAATGGATGAGAAGCTGCGCCTGCCGGGCGTCACAAACATCTGGACCCAGCCAATCATCAATCGCATCGACATGCTTACGACGGGCATCCGCTCGCAGGTTGGAATCAAGATCTTCGGTAATGATCTAAAGACACTCGAGCACTTATCCCGGAGCATCGCCACAGTGGTTAAGACTGTTCCCGGCGCAGCCGACGTTTATCCGGAACAGATCAGTGGAGCACCCTACATCGATATTCGGATCAACCGCACAGCCGCAGCTCGCTACGGCATTGAGTCGGGAACCATTCAAGACGCTATCGAAAAAGGAATAGGGGAAACCAATCTCACTGTCACGATTGAAGGACGCAAGAGATTTCCTGTTCGCGTGCGTTACGCTCCACAATTTCGCGGCAGCCCGGAAGCGCTGGCACAAATTCCGATTACGTCTCCTACCGGCGCACCCATTCCGTTGAGCGAAGTGGCAGACATTCAAACTGTTCAAGGCCCGTCCATGATTTCGAGTGAGAACGGACTGCTTCGCGGCACGGTGCTCTTGAATGTCAGAGGACGTGATGTGGGCAGCCTGGTTGATGAAGCCAAGAATGCAATTGCGGGGCAAGTGCAGCTTCCCACGGGCTACTACGTTGCCTGGAGTGGGCAATATGAGAACCAGCAGCGTGCTCGTCAACGACTTCTGATGGTCGTACCAGTCGTCCTCATTATCATCTTTGGGCTGCTTTACATTATCTACCACTCAGCTTTGGAAGCGGCACACGTGCTGCTAGCCGTGCCTTTCGCTTTGACGGGAGGCATCTATCTTCTGTGGGCGCTTGATTACAACTTTTCCGTGGCAGTTTGGGTTGGTTTTATCGCGCTTTTCGGCACGGCGGTGCAGACGGGCGTGGTCATGGTGATTTATCTCGAAGAAGCAGTGGAGCGGAAGAAACAGGAAGTCGGCACGTTAACGCGCAGAACTTTGATGGCTGCCGTTATGGAAGGAGCTCTGCTACGGCTGAGACCTAAAGTGATGACGGTCTCCACGGTGGTTGCAGGTTTGCTTCCAATCATGTGGAGCACAAGCGCGGGTTCAGAAGTGATGAAGCCGCTGGCAACACCGGTGTTAGGCGGAATGGTTTCGAGTCTAGTGCACGTTCTGATCGTTACACCAGTGATCTTCTATTCATTGAGGGCGCGTGCGTTGAAGAAACAAACGACTGGTCCAGTAGGGCTGGCGGGAGAGGCACAAGAGGTCTAGACAGGAGCAGTTAGGAAATGGAGAAGAGACTTATAGGCGCCAAACTTGTTATTTCGCGCCGGACGGAGTGCAAAAGCGAAAAACGCCGGCGCATTTTGACTACTACCGCCGACATGTTTTCACGCGGAACTGGTAGCATCCGTTTCGCGACACTCAGCGTGGTCGTGCTTGTAATTCTGCACTTACCAATGCCGGCTAACTCGTTGATGGCTCAAGAGTCCCCCTCTGCAAACGTCGCGGACAAGATCGTTCAGCAATCCTCTTTGCAAAAATATTTCGATCTCAAGGAAGGACTTACCGTTGATGTCCTGGTCGCCTATTCTCTGGCCCACAATGGTGAATTGCTCGCAACCCGTAAGGAGATCGAGGCTGCTCGCGCGCTCGTCAAACAGGCTCGCTTGCGTGCGAATCCGGCGCTGGAGATGAATGGTAGTCGGCAGATTGATGGCAAGGATAACACCATCATGGTTACAGGCATGTTGCCCCTCGAGTTGGGTGGCAGACGTGCTGCGCGAATCACAGTTGCCGAACGTGAGTTGGAGCTGCGCGAGAGCGCCATTGCCGATCGTGAGCGGATGCTGGCGGCAGAAGTTCGATCAAAATTTGGCCAGAGCCTTGCCGAAGTTTTGAGACTGGGAATTGCTGAAGACTTGCTGGCGAACGGCCGGCGCGGTTACCGGCTGGTGGAGGCGCGGGTCGGTGAAGGTCGCAGTGCCCCGCTTGAGCAGAACATGGTTCTGGTTGAAGTCAACCGCTTGAGATCCATCCGTGAGACGAACGAAGGCAAGGTCGAAATCGCCCTGCTCGAATTGCGGAATCTAATCGGCATGCCCTCCGATGAACCCCTTCGGCTTCGTGGCGAGTTTAATAATCTGATTACGACACTCAAACCAATCGCTGAAGCTAATGAGCAAGCTTTGCGTGCTCGACCCGACCTGGAAATGGCGCGCTCAGTTGAAAGGCTGGCCGAAGCGAGGATCGTGGAGGCACGCGTGGCGGGCAGGCCCGACGCCAGTGTCAATGCCGGCTACCAGCGTATGAATTCAAGCTTTCCCGTTTTTGGAATCAATGACGCCAGCCAGTTGCAGCCTGTCCAGGGCGTTTTCAATTTTCTTACTCTCGGAGTAACGATCAGCCTTCCTGTCCGCAATAAAAACCAGGGCGCGATTGAAGCGGCCGTTGCGGACGCGGATGCTGCCAAACGACGCCGGGAATTTACTGAGCTGACGATACGTCGCGAAGTGGCCGCCGCTTACGCGCAGTACGAACGTGCTGCCCGCGCAATGGAGATCTACCGTGTAGGCGTCAAGGAACAGTCGAGCTCAAATCTGGATGTGTTAAGGCAGACTTACGAGCTTGGTTCGAAGACACTGCTCGATTACATCACCGAGCAACGGCGATATATCGAACTTGAGAATGAGTACATAGA
Organism: Pyrinomonadaceae bacterium; assembly: GCA_049283975.1. Lineage (GTDB taxonomy): Bacteria > Acidobacteriota > Blastocatellia > Pyrinomonadales > Pyrinomonadaceae > PSRF01. Next base: position 3,009 of record JBAPXA010000178.1, on the reverse strand, counting down.
CGCTCTGCTGGCGACTTACCTTGCCCGCACAGACATCGCGCGCGCGTCAGCTTCTCCGGAGTTGATAAACAAATGAGCGAAAGAGAAGGACTAAAAGCCCAAAGTGAGCCTACCGCGGATGAGTTGGCGCGGCAGCTCGAGAGGCGTGCGGTCCGACGCAAGTATTTGCTAATCGTTACAGCGGTAGTCTCGGTGTTGCTAGTTGGTGTGGTCGCCCTATGGCTTTTTTTAGGATCGAGTAAGAGTGGCGCTGGTCGCCCGGTACCCGCGCCGAGTAATGTCTCCTCAGAGCAACCGGCGGCGGGTGTGCCGGCAGCAGCGGCTGAGCCGACCCTAACTCTCGCGCCGGAGATGGTTGATCGAGCAGGCATCAAAATCGAGGCGGTAGGCGAACAACTGATGGCTGACAGCACCGGTGGTCAGACCGCAACGGGCGTGGTTCGGGAAAACGCTTATCGCACGACGCCAGTTGTGTCTCTGGTTGGGGGCATTGTTAGGCGGGTCAATGTCGAATTGGGCGCAAACGTCAGACGTGGGCAGTCTGTTGCAGTGGTATTCAGTAATGAGCTGGCGATGGCCCAATCAACATACCTGAGTGCGTTTGCTGATTTGGAAGAACATCACAAACATCATCTACGGACAACCCGGTTGCTCGAAATCGGCGCCGCCAGTCGTGAAGAATTGGAACAGGCCACGACCAAGTTAAAAACAGCAGAAGCTTTTGTCGCTTCCCAGCGACAAAAGCTTCTATTGCTCGGTCTCAGCGAGCAGCAAGTGGGGAGGCTCAAATCATCATCGCAGATCAACTCCGAGGTCTCGCTGCCTGCTCCAGTGGCGGGATCCGTCATTGCTCGCTCAGCGAATCCAGGAGAAGTTGTTGAAGCAAACAAGGAGCTCTTGCGTATTGCCGATGTTTCGAGCGTTTGGGTAGTGGCTCAGGTTTACGAAAAGGACCTGGCGCGAATTAGGATTGGTAGCGGCGCCAGCATCACCAGTGAATCCTTTCCGGGGAGGATCTTTCGTGGGCAAGTTTCGTATGTGGATCCCACTCTCGATACGGCTACGCGCACTGGTCAGGTTCGCATTGAACTGGCAAATCCCGGCCAGCAGTTGAAGATTGGCATGTATGTGAACGTGGCATTTGCGACCCTGGGTGGTGGGAAATCGACAACGCCGACGGTGACAAAGAGCGCGGTTCAAAACATCAATAACCAGCAGGTAGTGTTTGTGGCAACGAAAGAGCCAAACGTATTTGTGATGCGGCCAGTCCGACTTGGCCAGGAAGTCAACGGTCGCTACCCGGTCGTGGAAGGTTTGACTGTAGGAGAGAGCATCGTCATTGAAGGCAGCTTCCTGTTGCGTGCTGAGTACCTCAAGTCTGCTTCTGCCAACCATTCGCACTGAGTTTAGCCGTGTCGCGGTCAAAAGTGCGGGGGCACTTTGGACAAAGGAGAATTGCGTGGGATAGTAAGGGCGCGTGTTTAGTCAACTTGAAGATGAGTAACGTCAAACTCGTTGGGGTAACCAAAACTTTTGGAGATTCGTCTATGAATAAGAAGATTACTCTACTTATTTTTATTCTTGCCCTGAGTGTCGTTGTGGTGGGACTAATAAGGTCTCAGAGTGCAACAGAGCGAAGGGCGCCGGAAAAGACCGTTGCAATGGAGAGCGCAGCAGAACCGCCGACGTCGCATGCTTCCCACGCTAGCCAGCCGGCACGAGTGCCTGCCTTTCAAACGGCAGTTGTGGCCAGAGACTTGGGGCCTACGCTAGCGCCCGATAAATTCATTGGAAAGACACGCGATGCCTATAGGGTCGCGAAACAGATTCCAGCCACGCTGGCACAGTTACCCTGCTATTGCGAGTGTGATCGCGGCTACGGGCACAAGAGTTTGCATTCGTGCTTTGAAGACGAGCACGCGTCTCATTGCGCCGTCTGTGTAGACGAAGCGTTGCTCGCGTATCAACTGCAAACGCAGAAAAAAATGAGCCCAGACCAAGTTCGCCAGCGAATTATCGAGAAGTACTCAGAAGGTAATTAGAGAGACAGGTAGTCCGGAGTGTTAATCCAGATGACCAAACGCGCAGATGAGAGGCTGAATAAGCTAGATGGGCTAAGCTGACATTTGCGATCAGAAAGTAAACAATGAGGACTCGAAATGTCCGATGAAGGAGTGAAGTAATGAAACGATCTGCAAGAAGAAGGGGCGGAATTAGTCTAAGTGTCGCGTTGCTGCTAATGGGTGTCGCGATTGCAACCCCCGCACAAAACAAATCGCGCATGCAGGATGCAGGACGCCACGCCAGCGATGCTGCGAAAGTTTTTACCGAAATCATGAACGTCCGCGATAAGGCAATTCCCAAGGAATTATTGGACAAAGCTGAGGCAATTGCCGTTTTTCCTGGCGTCATTAAAGCAGCATTCATCTTCGGCGGCCGGGGTGGCCAGGGAGTCATCAGCAAGCGGCAAAAGAACGGTTGGAGTGCGCCGGCTTTCTTCAATCTTACGGGTGGTAGTTTTGGCGCCCAGATAGGGGCGCAGAAAAACGACTACGTATTTTTGATAATGAATGAAGATGGCGTGAAGGGTTTGCTGGAGGACAAATTTGAAATGGGTGGTGAGGCCGGGATTGTTGCTGGTCCGGTAGGTCGCGAGGCTGCCGCTTCTACAAATGCGACTTTAGACGCTGGAATTCTTTCCTACTCCCGCAGCAAAGGAGCATTCATTGGCGCAGCCCTCAAAGGAGTTGCAATCAGTCCGGACAATGATCTCAACGGAGCCGTCTATAACATGAAGGCCAAGGAGATGTTGATGGGTAAGCCAATGACAATCGCCACGATGCCGGCAAGTGTCAGAATCTTCCCGCGCACGTTAGCTCGCTATTCCATCCGTTAGTGTCCTGAAGCTCTTTCAAGGGCGCGCAACACAAGCTGATCAGGAAGTTACTTGACGGTTCTGTTGGCGCGCCCTAGAATGCCTCGTCACCTTAAGGGGTGTTCCTCTTCAAG